>JAFPWX010000016.1 GCA_017412645.1 Bacteroidales bacterium | reverse complement strand
GGCCACGTTGACCACAGCAAGACCACCCTCACTGCGGCCATCACCAAGGTGCTCGCAGAGAGGATTCCCGGTATGGAAGGCCACGTCAGGTCCTTCGACCAGATCGACAACGCTCCTGAGGAGAAGGCACGCGGTATAACCATCAACTCCACTCACGTTGAGTACGAGACTGAGAAGCGCCACTACGCACACGTAGACTGCCCGGGCCACGCCGACTATGTTAAGAACATGGTTACCGGTGCTGCCCAGATGGACGGTGCTATCCTTGTGGTAGCCGCCACCGACGGCCCGATGCCCCAGACCAATGAGCACGTTCTTCTCGCCCGTCAGGTAAACGTTCCGAAGATCGTCGTTTTCCTGAACAAGGTTGACCTTGTTGACGACCCCGAGATGCTCGACCTCGTTGAGATGGAGGTTCGTGACCTTCTCAGCAAGTACAACTTCGACGGCGACAACGCTCCCGTCATCCGCGGTTCCGCTCTCGGCGCCCTCAACGGCGAGAAGGTGTGGGAAGACAAGGTGATGGAACTCATGGACGCTGTTGACGAGTACATCCCCATCCCGGTTCGTGAGAACGAGAAGCCGTTCCTCATGCCTATCGAGGACATCTTCTCCATCACCGGTCGTGGCACTGTGGTTACCGGCCGTATCGAGACTGGTACCATCCACGTGAATGATCCCGCTGAAATCGTTGGTTTCAACGACAAGCCGAAGGCCACTGTGGTTACCGGCGTCGAGATGTTCCGCAAGCTCCTCCCCCAGGGCGAGGCAGGCGACAATGTGGGTCTTCTCCTCCGTGGTATCGACAAGAAGGAGGTCAAGCGCGGCGAGGTTATCGCGAAGCCCGGCTCCATTAAGCCTCATTCTCACTTCCTCGGCCAGATCTACGTGCTGAAGAAGGAGGAAGGCGGACGCCACACTCCGTTCCACAACAAGTACCGTCCCCAGTTCTTCATCCGCACCCTCGATGTTACCGGTGAGATCACTCTCCCCGAAGGTGTCGAGATGGTTATGCCCGGTGACAACGTTGAGATCAACGTTAAGCTCATCAGCGCAGTTGCTCTGAACGAGGGCGTTCGCTTCGCTATCCGCGAAGGCGGTCGTACCGTGGGCGCCGGCCAGGTTATCAAGGTTCTTGACTAATCAGGCCTAAACCAAAAGCGGGATCCCCACCTAGGGGGGGAACCCGCTTTCTTAGGGGAATAGAACAAGGGTAGTTCAGCGGTCTCCAAAACCGTAGATGTGGGTTCGAATCCTGCTTCCCCTGCCATGCTGGAGGTTACGATCCAGCAGAGTTTAATAAGGCTTCTTCCACCGCTTCCAACGGAAGTCGCCCATTAAATGTAAAGATGAGAAAGTTTATCAACTACTTGAAAGAGTGTTATGTAGAGCTTGTTCACAAGACTACGTGGCCGGCATGGAACAAACTCCAGAGCTCCGCTCTGCTTGTTCTGGTCAGCACCGTTATTCTTGCACTCGGGCTCGCCATAATCGACTTCTGTTTCCAGCACCTGATGACCCTTATCTATACTCTGTAACACCCGTACCCAATGAGTGACATGAAATGGTATGTCCTGAGGACTGCGGGCGGCAAGGAGAACAAGGCTAAGGAATATCTCGAAAAAGAGATAGAACGCAGCGGAATCCAGGAACAGGTAGGGCAGGTGCTCGTACCGACCAAAAAAGAGATTGTAACTAAGAACGGCAAGAGGAAAGCAGTGGACAAGCTGCTCTTCCCCGGCTATGTGCTTATTCAGGCCGTGCTCAGCGCACAGCTCGAGAACATCATCCGCAACAACGTTCCCGGAATGTCTGGTTTCCTCACTGAAAAGAAGGAGACCAATGCTTCCGGTACCCAGTACGAAAGGATCCCCGTCCCCATCCGCGAGGAGGAGGCAATGCGTATCCTTGGCGTACAGGACGAGAACATCGACGCGGCTGCCGAGACCATCGTGAACTACTCCGTAGGCGAATCCGTAAAGATCACCGACGGCCCGTTCAGCGGCTTCAGCGGCACCGTGGATGAAATCCTGGAAGACAGGAGCAAGGTTAAGGTTATTGTGGTCATCTTCGGCCGCAAGACACAGCTCGAACTCAGCTTTACACAAGTAACAAAAGAATAATCAGAAATGGCAAAAGAAGTAACCGGATTTATCAAGCTCCAGATTAAAGGCGGAGCCGCAAATCCAGCACCTCCGGTAGGACCGGCTCTCGGTAGCAAGGGTCTGAACATCATGGACTTCTGCAAGGCTTTCAACGCAGCCACGCAGGCCCAGGCAGGCAAGACTCTCCCGGTAGTCATCACCGTCTATTCGGACAAGTCCTTCTCCTTCGAGGTGAAACAGCCCCCCGTGGCAGTATCGCTCAAGGAAGCCGCAAAGATCAGCAAGGCTTCGGGCGAGCCGAACCGCAAGAAAGTGGCATCCGTCACCTGGGATCAGGTGCGCGCCATCGCGGAAGGCAAAATGCCGGACCTCAACTGCTTCACGCTGGCATCGGCCATGCGTATGGTTGCAGGTACCGCACGCAGCATGGGTATAAAAGTAACGGGTGAATTCCCGACAAACCTTTAATAGCACAGACAAATGGGAAAGCTTACGAAAAACCAGAAGGCCGTGACCGCCAAGTACGAGCACGCCAAAGTGTACTCCCTCTCTGAAGCCTGCGCTCTGCTGAAGGAAGTCACCTTTACCAAGTTCGACGCCACCGTCGAGCTCTCCGTGAATCTCGGTGTTGACCCCCGTAAGGCCAACCAGATGATCCGCGGCGTTGTCACCCTCCCGAACGGAACCGGTAAGGTCGTGCGCGTTCTCGCGCTCTGCACCCCCGACAAGGAAGAGGAGGCAAAGGCAGCAGGAGCCGACTATGTAGGTCTCGACGAATATGTAGAAAAAATCAAGGGCGGCTGGACCGACATCGACGTCATCGTCTGCACCCCTTCAGTTATGGCCAAGGTTGGCGCACTCGGTAAGATACTGGGTCCCCGCGGCCTCATGCCGAACCCCAAGACCGGCACCGTTACCATGGAAATCGGTAACGCCGTCAAGGATGTGAAGGGTGGTAAGATCGACTTCAAGGTCGACAAGACCGGCATCGTCCACTGCGGCATCGGCAAGATCTCCTTCACTTCGGAGCAGATCTACCAGAACGCAGCAGAAGTGCTTAGCGCCATCGCGAAACTCAAGCCTCAGGCTCTCAAGGGCACTTACATGAAGGGTGCAGCCATCTGCACTACCATGAGCCCGGGTATCAAGATCGACACTAAGGCATTCCTCAACTCAATAGCATAAAAGGAGGATACTATGAAAAAGGAAATGAAGGTACAGGTTATCGAGAACCTCACTGCCCAGATCGCGCAGTATCCTAACTTTTATCTCACCGACATCGAAGGACTGAACGCTGATAAGACCTCCGCGCTCCGTCGCGAGTGCTTCGGCGAAGGCATCAAGCTCGAGGTTGTGAAGAACACCCTTCTCGGCCACGTGTTCAAGGCTTCCGGCAACGAGGAGCTGGCATCTCTTGTGGACATCCTCAAGGGTAACACCGCCGTCATGTTCTGCGAAACCCCGAACGCTCCCGCCAAGCTCATCAAGAAATGGCAGAAGAATAAGGAAGAGAAGCCCGTGCTCAAGGGTGCTTATGTGCAGGAATGCGCATACATCGGAGCCGACAAACTCGACGAACTCGTCGCTGTGAAGAGCAAGTTCGAACTCATCGCCGACGTCATCGCCCTTCTCCAGAGCCCGATCAAGCAGGTGGTCTCCGCGCTCGAAAGCGCTCCTCAGACCATCGCCGGTGTGGTAAAGACACTCGAAGAAAAGTAATTATCAAAAACAATAACAATTTAAAAAACTACAATTATGGCAGACGTAAAAGCACTTGCAGAACAGTTGGTTAATCTTACTGTTAAAGACGTTCAGGAACTTGCAAAGGTCCTTAAGGAAGAATACGGCATCGAGCCCGCTGCAGCAGCAGTTGCAGTAGCAGGTCCCGCAGCAGCAGCCGCTGACGCAGCTCCCGCTGAGCAGACCGAATTCGACGTCATCCTCACCAATGCCGGTCAGGCGAAGCTCCAGGTCATCAAGGCCGTTAAGGACGCTCTCGGACTTGGTCTGAAGGAAGCAAAGGACCTCGTTGACGCAGCTCCGAAGCCCGTCAAGGAGAAGGTCTCCAAGGCAGAAGCCGACCAGCTCAAGGCAGCCCTTGAGGAAGCCGGCGCCGAGGTTGAGATTAAGTAAATCTCACCCGCTCCCCTGCAAAGGGGCCCCTGCCCGGGGGATTAAAAACAGGTATAGAGCCGGGGTAAATAGGCTCTATACCTTTTTTCCGTAAAATTTTATCAACACATATAAAGGCAGAATGTCAAAAAAGACCAATAGCAAGCGCATAAGCTTCGCTACGTCGAAGATACTCGAGTATCCGGACCTTCTGGAGGTGCAGCTGAAGAGCTTTAAAGACTTCTTCCAGCTCGAAACCTCTCCTGAAAACAGGAAGAACGAAGGCCTCTACAGGGTATTCCAGGAAGTCTTCCCGATCGAAGATACGCGCAACAGCTACAAGCTGGAGTTCATCGATTACTTTATCGATCCTCCGCAGTATTCGATAGAAGAGTGTCTTGAGAGGGGACTCACCTACAACGTTCCCCTGAAGGCAAAACTCCGCCTTTCATGCACCGACCAGGATCATGACGATTTCGACACCAGGGTACAGGATGTGTACCTCGGCAACATCCCGTACATGACCCCCGCCGGTACATTCGTGATAAACGGTTCGGAACGCATCATCGTGTCCCAGCTGCACCGCAGCCCGGGCGTGTTCTTCGACCAGAGCATGCACGCAAACGGTACCAAGCTGTATTCGGCCCGTATCATCCCCTTCAAGGGATCCTGGATCGAATTCGCCACCGACATCAACAACGTGATGTATGCGTACATCGACCGTAAGAAGAAGCTGCCCGTCACCACGCTCCTCAGGGCCATCGGATTCAACTCCGACAAGGATATCATCGATATCTTCGGCCTCGCGGACGAGGTTCCGGTGAACAAGAAGTCGCTCGCAGCCAACAAGGGCCGCAAGCTCGCCGCCAAGGTTCTCAAGACCTGGGTGGAAGACTTCGAAGATGAGGATACCGGCGAGATCATCCCGATCGAGCGCACCCTTCCCATCGTAGAGAGGGATGCCGTGCTTGACGACGACACCATCGCCGCAATCCTCGACACCGACGTGAAGAGCATACTCGTCCAGAAAGACGAGGCCTCCACAGGCGAATACACCATCATTTTCAACACCCTCCAGAAAGATCCGACCAACACCGAGATCGAAGCGGTGAACTACATCTACAAGCAGCTCCGCAACAGCGAACCGCC
Organism: Bacteroidales bacterium; assembly: GCA_017412645.1. Classification (GTDB taxonomy): domain Bacteria; phylum Bacteroidota; class Bacteroidia; order Bacteroidales; family UBA932; genus Cryptobacteroides. The sequence continues at coordinate 70,432 of JAFPWX010000016.1, read as the reverse complement.
AGATGAGAACACCGCCCGCGACGTCATCGACAAGCTCTTCTTCAGCGAGAAGCGCTACGACCTCGGAGAGGTGGGACGTTTCCGTCTGAACCGCAAGCTCGGCCTCACCACCGATCCGTCCACCCGCGTCCTCACTCAGGACGACATCGTGGAGATTATCAAGTACCTCGTCCGTCTTATCAACGGCAAGGCTGTCGTGGACGATATCGACCACCTCAGCAACAGGCGCGTCCGCACCGTCGGCGAGCAGCTTGCAAACCAGTTCAGCGTGGGTCTCGCCCGCATGGCACGTACCATCCGCGAGCGTATGAACATCCGCGACAGCGAGCAGTTCAACCCCATCGACCTCATCAACGCCAAGACCCTCAGCAGTGTTATCAATTCCTTCTTCGGAACCAGCCAGCTGAGCCAGTTCATGGACCAGACCAATCCCCTTGCGGAAATCACCCACAAGAGGCGTCTGAGTGCCCTTGGCCCCGGTGGTCTGAGCCGCGAGCGCGCAGGTTTCGAAGTCCGTGACGTTCACTATACGCACTACGGCCGCCTCTGCCCGATCGAGAGCCCTGAAGGCCCGAACATCGGTCTTATCAGCAGTCTTTGCGTATACGCACGCATCAACTCGCTGGGATTCATCGAGACTCCCTACCGCGAGGTTAAGGACGGCAAGGTGAACCTCAGCAAGGAGGGCACCCACTACATGACCGCAGAGGAAGAAGAGAACAAGCTCGTGAGCCTTGCCAACGTCGGTATCGCCGACGACGGCACCATCACCGCCGACCGCATCCAGTGCCGCCTCGAGGCGGACTTCCCCGTCGTGGGCAAGGAGGAGGTCGACTACATGGACGTGGCCCCGAACCAGATGGCTTCGGTAGCTGCCTCCCTTATCCCGTTCCTCGAGCACGACGACGCGCACCGCGCACTTATGGGCGCGAACATGATGCGTCAAGCCATCCCGCTTCTCAAGCCCGAATCCCCCATCGTGGGTACCGGTCTTGAAGAGAGGGTCTGCCTGGACTCCCGCACCCAGTTCATCGCCGAGCGCGACGGTGAGGTCACTTATGTGGATGCCAACGAAATCCGCATCCGCTACAACCGCAGCGACGACGAGAAGTTCGTATCCTTCGCTCCGGACGAGACCGTGTACAAGCTCCCCATCTGGCGCCGTACCAACCAGAGCACCTGCGTCTGCCTCACCCCGATCGTCCGCAAGGGCGACAAGGTGAAGAGCGGACAGGTTCTCACCGAAGGTTACGCCAGCCAGGGCGGCGAACTCGCACTCGGCCGCAACCTCATGGTGGCGTTCATGCCGTGGAAGGGTTACAACTACGAAGACGCCATCGTGCTCAGCGAAGAGATGGTGAAGTGGGACATCATGACCAGCATCCACGTGGATGAGTACCTCACCGAGGTGCGTGACACCAAGCGCGGCATGGAGGAACTCACTTCCGATATCCCGAACGTGAGCGAAGACGCCACCCGCAACCTCGACAAGAACGGTATCGTGAGAATCGGTGCCCACATCGAGCCGGGTGATATCATGATAGGTAAGATCACTCCCAAGGGAGAGAGCGACCCGAGCCCGGAGGAGAAGCTCCTCAAGGCCATCTTCGGCGACAACGCCGGCGACGTGAAGGATGCCTCCCTCAAGGCCAATCCGAGCCTCAACGGTACGGTCATCAAGACCGCTCTCTACGCAAAGGCAGCCAAACAGAGCGGCCGCCGCAGCAAGAAGAGCGTGGACGACGTGAAGACCAGGGCCGAAATGCGCGAAGAGGAATCCGAGCGCAAGATCGCCAAGCTTCGCGACGACTTCCTCGGCCGTCTCGCGGTTCTCACCAAGGGCAAGAAGAGCGCAGGTGTGAACGACCTCTACGGAGTCGAAGTCATCGCCAAGGAACGCAAGTTCACGGCTGAGACCCTCCGCAGCATCGACTACACCAACGTGAACACCGGAAAGTGGACCACCGAGAAGGACGACACCAACGCCCGCATCGCCGAGCTCATCAGCAACTTCTGCATCGCCCTCAAGGCGGAGAAGGCTGTGTGCAAGCGCGAAGTCGACCAGCTCAAGGTCGGCGACGAACTCCCCAACGGAGTCATGCAGCTCGCAAAGGTGTACATCGCCAAGAAGCGCAAGATCACTGTCGGTGACAAGATGGCAGGCCGCCACGGTAACAAGGGTATCGTAGCAAAGATCGTCCGCCGCGAAGACATGCCGTTCCTCGAGGACGGTACTCCCGTGGACATCGTGCTCAACCCGCTCGGCGTGCCTTCCCGTATGAACCTCGGCCAGATTTACGAAACCGTGCTCGGTTGGGCAGGTCAGAAACTCGGCGTGAAGTTCAGCACCCCGATCTTCGACGGCGCTCCCATCGACGAGATTGCAGCCTACACCGACAAGGCAGGCCTCCCGCGCTTCGGCAAGACCCGTCTGCGCGACGGCGGCACCGGCGACTGGTTCGACCAGAGCGCAACCGTCGGCGTCATCTATATGATCAAGCTCGACCATATGGTGGACGACAAGATGCACGCCCGTTCCATAGGCCCGTATTCCCTTATCACCCAGCAGCCTCTCGGCGGCAAGGCCCAGTTCGGCGGCCAGCGTTTCGGCGAGATGGAGGTCTGGGCCCTCGAAGCATTCGGCGCAGCGAACGCCCTGCAGGAAATCCTCACCGTGAAGTCCGACGACGTCACCGGAAGGAGCAAGACCTACGAGGCTATCGTGAAGGGCGACCCGATGCCGCCCGCCGGCATTCCGGAATCCCTCAACGTGCTCCTGCACGAACTTCGCGGTCTGGGACTCAAAGTTACTCTTGAATAATAAAGATTTGTGAGAACATGCCTACTTTCAATAATAAAGACAATAAGGTAAAGAGCAACTTCAGCGCTATCAGCATCTCGCTCGCATCTCCCGAAGACATCATCGAAAGGAGCTGCGGTGAGGTTCTGAAGCCCGAAACCGTCAACTACCGCACCTATAAGCCCGAGAGGGACGGTCTCTTCTGCGAGAAGATCTTCGGCCCCACCAAGGACTATGAGTGCTACTGCGGCAAGTACAAGAGGATCCGCTACCGCGGAATCGTGTGCGACCGCTGCGGCGTGGAGGTTACGGAGAAGAAGGTGCGCCGCGAACGCATGGGTCACATCACCCTCACCGTTCCGGTGGCTCACATCTGGTACTTCAAGAGCGCTCCGAACAAGATTTCCGCACTCCTCGGTCTTCCCGCAAAGAAGCTCGAGAGCGTCATCTACTACGAAAAGTACGTAGTGACCCAGAGCGGACAGAGCGGAGTGGCCAAGATGGAACTCCTCGCTGAGGATGAATACCTCGATATCCTGGCACGCGTTCCCGGCAACGAGAACCTGCCCGACAGCGATCCCAACAAGTTCATCGCCAAGATGGGCGCGGAGGGTATCTACGACCTCCTCAAGGAGATCGACATCGAGGCTCTCGCCCGCGAACTCCGCGAAGCCATGGTCACCGAGACCTCGCAGCAGCGCAAGGCAGAGGTGCTCAAGCGCCTCCAGGTAGTGAAGTGGTTCCTTGAGAGCAAGGACGTCAACCGTCCCGAGTGGATGGTGATGAAGGTCGTGCCGGTCATTCCGCCGGACCTTCGTCCCCTCGTTCCGCTCGACGGCGGCCGTTTCGCCACTTCCGACCTCAACGACCTCTACAGGCGCGTCATCATCCGCAACAACCGTCTCAAGAAACTCATCGAGATAAAGGCCCCCGAGGTTATCCTCCGCAACGAGAAGCGCATGCTTCAGGAAGCTGTGGACAGCCTCTTCGACAACAGCAAGAAGTCCAACGCGGTGAAGAGCGAAAGCAACCGTGCCCTCAAGAGTCTTTCCGACTCCCTCAAGGGCAAGCAGGGCCGCTTCCGCCAGAACCTCCTTGGTAAGCGCGTCGACTACTCTGCACGTAGCGTTATCGTCGTGGGTCCGGAACTCAAGATGCACGAGTGCGGTCTGCCGCAGGATATGGCGGCCGAGCTCTACAAGCCCTTCATCATCCGCAAGCTCATCGAGCGCGGCATAGTGAAGACCGTGAAGAGCGCAAAGAAGATCGTAGACCGCAAGGATCCGGTCATCTGGGACATCCTCGAGAACGTGATTAAGGGACATCCGGTGCTCCTCAACCGTGCACCTACCCTGCACCGCCTCGGTATCCAGGCTTTCCAGCCCAGGATGATCTCCGGAAAGGCCATCCAGCTGCATCCTCTGGCATGTACCGCCTTCAACGCCGACTTCGACGGCGACCAGATGGCAGTACACCTCCCGCTGGGCAACGCCGCCATCATGGAGGCTCAGCTGCTCATGCTCGGTAGCCAGAACATCCTCAACCCCGCCAACGGAGCTCCTATCACCGTTCCTTCGCAGGACATGGTGCTCGGTCTCTACTACATCACCAAGATTCGTCCCGGTGCCAAGGGAGAAGGCAAAGTCTTCTACGGCCCCGAAGAGGTTCTCATCGCCTACAACGAGAAGGTGATCGAAATGCATGCAGAGATCGGCGTCCGCCTGCCGAACGACAAGATGGATCCGTCCAAGGGCAGCTCCATAGTGAAGACCACCGCCGGCCGTATCATCGTGAACCAGTTCGTTCCCGATGAGGTGCCTTACGTGAACGAGGTTCTCGGTAAGAAGTCGCTCCGCGGCATCATCACCCGAGTCATCAAGAACACCGGCGTAACCCGCACGGCCCAGTTCCTCGACGACATCAAGAACCTTGGTTACGACCAGGCATTCCGCGCCGGTATATCCTTCAACCTCGGCGACGTTATCATCCCAAAGGAGAAATACACCCTCATCGAGGAAGGATACAAGCAGGTGGCGGACATCAAGAACAACTTTGCGATGGGCTTCATCACCAACAACGAGCGCTACAACAAGGTCATCGACCTCTGGACCAGCATCGACAACAAGCTCACCGGCATCGTTACCAAGCACATTTCCGCCGACCAGCAGGGCTTCAATCCAGTATTCATGATGCTGGATTCTGGCGCCCGAGGCAGCACCCAGCAGATCAAGCAGCTCTGCGGCATGCGTGGCCTTATGGCCAAGCCTCAGAAGAGCGGCGCGAGCGAGAACGCAATCATCGAGAACCCCATCACCTCCAACCTTAAGGAGGGTATGACGGTGCTCGAGTACTTCATCAGCACCCACGGTGCCCGTAAGGGTCTTGCCGATACCGCCCTCAAGACGGCTGACGCAGGTTACCTTACCCGTAGGCTCGTGGACGTTTCGCACGACGTCATCATCACCGAGGAAGACTGCGGAACGCTGCGCGGACTCATCGCTACCGCCATCAAGGATAAGGATACCGTTGTGGAAAGCCTCGGCGAGAGGATACTCGGGCGCGTCACCGTGCACGACATCTTCAACCCGCTCACCGGAGAACTCATCCTGCACGCAGGTGAGGAAATCCGCGAGGCTCAGGCCGAACTCATCGACACCCTCCCCATCGAGCAGGTGGAAATCCGCTCGGTACTCACCTGCGAGAGCCGCAAGGGCGTCTGCGCCAAGTGCTATGGACGCAACCTCGCCACCTCGCGCATGGTCGAGAAGGGTGAAGTCGTGGGCGTTATCGCCGCACAGTCCATCGGTGAGCCTGGTACCCAGCTTACGCTCCGTACCTTCCACGTCGGTGGTACCGCCGGCGGCGCCGTGGTTGATTCCAGCATCGAGAGCAAGTATGACGGCGTACTCCGTTTCGAAGATCTCCGCACCATCGAGCGTGTAAACGAAGATGGCGAGACCGAAACCGTGGTTGTAAGCCGTATGACCGAGCTCCGTATCGTTGATGAAAATACCGGTTATCCCTATTCGCAGTACGATATTCCCTATGGCTCAGTGCTTCACAAGAAGGACGGCGCCAAGGTGAAGAAGGGCGACCTTATCTGCGAGTGGGACCCCTATAACGCCATCACTCTGGTGGAGACCGCCGGCCGCGTGGCATTCGAGAATCTCGTCGAAGGTGTCACCTTCCGCAAGGAATCCACCGACGAATTCTCCATGTCCACCGACAAGGTCATCACCGAGTCCAAGGACCGCACCAAGAACCCGACGATGCTCATCCTCGGAGAAGGCGGCGAAACCCTCAAGCAGTACAACCTGCCCGTGGGCGCCCACATCTCCGTGGAGGAAGGCGCTGACGTGAAGATCGGCGACGTGGTGATCAAGATCCCGCGCGCCATCGGTAAGGCCAGCGATATCACCGGCGGTCTTCCGCGTGTTACCGAGCTCTTCGAGGCCCGCAACTCTTCCAACCCGGCCATTCTCTCCGAGATCAACGGTGAGATCATTATGGGCAGCGTGAAGAGGGGCAACCGCGAGATCATCGTGAAGAACCGCGGCGGCGACGAAAAGCACTACCTGATTCCTCTCACCAAGCAGATTCTCGTTCAGGAGAACGACTACGTGAAGGCCGGCACTCCCATCTCTGATGGCGGCGTGGCCCCGAGCGACATCCTCGCGATTCTCGGCCCGGTGAAGGCTCAGGAGTACATCGTCAACGAGGTCCAGGCGGTTTACCGTCTGCAAGGCGTGAAGATCAACGACAAGCATTTCGAGATAATCGTGCGCCAGATGATGCGCAAGGTGGAAATCACCGATCCGGGCGACACTCCGTTCCTCCCCGAGGAACTCGTGGACAAGTGGGCCTTCATGGATACCAATGACAGCGTGTTCGGCAAGAACTATGTTCTCACTCCGGGCGACAGTCAGAAGTATGTCCAGGGAGACATCATCACCGCCCGTGAGCTCCAGAGCGAGAACGCATCGCTCGAGCGCCAGGGTCTGAAGCCAGTAGGCGTCCGTCCGGCCCAGCCGGCAACCGCCCGCCTCGTGCTCCAGGGTATCACCAGGGCTGCTCTGCGCACCGGTAGCTTCATCAGCGCTGCCTCCTTCCAGGAGACCACCAAGGTGCTCAGCGAAGCCGCCATCCGCGGTCGCGTCGACCATCTCGAAGGCCTCAAGGAGAACGTTATCTGCGGTCATCTCATCCCCGCCGGTACCGGTCTGAGCGACTACCAGGATATCGTGGTAGGCCGCAACGACGAACTGGCAGGAGACCTGATGGACCTGTAGTTTTCGGACTCCGGGTTTCCGGCTTCCGGGTTTCCGGGCCGGCGCCCAAAAAAGTTATCCCCGACCGTTCGCGGCCGGGGATTTCTGTATGGGAGGGGCAGGCGATCGGCGGCGGCGAGGAAGGCCCTCCAACCAGCCTCCCGCAGCTGCCGCCGGGCACCGCCAGCAGGCCGGCCTGCCGTTTCGCCGGCCTGCGGTGCTCGCCTAGTCGCATCGGTGCTCGCCTACGAAAAAGGCCCAAAACGTAAGCGACCCCCTCTTTTTACCGGGGGTCACCTACGAAAACGCCCAAAATCGTAGGCGAACCTTCGTGTCGTTCCAGCCCTCGAGGAGGGGCCCTGTCAAAAAACGCCTAAAATGTCAGACCCCCCTGGCATTTAGGGAGGGGGGTCTGTCAAAATCGCCCAAAATCGTCAGGGCAGCTCCGGACAGATCGGGCCAACCGTCATTTTTGCCCGTTATTGCTGGTATCCCCCCGAAAAAACAGGGGGATACCGTCATTTCCCGCCCTTTTTGACGGTTGCCCCTCCCCCCGGACCTAGCCTCCTCGCAAAAAATCGGGCAACCCGAAGGCTGCCCGAAAAATGTATTAAAGAAGCAATGATGCTTTAATCAACTATAGTCAGAGCCTCTGCGATAGTAAGAGTTGCCCCCGTATTTACTTTATTTATGGTGGACTGGAACTTTAAAGTGTTGCCATTACTAATGTTCAGTTCAGAACGCGGGACGCTAGTCTCAAACTCGACATAATCGACTCCTGCATGTTCAGCACAACTCAAAGTCAAACCAGAGATGTTAGAGGATGCAGGATTCGAGTTTATGACTAAAGTGCTTTCCGGCTTAGAATAAGGATAGAAATAGAAACGCTTTTCATAAGTCCCATCATCATTATTATCAATTTCGTACCACATGTAGAACGGCCACTCTCCCTGACGGGCCAGATTTCTCTTGGAATAGAAATACATGTTCAACTCGTCGTACGTTACCTTGAATACTTGATAATCTTGTGAGGGAGCACTTATGCCGACGACTTTATCTACGGCAAGTGATGCCCAATCAGACATATCACCATCGATTGTGATTGCTGGCACATAAACAGCCGCTAAAGCATCCGCTGTCTCATCTTCCGCCTCATTCTTTGCTTTCTTGCGGCCGAGGGGATTCAGGACGCCAAGGTCGTAGTAATCGCCGGGGGCAACAGTATTGGATGCGGGAAGCCTCATGGTATAAGCGGCATTCCAGTTGAGAGTCGGGGTATTGTCGCTGTAACCCAGGAAATCAATCTTGAAAGAAGAAATGCTTCCTCCGGGAATCAGGCACATCAGGTAATCAGTTCCGGAAAAGAGCTTTTCGATCTGGGAAATCTGTCGATACTCCTTGTCACTTGTAGCCGTAGTTGTAAGGCTGCCATCAGCAGCAATTTGCACATCATAATCACCGGATGAATAGATTGTGGAACCTCCAATCTGATAGAGATTGAATCCTCTGACTGCCGAATAATTATGATCGTGATTGACGCTGTAAGAGCTCACATATGGAATACTCTTATAGTATGCATCGGCAGGTACACTCTCAGCATCGATCTGGAGTCTAACAAGTGCCAGGCAGGGCTTCATGCTAAGCGAGGAACCATCTGCTTTACCAGCCATTGCAAGAGGATAACCATTTGTATACCAGAGGTGTGAAGATAGAGAGTTTTCAGCTACCTGCTGATTACCCACGGTCAGGCCGGAGAATGTCTTGGTGGCGGTGTTAAATGTAACCATGCTATAGTCATCGGCATCTACACTGTTGACACCTGCCCCTCCATCTCCAAGACTGCCTTTGAATATGGCATAATAACCAGAGGCACCATCGACCTTATCAACGGTAATAGTACACTTTGTAGGATCTACGCCATCAACCGTTACGGGATAAACACGGATGGTTGCGTCGTTGTCAGTAGCAAATGCGATATAATCACCCGACTGCCAATTAATGTTAAGACCGCTAAGGGCAGCCCTTGTTGCAGCAGGCATGTCAATGGTTGCGGAGAAGGTGATCGTCTCTCCGGTCAATTTTGCTTCAGGTACGGTTATAATCTCGCCGACTTCCTTAGCGCAGGACACAAAAAGAAGGGCGGACGCTGCAAAGAGAATGTAAAATAATTTCTTCATAACTATTCCTCCTTTCATTAGTCAATGTCCCAGTCGCCATCATTATAGCTGCCCTGGTTTGTAAAACCGGTTGACTGTGCTCCTCCGGGAGGATCACTAAGTGCAAGAATGCATCCCTGAACACGAATGTCTAGCGCATTCGTTTCGGGCACCAAATAAGCTTTTTTCATACTGTAATGTATTGTTTTAATGATTATTCCGTTTTAGAATGCGCGTAAAGTTTGGGAAAATGCTGTTAAAAACCAAAGAATTGCGGGAAAAGTTTCAAATGAAATGTTTCGGAAGGTTTCAAAGCTTGCGATTAGGGTGGCCGGTTTGAATTACTGCGGAATGTTTATTACATTTGTGATTATGAAAACCGCCAGAATCCCCGCCCTCGTGGTCGCCGCAGCACTTGTCTTCAGCTCCTGCGATGGGTTCAATTTCAGTTTCATCAACAACGGAAACGAAACCCCGGAAGAAAACGGCGATACCGGCAACGGAAACAGCAGCACCACCGAAACCCCGGATCCCGACCATTTCTGGGATCCTGTAGTCATCGACACGGACGGGCTTACCAAAATCAAATTCACGGAAGAAGACACCGATTTCCCGAATCCTGAAAGGGGTTTCTATACCGACTGCTATTTCGACAGTCCGTCTTCCAGTTTTTCGGTGAATACCCTTAAGGGTTACAGGGCCGAGTGCCGCTCTATAGCATTCTTCCAGTTCTGGATGGCGGACTATGTGGCCAAGGACATCCCCGACAACTACCTGAACTGCATCAGGACGGCCTTCTCCAATGCAAGGAAGGCGGGCGTCAAGGCTCTTGTCCGCTTCGGATACTTCAACGGCGATTTTGACTGTGACAATCTTACCACACCCAAGCCGTGGGATGCCACCAAGGCACAGGTTCTTAAACATATAGCGCAGCTTAAGCCCATCCTTCAGGAAAATGCCGACGTACTCCTATGCGTCCAGGCAGGATTCGTGGGCTGGTGGGGAGAATGGTACTACACCGATCACTTCGGCTTTCAGCCCAGCAGCGACAGTGATTACGAGCCCCGCCGCGAGGTGATGAACGCCCTTCTGGACGCCGTGCCGGCAAGCAGGCAGGTGGCTGTGCGTACGCCTACGTTCAAGCTAAAAATGCTTCGTCTGAACGCCACCGACACCCTCACCTGCGCCACGGCATACCAGAACACTCCCAAGGCCCGCATATGCGGACATAACGACTGCTTCCTGGCATCTGCCGACGACTACGGCACCTTCGAGGACGACGGCGAGCGCCGCTTCTGGGAAGACGATACAAACTATACCTTTATGGGCGGCGAAACCTGCGGCACGTCCAGCTACTCCGTGTGCGACAAAGCAGTCGAAACAATGGCGAAGCAGCACTATAGTTATCTGAACAACGGCTACCACAGCGGCGTGCTGAAATCCTGGAAGAACGGAGGCTGCAGGGACGAAATCAACCGTCGTCTAGGCTACCGCCTGGTGCTCCGCAACGCCTGGATCAGCCCGAGCATCACCGCCGGAAGCAACGTCCGCACGGTATTCTCCATCAGCAATGTAGGCTTCGCTGCACCCATCAACCCACGCGGACTAGAACTCGTGCTGGTGGATTCCAAGGGCGGCAAGACGGTGATCCCCGTCAAGAACGAGAACCCGCGTTTCTGGCTTGCAGGCAAGACCCGCCCGTTCGAGGTGGATTTCAAAGCTCCCGCAAAGGGCAGTTACACCCTCTACCTCAACCTGCCGGATCCCGAAGAAAGCCTCCACGACAATCCGCTCTACTCCATCAGGCTCGCAAATAACAACGTCTGGGAAGAGAGCACCGGATACAACAAGATAACCACATTCGAAGTCAAATGAGACTGAAAGCCATCGCCGCAGCCGCGCTTCTGCTGGCAGCCTGTTCCACCCAGAGTCCGGTGGGTTATTGGGACGATTATGATTTCTCCTCGCAGAAAGGCCTGCAGCCCATAGATAAGGCGGAGCAGCGCTTCGGCGACTGGATCGCCCTGCTTGAGAAGACCGACACCGCCACGGCAGCCGCCTGCATAAACGAATTCCTCGACGCAGCCAAGGCTGACACGGTGTCGTACTACGTTTATTCCGACCTCTTCATGGCAGCCCTCTACCCCCTCGAATCTCCCTACCGCAACGTAGAACTTCTAAGGGTCTACCTCCGGAAAGCCATAGCCGACAGCATCGCCCTGGATTACCTTCGCTTCGACGAGGAGGCGCTTCTGAGAAAGAGCGGCCTCAACCTCAAGGGCGGCACAGCGGAAGACGGCGACCTGCTGCTGCCTGACGGCTCCAAGGCTACGGTGCTCGGCCTGGCCGGGGAGGCGGACCGAACCCTTTTGCTACTGGTCGGCCAGGCCGGGTGCAGAAGCTGCATCGAGAGGATGAAGGATATGGAGGCCGGCATCTCCCGGAAAACCCGCCTTCTGGCGGTGGTGGAAAAGAATGCGCGAGGCGAAGCCGACTGGCTGCGCAGGCAGATGGAAGGCAGCCGCTGGACCGTCGCCGTCGCGGAGGAATCGTTCCGTGACGGGTACGACTATGGACTCGCCCCGCTGGGCTACCTCCTCGACCGGAAAGGAAAGATAAAATCAATAATTAAATAACATGGAAACTATCGACATTGCAAGGCAGTTCGCCCTCGAAGGCGAGCCAACGGGAGTGAAACCCCTCGGTAACGGACTCATCAACGACACCTTCAAGGTGTCCACCAACGGGCCTCACTCATATGTGCTACAGAGAATCAACAACGCTATCTTCCAGGACGTGGACCTGCTCCAGCACAACATCAGCGCAGTGACGAACCATATCCGCGCCAAGCTGGCCGCAGCGGGCGAAAAGGACCTGGACCGCAAGGTGCTCAAGTTCCTCCCGCTGAAGGACTCCCCCAAGACCTACTGGACCGACGGCAAGACATACTGGAGGGTATCGCTCTTCATTCCCGACGCCTTCACCTATGAGGCGGTGACTCCGGAGTATTCCTACTACGCCGGCAAGGCCTTCGGCAACTTCGAGGCTATGCTCACCGACCTTCCGGAGAAACTCGGGGAGACGATTCCGGACTTCCACAACATGGAGCTCCGCGCCCGTCAGCTGCACGAGGCCATCGAGGCCGATGCCGCCGGACGCCTTGCAAGACCCGAGGTGCGCGAGATGGTGGACAATCTGCTGAAGTACGAGGATGAGATGACCGCGGCCGAGCGTCTATACCGCGAGGGCAAGCTTCCCAAGCGCATCTGCCACTGCGACACCAAGGTGAACAATATGATGTTCGACGCCGACGGCAACGTGCTCTGCGTCATCGACCTCGACACCGTGATGCCGTCGTTCGTATTCTCGGATTTCGGCGATTTCCTTCGCACCGCGGCCAACTTCACCGCCGAGGACGATCCCGACACCAGCAAGGTGGGCTTCAACATGGAAATCTTCAAGGCGTTCAGCAAGGGCTACCTCGAATCGGCCGGAGTGTTCCTCACACCCATAGAGAAGGAGAACCTTCCCTACGCCGCCTGCCTGTTCCCCTACATGCAGTGCGTCAGGTTCTTCGCCGACTATCTTAACGGAGACACCTACTATAAGATCAAGTATCCGGAGCACAACTGGGACCGCACGCGCAACCAGTGGGCCCTCTTCTGCAGCGCCCGCGAGAACGTGCCCGCCATGAAAGCTCTTCTATAGTTTCTCCAGGACTATCCTATCCAGACCGAAGAAACAGTTGGCAATGCCCGAATGATGGCTGATTGCCTTGACCTTTATGGTGTTAATCCCTTTTGACACCAGTACGCTTCCGTATTCGGACCACTCTGTGTGGAGGTTCGCGTCGTAGAGATTGCGGTTGGTTTCTATCTTGCGATCGTTGAACCATATGTCGAAGACACCGTAGTCCCAGGAGAAGGCGTACAGCATCTTCAGATTGAAGCTTCCTTCGTAAGGGCTGTCAAAAGAGAGGGTCATTTCGGATCCTACCGGAGCGTTGCTCCAGAAGACCTGTGCTCCATTGCTCCAGTTCTCGCCGAAAGCCGTCTGGGTTTCATAATTACCACCCGTCAGCTTCTCAAGCTTCAGATATTCAGCCTCGATGTCCATCAAATCCTCCTTCAACTCTACAAAGTCCATGGGAGAGAGTATTGGTTTGTAGAGGAATCCGGACGTATCGCGTTCGTTACGGACAGTGCCTCCGGGAAGCATATAGAAATAGTTGGACACGCCCAAATCCATTGTGGATTGGTTCCAGTGCCAGATCTCAATATCAAATACCAGCTGGTTGCTGAAGGCTATGCGGTCGAGACAGCGGTGCCGCGAATTGAAAGTATATCCGGGAGACAGGTTGCCGGCTCCGGAAGGTTGAGAGGTAAAGGGATGGTCCACTATCGTATTGGGATGGCACCATGCATAGCCGTAGTAGTCTTCCGTACCAGTACCGAATATGGATGGGAAAGTGTCTCCGTCGATATAGACCTTCTCGTCGCCTTCTCCCCACCAGGCAGAGGAGATATCGAAAAGACTCATGGAATCCCCCATATACACGCCCTTACCGTCGAGTGTGACAAAGTTCAGGTCGTAGTGCTCGCATTTGGCACCCGTAACAGGATCCATGCGGGTATCGAGCCTGGGATAGAACTTCCACATTGCATGGAAATACATCGACCTGCTGTCGAAGTTCCAGTCAGACACACTCACGTGCGCGTTGCTAATGCTTACGTTCTGTTTGCCGTAGTTGATGATACGCACGACGGCCGCATTGCTGAATGGCATCACCCAACGGGCGCTCATGAGGCCTCCGGGGTAAGCGTCGACATACCACATCTTCGTGTACAGAGCTTTGTATCCGACTCCGAAGAATTCCCCTATCGGAATGAAGACGGTGCTTTCTCCGTCGAACGATATCTCCAGCACTGTGGAACGGAAAGCCTGGCTGATGTCTTCGGCTTGGAGCTTCATCGCTACCTCCCTTATGGCTCCGGGGCCATTGACAGGCAGTTCGAAGGATTCGCCCGGTCCAAGTTCGCAGTTCAGACTCTGATTGGACGAAGAAGGTATGTCTCCAGGATTACGAAGAGCCTTGACGGCAGCCTTTTCGAGATTGCTGTACTTGGTCTTGTTCTTCTCTGAATAAGACTCCACCGTAGTACCAGGCGCATATGTGCGATACTCAATGTTATAATAAATGCACTCGCTGCTGGTCACGTGGCCGTTACCGTCGGAATTAAGGTCGTAAGAGCAATAAGTAATTTTACAGTGCCTGCTGTATGGGATGGGATAGAAGAGGTTGTGTCCGCGCTGTCCTACAGGCGTGAGCTTAGAAATGGAACTGGCAAGTGGGGAAGAAGTTATTTTTTCTCCGCTCACGACATTGAAAGGAGTGCCCACTATCACTGGATCGGGATTGTCATCAATATAAACGCGCAAGCCTCCCGCTCCACCATTAGCTCCTGCAAAAGTCATCCACCAGCGGGTAATCGCTCCGGGACCATCTGCATCGAACAGCACGAATTCATCGCGTCCGGAGACTGTTTCATGACGGAGAAACCAGTTGTTGTCGCCATTGGCAAACCAGTTTTGGGTTTTGGAACGCGATGCGCGATCGTAGCTGCTGAACGATGCCGACTTGTACTCAAACTCGGGATAACGGGCCACGGCATCGCGGTCGATGAGTTCCTTTAGCAAAGTACCTATGGTTACCTGGGCCTGTGGGCCATCTTCACTAACCACCGGTTCTGTCCTGTGGCAGGAAGCAAAAAACATCGTGGCGCAAATACATGCGACCAATCCATTGACGATACCCATCATATACTAATTCGATTTTGCACAAAGATAATCAAATAATTGGAAAAACTATCGTTTCCTGCAGGCGGCATTATAGAATCGATATATTTGTATAACAAAGATTGTTTTGTTATACTATTATTCGTATCTTGCAGGCAAATTGATAGGATATGCAAACGCAGAGCAGAAATCAGAACAGGCGCCAGACTGCCTTCAGGTTGGATAAAGAGTTGCTCTTTTATCTCAATAGAAAGGCTAAAAGCCAGGGAAAGACCCTCAACGCATTAGTGGAAGAAGCCCTCCGGCGCGAGGTAAAGGAAGATATGGATGGGTGGCCCATAATCAAAGAACCGATTATTATTTCGGATGAAGTGAAAAGCATGAGCCTGGGGATTAAATTCACTCCGGAAGAGATTGCGGCGGATGAGCGTTTGGCCTATCTCTTAAGTAAATAGAATTATGGACATCTATATCCCAAAGAGCGTTTTTGTAGATACCAACGTTATGTTGGATGATATTCTTATCCGTGAGGGGACCGAGTCGGCTAAAAAAATTCTGGAGCTTGGTGTGAGGAAGCAGATTCGTATTTGCCTTTCAGCCCTCAGCGTGGTAAATATTTCCTATATAACCAGAAAGGTTCTCTCCCGGGAGAAACTCTATGAACTTTTTGCCAAATACATCCGCCACTTCGTGATCTTCAATAATTACGGTATGGACGTCTATGAATGTATCCAGTCCGACAACCCCGATTTCGAAGATGCCATGCAGCTGCGTTGCGCCACTATCGAACATGTGGATGCAATAGTCACGAATAACAAGAAGCACTTCGCTCCTTACACGGATACTCCGGTATATACTCCGGATGAACTACTCGCCAAACTGCGTGGCGAATCCCCTACTCCATAACCAGCTCCACGGGGCAGTGGTCGGAGCCGAAGATTTCGTTATGGATTTCGGTGGAGACGATGCGGGGAGCCAGCCCTGAAGATACCAGGAAATAATCGATGCGCCAGCCTACGTTCCTTTCGCGGGCAGCCATCCGGTAGCTCCACCAGGAGTATTTGGCTTCGCCTGGATGCTGGGAGCGCCAGCTATCCACGAAACCGGCGGCAAGGAGCTCAGTCATCTTGCCGCGCTCCTCATCGGAGAAGCCGGCGTTGAAATGGTTCGTTGCAGGGTTCTTCAGGTCTATCTCCTCGTGAGCCACGTTCATGTCGCCGCACACGATTACGCCCTTCCTGGCAGCCAGGCCGCAAAGATAGGCGCGGAAGGCGTCTTCCCAGCTCATGCGGTAGTCCAGCCGGCGAAGGCCGTCCTGAGAATTCGGGGTATAGACGTTCACCAGGTAGAAATCCGGCATCTCGAGGGTCACGACGCGCCCTTCGTGGTCGTGCTCATCGACCCCGATCCCATAGCTGACCGAAAGCGGCTGGTGCTTTGTGTAGATCACCGTTCCGGAGTAGCCCTTTTTGTCGGCATAGTTCCAGTAGGAGGTGTAGCCGGGGAATTCCAGGTCGATCTGGCCGGCCTGGAGCTTCGTTTCCTGAAGGCAGACGAAGTCGGCGTCGAGCTCCACGAAGATGTCGGCGAAGCCCTTGCCAGCCACGGCGCGAAGGCCGTTCACGTTCCAGCTGATAAACTTCATAAGGCTATTCCAGTGTCCATTCAGCGCCGTCCTTGGTGTCTTTGACGGTGATGCCGAGAGCCTTCAGGGAATCGCGGATGTGGTCGCTCATGGCCCAGTCTTTCGCCTCACGGGCCTTGGCGCGCTCTTCGAGAACCATCTGCATGAGCCCGTCCACAACGGCTCCCGTGGCTCCTTCGGCGGATTCCTCGTCCACCAGGCCGAGCACTCCGAACACTATGTCGGAGAAGATCTGAGCAAGGGTGGCCAGGTCTTCAGCCGAAAGCTTCACGCTGCCTGCTTTGGCGGAATTTATGAGCCTCACGGCTTCGAAAATCTGCGCAAGGGCGACAGGAGTGTTCATGTCGTCGCAAAGAGCCTCGTAGACGCCCTCCCACACGGCGCGCACTTCGGGAGAAGTGGCGGTGCAGACTTCGGGAGCGATGCCTTCTGGGAGCTCACCATAAGGCAGAGACTCGAACTTCACTCCAGCCAGCGCCGACAGGTCGCGGGCAGCCTGCATCACGCGCTTATAACCCTTTTCGGCCGCCTGCAGAGCCTCGCCGGAGAAATCCAGCGTGCCGCGATAGTGGGCCTGAAGGATGAAGAAACGAACGGTCATGGGGCTGTAGGCCTGCTCCAGTTTGGGATGCGAACCCGAGAAAAGCTCCGGCAGGGTGATAAAATTGCCGAGGCTCTTTCCCATCTTCTGACCGTTGATGGTAATCATGTTATTGTGCACCCAGTAGTGCACGCCCTGGGTTCCGCGCTCGGCCACGTTCTGCGCGATTTCGCATTCGTGATGGGGGAACATCAGGTCCATTCCGCCACCGTGGATGTCGAATTCGGCGCCGAGGTATTTTTCTCCCATGACCGAGCACTCCAGATGCCATCCCGGGAAGCCTTCTCCCCAGGGAGACGGCCAGTGCATGATGTGCTCCGGTTCCGCCTTCTTCCAGAGGGCGAAGTCGTAGGGAGCCTTCTTGTCGCTCTGACCGTCGAGGCTGCGAGTCCCTTCGAGGGTCGCGTCAAGGCTGCGGCCGCTCAGGATTCCGTAGTGATGGTCGGCATTGTATTTCTCCACGTCGAAGTAGACGCTGCCGTTGCTCTCGTATGCATAGCCCGCTGCCAGTATCTTCTTCACTGCCTCTATCTGCTCCACTATGTGGCCGGTGGCACGAGGCTCGATGGAGGGCGGAGCCACGTTCAGCTTGCGCATGGCCTCCTGATAGCGGAAAGTGTAGTTCTGCACCACCTCCATTGGCTCCAGCTGCTCGAGGCGGGCCTTCTTCGCTATCTTGTCTTCGCCTTCGTCGGCATCGTGCTCCAGATGGCCCACGTCGGTGATGTTGCGCACATAGCGGACCTTGTAGCCGAGGTGCCTGAGCAGCTTGAACAGTACGTCATAGGTGACCCCCGGACGGGCGTGTCCCAGATGGGCGTCGCCGTAGACGGTGGGACCGCAGACATACATGCCCACATGGCCTTCGTGTATGGGTTTGAAGAGCTCCTTTTTGCGGCTCAGGGTGTTGGTGAGATAAAGACTATGCATTTTTCTTGGATGGAATTTCTATTGCCGCCACCGCTGCGCCTCCGATGATGAAGGCGAAGAGGGCGAGAGGGATTTGAAGGTCGACGGGTGAGGCACTGCCGGTCCTGAGGAGCTGCGCCGCCTCGATGGAGGCCATATCCGCCCAGGGCCAGATGGCCACAAGGAAGCCTAGCACGAAGCCGAAGAGTACCAGCATCGTGGGCCTGCCGTGCTTTTCCAGCAGGGCATTGAGAGCCTTGGAGAAGGCGACTATTCCCAGCACGCAGCCGAGCATGAACACCAGCAGCTGTCCCCACTGAGCCACTCCGTCTCCTCCCAGCAGGTGGGAAACGGTGCCGTTGAGCACCTCCAGCATGAAGGTGAAGTTACCCATCATCACCAGTATGAAACTGCCGGCGATTCCGGGAAGTATCATGGAGCAGACGGCAAGCGCACCGCTGAGTCCCGTATACCACAGGGCCGTGTTGGGATGGTTCTGGTCGGGCTGCTGCACCAGGCACAGGGCCACTCCTATGCCGACTCCGATGGCCAGGGGAAGCGCGTCGCGCCAGGTCCAGTCCTTGAAGTCGGTAAGCAGCCATATTGTGGAGACGAGGATGAGTCCGAAGAAGAACGCCCAGGTGGGAACCGGCCAGTAGCTGAGCGCCCAGCCCACCAGACGGGCCAGCACCAGAAAGCCCAGCACCATGCCTATCACGCAGGGCAGCAGGAACTCGCCATTAATGGCTTCCCAGAAGCCTTTGGCATCTCCTTTAAAGAGGAGTTTCCAGTTTTCCAGGCTCATGATGGCCGAAAGCGAGGCTATGAGCGGACGGAAAATGCCGGTCATGAGCGCCACCGTTCCGGCCGACACTCCGGGGAACACGCCGGCCCCCATTGAGAAGCCTTTCAGGGTGTTTATGCTGTACTCCTTGAAGTTCATACGCTTATCTGCTGCATGAGTTCCATGATTCTCCGGAAGATGGCGACCTGTCCAAAACTGGAGCCTTCGGGAGCGGAAACCACAAGGTCGAAAAGCTCAGGGCCAGGCTGCCGGCGGCCCGCCTTGAAGGAGGCTTTGCTCAGACGGGCATCCAGGTCGGCGTGCCAGTTCTTTTCGGGAAGAAGGGAAAGGAAGAGGTCGACTTCGCGCGGCGGCAGGATGAAGCCGCGACGGTGCACTGCCTTGATGGTGAGGGAGATGCCTTTCTTACGGAAGAACTTCTCCACTTCCAGCGCCGCCTCCGGGAAATCGGGGGCGTCGGCGTCGAGCAGCACTACTGCCGAATGTATGCGGGAGAGTGCGTTATCCATTGACCTTTTCGATTAGATCCCTGATTTCCAGCTTCGCCTCCCTCCAGCGGGGGATGTCGATCTTCGTGCCGACGACCTCCACCACCTTCGCCGCTATGATGCTGCCTACCTCGCCGCAGGCTTTGAGCGGCAGGCCGAGGGAATGAGCGTAGAGGAAGCCTGCGGCGTAGGTGTCGCCCGCTCCCGTGCCGTCGATGGGCCTGGCGGGCCAGGCGGGAATGTAGTATTCCTCGCTGCCGCCCTTCGCCCAGCTGCCGTCTTTACCGACCTTCACTACCGCCACCTGGCACATGCGGGCGATTTCCCTGAGGGATTCCACCGGATCGGTGCATTTGGTGAAGGCCTTGCTTTCGGTTTCGTTGGCGAAGACAATGTCTACGTATTTCTCGACCAGGTTGTGCAGGAAGGCGTCGTTGCTCTCCACCACATTATAGCTGGCCATGTCGATGGAGATGATGCACCCGGCCTCGCGGGCCATCTGCACCGCGCGCGCGATAAGTTCCTGATTCTGAACCAGATAGCCTTCTATATGGAAGTAGTCGTAGCCTTTGAAGTACTCGGGCTTGAGGTCTTCCGGCCCCATCTCGAGCGCCGCGCCCATGTAGCTGGCGAAGGTGCGCTCGGCGTTGGCTCCGGTGATGAAGACCATGCAGCGGCCGGAACCCTTGGTGCCGGTGAGCATGGTGGCGCGTACGCCGAACTGCTCCATGCTGCTCTTGAAGAGCTGGCCCAGTTCGTCGTCTCCTATCTTTCCTATGTAACCGGATGGCATGCCGAAGATGGAGGTGCAGGTGATGGTGTTGGCCGCCGAGCCGCCGGGCACGTACTGCACGCCAATCTCCTTGAGGGAGGCCCAGATGCGGTCGCCGGTTTCCTTGTCCACATGCTGCATGCTCCCGAGGGGGAGATGATAGGTACGCAGAAGCTCTGCGTCGGGCAGTATCGCCAGCACGTCCGTGAGGGCGTTGCCTATTCCGAGTATCGACTTCATAACCTACAAAAGTAATCAATTTTTACAGGATAATCACTACCTTTGCGGATGCTATGAAGAAAACTCTCCTGAATATTCTGAAGTATGCCCTGTCCTTCGGACTGGCAGCCCTTCTGGTGTGGCTGGTAGCCCGCAAGATAGAGTGGGGAGATTTTCTCGCAGCCCTGAAAACCACACGCTGGGAATGGATGGTTGGCTATGTGGCCGCGGCGGTCGGAGCCCTGGTCTTCCGCGCGCAGCGCTGGAAGCAGCTCCTCAGGCCGCTCGAACCCGGCATACGCTACGGCCGCTGCTGGGATGCCAACAACATCGGCAACCTCGGAAGTCTGGTGGTTCCCGGCTCATGTGAGCCCATCCGCGCCGGCGTGATCACCAGCAAGAACGTTCCCTTCCAGACCGTCTTCGGCACCATGATCATGGAGCGCGCCTGGGATTTCATCTTCATATTCCTCACCTTCGTTCTTGCCCTGGTGCTTCGCTGGAACACCTTCGGCGGCTTCGTGGAAGAGAATATCCTCGGCCCCGTGCTGGGAGGAGGCACGCTCTGGTGGATTATGGGCGGCATTGTGCTGCTGGCGGCGGTGGCAATCTGGGTCATCTATCACTTCCGCAGCAAAGTTCCCGTCTTTGACAAGGTGGCGACCATCATCAACGGTATGCTTCGCGGACTTGGCAGTTTCGGCCGGATGAAGAAGAAATTTCCCTTCATCCTCCACACCGTCATGGTCTGGACCTGCTATATGCTGATGTCGTACTTCTGCCTCAAATCCATCCCCGAACTGAGCGGACTCGATATGGCCGACGCCCTGTTCCTCAGCGCTCTTGGCAACGTCGCTTCCGTGATACCCACTCCTGGCGGCATAGGAGCATATCATTATCTGCTCATGCTCAGCATCTCGAGCCTCTATGGAATGAGCGACGAAACCGGCCTGCTGTTCGCCCTGCTCAATCACGAAGGACACGCGGTAATAATACTCGTTCTCGGTATCTGGTCGTATATTATGAGGATTCTGATACTCAAGAACAAGGATATGCGCGAGATACGGGAAGAGAGAGCGGCAGAACGGAAAAATTGAGTATCTTTGTCGGCGCTATAAGCGGCGCGATTTTGGTCCCGTAGCTCAGTTGGACAGAGCAACAGCCTTCTAAGCTGTGGGTCTTGGGTTCGAATCCCAACGGGATCACCTGGAGCAAAAACAAAAAAAAGCCTTGCATTATTAATATTTCTTCGTAAATTGCGTTGAAATTTTTGCTCATCATGGCAAAGGCATACGTCAGTTATCAGCAGCAGACCCAGGGTCAGCAGGTCCAGGGTACTTCTTTGTGCGTATAACTCCAGCCGTATGCGTCATTTTTATTAGAAGTTTAAGTAACAGTTTGAGGCTGGTCCAGAGTGGATCAGCCTCTTTTCTTTTTGAAATTCGTTAGTGCTTTAATAGTATATCTTATGGACAGATTTGATTTGGTTAAGGAATCCTTCGAAAGGAGAGAGGTACCGGCAGAAGTTCCCGTTGGCAAGACTTCCGAGTATTTCGGTGAACTTGTGTTCGACCGCAACAAAATGTGCAAATACCTCGATAAGAACTGCCTCCAGGCTCTTCTAGCCTGCATAGAGCGTGGCAAAAGCCTTGACCGAAAAACCGCAGACGGCGTAGCGAAAGGTATGAAAGAGTGGGCCATTGAACATGGTGTCACCCACGTTACCCACTGGTTCCAGCCCCTCACCGAGGGTACAGCTGAGAAGCACGACTCCATCATCGACTATGATGGCAAGGGAGGAGTGATCGAAACCTTCGACGGCAAGATGCTAGCACAACAGGAACCCGACGCTTCTTCTTTCCCCAGCGGAGGTATCCGCGCCACTTTCGAGGCACGCGGCTATACCGCCTGGGATCCTACTTCGCCCGTGTTCATACTTGGCGACACCCTCTGCATCCCGACCGTGTTCATATCCTACACCGGTGAGGCGCTGGACTACAAGACTCCGCTCAAGCGCGCCCTGAAGGCAGTTAGCGATGCGGCCGTCCCCATCTGCCGCCTGTTCGACCCCACGGTGGACAAGGTTTATTCCTACCTCGGCTGGGAGCAGGAGTACTTCCTCGTGGATGAGGCTCTGTACGCAGCCCGCCCGGACCTGATGATTACCGGCAGGACCCTCTTCGGCCACAATTCTTCCAAGAATCAGCAACTGGACGATCACTATTTCGGGGCCATTCCGCCGCGGGTCGCCGC
The DNA here is from genome assembly GCA_017412645.1 of Bacteroidales bacterium. Classification (GTDB taxonomy): domain Bacteria; phylum Bacteroidota; class Bacteroidia; order Bacteroidales; family UBA932; genus Cryptobacteroides. The sequence goes on along the minus strand of JAFPWX010000016.1, from coordinate 47,720 downwards.
ATTTATGCGCGACCTCGAAGTGGCCGGTCACAAGCTTGGAATTCCTCTTAAAACCAGGCACAACGAAGTAGCTCCAAATCAGTTTGAGCTCGCACCGATTTATGGCGAGACCAATCTTGCCAATGATCAGAACCAGATTGTGATGAACCTGATGAAGCAGTTCGCACGCAAGCACGGCTTCGTGGTACTGCTGCACGAGAAACCCTTTGAGGGAATCAACGGCTCCGGCAAACACAACAACTGGTCGCTCGGTACCGACAAGGGCGTACCGCTGCTCGCTCCGGGTAAGGATGCCAAGGGTAACTTGCAGTTCGTAACCTTCTTCGTGAACGTGCTCGCTGCAGTACAGAAGCACAACGCGCTGCTGAAGGCCTCCATCGCAAGCGCTACCAACGCTCACCGTCTGGGTGCGAACGAGGCGCCCCCTGCAATCGTCTCCGCATTCCTTGGCCGCACGATGACTGAAGTGCTGCACAAACTGCTGGAAGTGCCGTCCGACACACCTATTGATATCGCTGGCAAGAAGGGTAAAAGCGTGGGCCTCGTGGAGATCCCTGAAATCTTCGTGGACAACACCGACCGCAACCGTACCTCTCCGTTCGCCTTCACCGGCAACCGCTTCGAGTTCCGCGCTGTCGGCTCCTGCGCCAACTGCGCCGGTGCGATGACCACGCTCAATGCAGCCGTGGCAGAACAGCTTATCGACTTCAAGGCGGCGGTGGACAAAGAACTGGCAGCCGGCAAGAAGACCAACGTAGCCATAATGGACGCCCTTAAGCCGATCATCAAATCCATCATCGACGTGGTTTGCTTCGAAGGAAACGGCTATACCGATGAGTGGAAGAAAGAGGCAGTCAGGCGTGGTCTGGATGTGGAGACCAACGTCCCCAAGATGTTCGCCGAATTCACCAAACCCTCGGCTGTGGAGATGTTCACCAAGACCGGAGTTTTCAGCGAAAAAGAGCTCGAAGCCCGCAACGAGGTTAAGTGGGAAACTTATATCAAAAAGGTTCAGATCGAGTCCCGCGTGATGGTACGTATGGCCATCAACCATATCATCCCCGCAGCATTGGATTATAAAGCGAGGCTGCTGAAGGAGGTGGCGCTTGCCAAGGAAATCTATGGTAATCTGGACAACTGCACTACGGAAATGCGCATCCTCGACGACATCAATAAGTACGTCGAGGAAATCCGTGTCAAGGCAATGGCCATGAAGGAGGCCCGCAAGGTAGCCAATGCCATCGAGGACGATTACAAGCGTGCCCTGGCGTATCACGAGATTGCAGAGAGCCTTTACGACCTGCGCCGTCCCGTCGACAAACTTGAAGAAGTCGTCGACAATAAGACCTGGCCGCTGCCCAAGTACCGCGAGATGCTCTTTATCAGCTAGGTTAAAGCAATATCATCATTCTCTGCAATGAGGCTTTCGTATCTTTTGTCGATAATCACGATTAAAATTTGTAATTTTGCGTGCAATTAGAATAAGGGATTACGGATGTTCCAGATTCTTGAAAAAACGATGCTCTGCCCCACCATTGCGGAAATAGTGGTGGAGGCTCCCCGCGTCGCGAAAGCTGCCCTCCCGGGGCAGTTTCTTATAATCCGGGACGAGGAGAAGGGAGAGCGTATCCCGCTCACCATCAGCGATTCCGACCCGGCGCGCGGCACTGTCACGATAGTTATCCAGCTCATCGGCGCCTCCAGCCACAATATGGTGGAGCGCTTCTCCGTGGGCGACTCCTATGCCGACGTGGTCGGCCCTCTGGGCAACCCCTCCGATTTCGTGACCATGGCCCCGGAAGAACTCGCCCGCCAGCGCTACGTCTTCATCGCCGGCGGTCTCGGAACCGCTCCGGTATATCCCCAGGCCAAATGGCTGTACGAACACGGCGCTGCAGTGGATGTAATCATCGGCGCCCGCACTCAGGACCTTCTCATCTACACCGACAAGCTCGCCAGCGCCTGCGACAATCTCTATCTCTGCACGGACGACGGTTCCGTGGGATTCAAGGGCGTGGGCACCGCTAAGCTCGAGGCTCTGGTTGCGGAAGGCGTGAAGTACACCAGATGCGTCGCCATCGGCCCTATGATAATGATGAAGTTCGCCACCCTCACCTGCGTAAAGCTGGGCATTCCCGTCATCGTGAGCATGAACTCGCTCATGGTCGACGGCACCGGAATGTGCGGAGCCTGCCGCGTGTCCGTTGGCGGAAAGACCAGATTCTCCTGCGTTGACGGTCCCGAATTCGACGGCGCCCTCATCGACTGGGACGAAGCTATGAGAAGATCACGTCAGTATAAGCCGGAAGAAACGGCAGCTATGGACAGTTATGGCAAATAGAATTCCCAGAGTGCCTGTCCGTGAACAGGATCCCAAAGTCCGTGCACACAACTTCGAGGAAGTTTCTTTCGGTTACAACAAGGAAGAAGCGATGCTCGAAGCCTCGAGGTGCCTGCATTGCAAGAACCCGCTTTGCGTCACCGGCTGCCCGGTGAACATCAATATCCCCGATTTCATCGCCGAAGTGCTGGCAGGCAATTTCGACGCCGCAGCCGGAGTGATCGCCCGCGACTCTTCGCTGCCCGCCGTGTGCGGACGCGTCTGCCCGCAGGAAACCCAGTGCGAGGGCAAGTGCATACTCGGCGTCAAGGGCGAACCGGTAGCCATCGGCAAACTAGAGCGCTTCGTCGCCGACTGGCAGCATGGCGTTCCCGGAACAGGAGCCTCTGCGCCTGCCGCTTCCAAGGCTGTCGTCGCCCCGGCCAACGGTCACAAGGTTGCGGTCATAGGATCCGGCCCCGCCGGCCTTGCCTGCGCATCCGACCTTGCCAAGTGGGGGTATGAGGTTCACGTATTCGAGGCCCTTCACAAGGCCGGCGGCGTGCTCGCATACGGCATCCCGGAGTTCCGTCTTCCCAAAGACGACGTGCTCCAGAAGGAAATCGACGAAGTGACCGCTCTTGGCGTTAAAATCGAGACCGACGTTGTGGTCGGCCGAACCGCTCTTATCGACTCCCTTCTGGACGATGAAGGCTACGAGGCCGTATTCGTTGGCACAGGCGCAGGTCTCCCCCGTTTCATGGGCATCCCGGGCGAAAACCTCAACGGCGTTTTCTCCGCCAACGAATTCCTTACCAGGAACAATCTGATGAAGGCTTTCAGGTCCGACTACCGCACTCCCATCCATGCCGGCGTGAAGTGCTGCGTGGTAGGAGGCGGCAACGTGGCAATGGATGCTGCACGTACCGCCCTGCGACTGGGAGCAGAAACTACCATAGTGTATAGGCGCGGCGAGTCCGAACTTCCCGCCCGAAAGGAGGAGGTCCACCACGCCAGGGAAGAGGGCATCCGCTTCGAGCTCCTCACCAATCCGGTGGAGATTATTGGAGACGAAAACGGCTGCGTGACTGGCATGAAGTGCATCCGCATGGAACTGGGAGAGCCCGACGCCAGCGGACGCCGCAGTCCCGTGGAAATCCCCGGCAGCGAGTTTATGGTGGAATGCGATACCGTCATCATGGCTTTAGGGACTTCTCCCAATCCGCTTATTGCCCAGACCACACCCGGTCTTGAGCGCAGCAAGCGCGGAGGCCTTGTGGCCGATGAGGCCGGCGCCACCACCCGTCCGGGTATCTTCGCCGGCGGTGATGCGGTGACCGGTGCCGCTACCGTGATTCTCGCCATGGGCGCCGGCCGCAAGGCTGCCACCGCGATTGACGAGTATATTAAGGGGCGCTAGTTTTTTAACGCAAGGCGTTATAAATCGGAGTATAGAACTCTTTGAGACTGCGAACATTGAATTCGTTCGCTGCCTCGATTGCCTTTGCCGTGGCTGCTGGCAGAGTGGTGTAGAGCAATATGCCTCCGCCGAGGAATGCGCTTACATATAAACCAGAGGCGAAAGCACCAACGCCCAAAGCGATAGAACCCGCTCCTGCCAGGAAAGTCCTTCCCGCTGAAGCCCAGTCACCGGCATACGCCAGGCCTGCTCCCGGGATGATGCTCAGGAGCATCGCCGCATCCGTGCTGCGGTGACGGGGTTTGCCAGAAACTGTTTTTCCAGCCTCCTCCAGCAATACCTTGAAGTCGTCCAGTTTTCCAGCTTCCCAAGAATAGATGAGTTTCCGGCGAAGGAGTTCCGCGCGCTGGTCTTCGGACAGGCCGAAGCGCTGGATGCGACACACGGTCTCGTAGGCGCGGGCGCTCTCCCCTGCCTCCGCGAGGAACTCCGCCTTGGCCAACAGCAGCGAATCGCGGGTTGCGCGGTCCGCGGCCTGCCATGCCGCCATCTCACAGAGTGCGGCCTTAAGGGCCGGATCTGGGCCCTCCTCCGCCATCAGGTTAGAACTGATGGAGAGGAATGCGCAGATCGAAAAGAAGAGTAGCCTTTTCCGCATCTTGATAAGTGTTGCGAATGACCGACACCGACAGGGCACTGCCGTAAATATTACCTATATAGAACAGTCCGAAGACCGATGAGAGAGCGATGGTGCGCCAGTCGCGCCCACCGAGTTTGATCCAGGATTCCGCCGCCATGCCACCGAGGGCACCCACGATAAGGAGGGTGGATACGCCACTGCGAAGGTCTCCGGCATAGATCTTTCCGGAACCGGGAATTACTGCCGACATGACTCCGGCCAGCAGCGGACTCTTGGGTTTGTAGTTTGGAATCTCCGGGGTGGAGTTCCAGACATCTAGAAAGGATTTGGCCTTAACCGCATACGGGCTGCCTTCCGGAATGGCGGCGAAACAGTCTGCGGCCAGGGAGAAGTCGTGAATATCGTAGGCGGTTACTCCGCGGAGATATTGAAGGGTATCCGATGGGGCGAACACTCCGGGAGTGAAGAGCAGCGCAGCCGCATCCTCGTAGAGTTTCGAACCGAGGGCATAAGAGAAGAACCCGAGGCTCGGGGTTGCGGAGAGCTGTCCCACGGAAGAGTCGCCGTCAAAATCGGCCGAAAACGTAGGCACCCCCCCTTCAAAACCGGGGGTCACCGACGAAAAAGGCCCAAAACGTAGGCGAGCGTCAAATGCCGGGGTGTAAAGAGCCAGGGTTTTGGCCCGCAAGGCGTAGATGCCGCCGCTTCGCGCAATGGTGGTGGAATTCATCACCCGGTCGGCCCAGGAGAAGGGGCCGCGAACCTTCGGCCAAGCCGGAGAGGCCGCGGGGGCGTCGGGGGCGGGGGCCAAGAGCAGCAGGGCGGCTAAAACGAGCGCGTTCACTTCGCGGACTTTTTCATGGCCTTGAGGCCAGCCTTCATGTCAACCACCTTGGCGCCGGACGGGACATGGAAGCCGAACTGTTCATCAGGAACGTCCACCTGGAGGTTCTTGTAGATATCCAGACGGACTGTGGAATCGTTTTTCTCCAGCAGATAGGAGATTTCCGTGACGCGCATCGGGAAGGTGAAACCCTTCACCGTGGTATACTTCGAGAAATAGGTCTTGGTGATGACCTTGCCCTTTTTATTATAATAGGTGCAGCAGACGGGAAGGGCATCCGCATCCAGTGCCAGTTCCACCCATGCGCACACTCCCCCGCTCTTTCGGGGCTCATAGCGCCGCACAGTATAGGTACCGTCTTTCTTTGTAGACCTGAGGTTGAAATCCTGTTTGGAGAGACCCAGGTCTTCGGCACCGCCTTCGGCAAAGGTGTAGAGGAGTTCGTCGGACACATTGAACATCTCTCGGTCCAGCGTAGTGCTTTCGTTGGATGCAGGATAGTAGAGGTCGGTGAACCCGAACGGAGTGCTGATTGTATAATAGGTGTTGAAACTCTGGGTCCAGCGGATTACGAGGTTACCGCCACGGGTATACCACAGAGCCTTGTCTGCCGCACGCATCTTACCCCCGGAAACCGTCTTGGTCTGCTCCTCCACGCTGAACAGCCGCTGAGCCGACGCTGACCAGGCACCCGCGAATGCGAGGGCCACACAAAGACATAAGAAGAGACGACGATTCATAAAAAGCAGGGGTTAAAAAAGGGCGGACGATAACGCCCGCCCGGAAATTGCGTTTGTCCTCAGACTACAGCCACATGATGAATGCGGGGTTGTCCAGGTAGCTTGCGCTGCCGTTGATGAGGTCGATGAGGATCATGATCCAGTCGATGAGCGGAATGATACCGAAGATACCGCCGACCGTGAGGATGTACCAGAGGCAGTTGATGGGCTGGGTGCCAAGAATGAGCCTGTGGATGCCGAAGAAGCCAAGACCGACCATGTCGACCACGAGGGCGATGATATTGGTAATCTGAGGATCGCCTCCGATTGCGGGAAGAGCTGCTGCGGGAGCTGCGGGAGCTTCCATTACGGCCTCGGTGAAGAGGGCGTCGACAGATGCTTCGTCAACGGAATAGTTGGCTGCGTTTGCCACTGCAACGACTGCGAAGAGGGCAACGATAACTGCAAAAAATTTCTTCATTTTTATTAAGGTTTTGGGTTAAAGTTCAAAGCTAATACGCAAACATACTAAACAATTCCCGAAAATCCAAGAAATGCCATGGCCATAATGCTCACCGTAATGAGAGCTATGGGCAGTCCGCGGAATGGTTTCGGCACGTCGGAAAGGGCCAGATGCTCACGGATTCCGCTGAAGAGCACCATGGCCAGGCCGTAGCCGAGGGATGTCGCGAAAGCGTAAACAGTGGATTCCGCGAGATTGAACATGTGCGGCACGGCGCTGCCGAAACTAAACTCCTTGGTAACTACGGTAATGGCCACGCCAAGCACGGCGCAGTTGGTAGTAATGAGGGGCAGGAAGATGCCCAGTGCCTGATAGAGCGAGGGAGAAACCTTCTTGAGCACTATCTCCACCATCTGCACGAGGGCGGCGATCACAAGGATAAAAGCGATAGTCTGGAGGAATTCCAGCCCGAAGGGTATCAGCAGGTAGCGGTTGAGGAGCCAGGTGACCACGGTGGCAAGGGTGATGACGAAACAGACCGCCATGCTCATACCGGTGGAGGTGGAAAGCTTTCCGGAAACCCCGAGGAAGGGGCAGATGCCCAGGAACTGGGCCAGGACGATATTATTTACGAATATCGCGGAAATTATGATGAGAAAGTATTCCATACCACTTACTTCTTAGCGATTTTATTGAAAAGCACCAGCAGATAGCCGAGCACCATAAAGGCGCCGGGAGCCATCACGAAGGCGAGGATTCCGTCGCCCGCAATGAACTTCCAGCCGAAGACAGAGCCGCTTCCCAGAATCTCTCGGACAATGCCGATAACCGTAAGTGAAGCGGTGAAGCCCAGGCCTATCCCTATTCCGTCGAGAGCGCTCTCCCAGCAGTTGTGCTTGCAGGCGAAGGCCTCGGCACGGCCGAGAATGATGCAGTTCACCACAATAAGAGGAATAAACAGACCCAGCGTGCGGTACGCTGCGGGAGTGTAGGCCTGCATGAGAAGCTGCAGCACCGTCACAAAAGTAGCGATGACCACTATATACACCGGAATGTGCACCTTGTCGGGCACCACCGGCGAAATGAGAGAAATCACTATATTGCTGAGCACCAGCACGAAAAGGGTTGCAAGGCCCATCTCCAGACCGTTCAGCGCGGAGGTTGTGGTTGCAAGCGTGGGGCACATGCCCAGCACCAGCACGAAGGTGGGGTTCTCCTTGAAGAAGCCCTTGGTAATGAGAGACCAATTCTTTCCTGCCATGGCTTAGTCCTCCTTATTTAATGAAAGAACCAGTTCCGACGCCTGGGCCACCGCCTTGGCATAGGCCCTCGAGGTGATGGTGGAAGCCGTGATGGCGTCCACGTCGCCCCCGTCCTTGCGAACTGCGAAATTCCCCTTGAAGCCCTTCCACTGGGCGATGAAGCCTGGGTCGGAAGTGCACTTGGCGCCAAGGCCCGGAGTTTCGCTGTGCGACAGGACCTTGGTGTTCCAGATGCTGCCGTCGGGAAGGACGCCGACCATGAGGGTGAGCAGACCGCCGAATCCGCCGGTCGAGCTCTTAACCGCATACGCGACGACGGAGCTGTCGGCCAACGAGCAGTAGTACTCCATGCCGTCGGCCTGCATGGCCTCCGAAATGGTACCGCCCTCCGGCAGAACCTCCGCGATGGCTGCCCTGGCCTCAGCGGCCGCAGCCTCCTCGATCGGGCTCTTGGTAACCGCATAGACGCTGCCCAGGACCGCGCCGCACACGAGGCAGACGGCGGTAAGGCAGAGCGCCATGCTCAAAATACTGTTCTTTGCTGCCATATCCTACTTCCTCCCGTATTTTTTCTGGTGGAACGCCCTGTTGATCAGCGGCACCGCCATGTTCATGAGAAGAATCGCGAAGGACATACCCTCGGGATAGGAGCCGAAGTAGCGTATCATCATCACGATGAAACCTATTCCGAATCCGTAGACTACACCGCCCCAGGTGGTCATCGGCGAAGTGACATAGTCGGTAGCCATGAAACAGGCTCCGAGGATCAGACCGCCGGCGGCCAGGTTGAATAGGGCTCCGGTGTAGAGTTCGGGATTGATTCCGTGGAAGATCGCGGCGATTCCCGCCACCGTGGCGAAGATGGTGAGGGTAATCCAGGGCTTGATGACCTTGCGGATCACAAGGTAAAGCCATCCTGCCAGCAGAGCGATGGCCGAAAGTTCTCCGGCCGAGCCGCCTATGTTGGCGAACAGAGTCTGAAGGTTCACGAGCATGTCCGCCTCACGGGCTCCCAGGAGTTTCACCTGTTCAAGAAGAGTGGCACCGGTGAATCCGTCGGGAACGGAAATGAACCCGACCGGAACCGGCCAGGTAGTCATCTGGGCCGGGAAACTGATCAGCAGGAATACACGCCCGGTAATGGCCGGGTTGAAAATGTTCTGACCTATGCCGCCGAAGCTCATCTTGGCCACGCCTATGGCAATCACCGCGCCTATCAGGACTATCCACCACGGAATGCTGCATGGCAGGTTCATTGCCAGCAGGATGCCGGTAACTACCGCCGAAAGGTCGCCTATGGTGGAAGCTTTCTTCAACATGAATTTCGTAATGGCCCACTCGAGAAGCACGCAGAAAAGGATGCTCTCGGCCATCACCAGAATCTCTCCCCATCCGTAGTAGAGGAACGACACGATTACCGCCGGGCACAGCGCGATGATCACATCGAGCATGAGGCGCCTGGTAGAAACGGGCGAGTGCCAGTGGGGATTTCCGGAAACGATATACGATTCTGCCATAATCTTACTGTTTAGGGGTTTCTGCGGCCTTCGCGGCTGCGGCTTCAGCGGCAGCCTTGGCGGCAGCGGCGCGTGCTCGCATGATACCCATTACCTGCAGCTTCGCCTGACGCACATTGTCCAGCAGGGGGATGCCGGCAGGACAGCTGTACAGGCAGCAGCCACATTCGATGCAGTCCTGAACGGCGTTCTTCTCGAGTTCGTCGGTAAGACCTGCCTTGTAGAGTCTGTTCAGGAGGAAGGGTTCGAGACCCATCGGGCAGGCTTCGGAGCAGCGGCCGCAGCGTATGCAGGCGGTCTCGGTCCAGCGAGCCGTGGTGGATTCGGAAAGATACAGAATTGCGGAGGAGCCCTTTACGGTGCTGGCTTCCAGATTGGCGATGGCGCGGCCCATCATCGGACCTCCGCTCACTATCTTGGCAGCTTTCTCCGGGATACCGCCGGCGTACGAGACAATGTAGCTGAAAGGCATGCCGATGCGGAAGCGGTAGTTGTGCTGAGCCTCGACCGGCAGGCAGTCGCCCGTGATGGTGAGGATATTGGTGAGCAGCGGCTTGTTCTTCTGCACGGCTTCGTATACGGCGAAGGCGGTGGTAACGTTCTGCACCACGGCACCCACGCTGATAGGCAGTGCTCCGGAGCCCACCTCGCGGCGCATAACCGCCTGGGTGAGCTGCTTTTCTCCGCCCTGCGGGTATTTCTTCATGAGGGGCTGCACTACCATGTTCCCGTATCCGAGCTCAGCCAGAGTTGCGCGCATCACCCTGATAGCCTCGGGCTTGTTGTCCTCGATGCAGATGTAGCAGCGCGGCCCGCCCAGAATCTTCTGCATGATAGCGGCACCCACTATTATTTCCCTGGGGCTTTCCAGCATGAGACGATAGTCGCTGGTAAGGAAAGGCTCGCATTCGGAACCATTGATGAGCAACGCTTCGGCCGCCGGACTGCCGGGAGCCGGATTCAGTTTCACATGAGTGGGGAAGGTTGCTCCTCCAAGACCCACGACGCCGCAGGCCTTGATGCGGTCCAGCATCATCTGCCGGTCTTCCGGAATTGCGGTAATGAGGTCGGGAGTAGTGTCGATGCCGGGAGCCCACTGCTCTTCGGCATCCACCTCGATTTCGATATGGGGGACGGGGCGGCCTGCCAGGTCGGCACGGGGGGCAATGCTCTTCACCGTTCCGGTGGCGGGGCTGTGCACGAAGGCGGAAATGAATCCGCCCGGCTCGGCGATGACCTGACCGGTGAGCACGTGATCGCCCACTGCCACCACCGGCTTGGCCGGGGCACCGAGATGCTGGGCCATGGATACGAAAAGGGTCTTTGGAAGGGGGAGGTCCTCGATGGGACGGTCCTTCGCAAACTTGGCATCCTGGGGATGGACTCCGCCTATTGAGAATGTTATCCTTTTCATTTCACGAGCGGTTTAGGGAAGTTGACTCCGTGGATGGCTCCGGTGGGGCAAGCAGCTTCGCACTTGCGGCAGAGCTTACACTTGGTAAAGTCGATGTATGCCAGGTTGTTCTCCACAGTGATGGCATCGTGTTCGCAGGCCTTGAGGCACAGGCCGCAGCCTATGCAGGCATTGGAGCATGCCTTTCGGGCCACGGGGCCGCGGTCGGTGTTGCGGCAGGCCACGTATTCGCGAATGCCGCGCGGGCCCTTTGCCCTGAGTTCGATGAGCTGCCTGGGGCAGGCTTTCACACAGGCGCCGCAGGCGGTGCACTTGGACTCGTCCACTACCGGAAGCCCGGTGACCGGATCCATGGAGAGGGCGCCGAACTTACACTCCTGCACGCAGTCTCCGCAGCCGAGGCAGCCGAAGGCGCAGCCGGTGTCGCCGGCATAGAGCCAGGCTTTGTGACGGCAGCTCTGCGCACCCTGGAAGGTGTTGGTGCGGGGACGCACTTCGCAGCTTCCGTTACAGCGCAGCACCGCCACCATCGGCGCTTTCTTTTCCACCTCGTATCCGAGGATGGCGGCCACTTTCTGCATGACGGGATCGCCCCCGACAGGGCAGTAATGCTTGGAAAGGTCGGACGCCGCACAGGAGGTGACCGCGAAATCGTGGCATCCGGCATAGCCGCAGCCGCCGCAGTTCGCTCCCGGCAGTTCAGCCTCGACCTTTTCCACCCTGGGGTCTTCCCAGACCTTGAACTTCTGCGCCACGAGATAGAGCAGCAAGGCAAGAGCAAGGCCCAGACCGGCCAGGATGACTATGGTCCAGACAAGGGTAGAACTCATTTCTTATCCTTTATATAAAACGTATATTCGTTCGAAAGACGTTCTTTGAAGAGGGTCAGCACCAGGTAATAAAGCAGGGTGGCTCCTATGGCTGCAAGTCCGGCTATCCATTCCTTCACGCCGGCCATAAACAAACCCAGCAGCACGGCCAGCAGTACCAGAAGCGGAATCACGTAGCAGAGCCATACGGCTTTGAAGCCCATACCCCTTTTGAGGCAGACCTCAACTTCCTGTCCGACTTCCCATGGTCCGGGCGTCGAAGGAATCTGTATCACGCGCTCGGAACCCTCCGCTCCGGCCTCGCAAAGAGCTTTTGCATGGCATGCCGAGCAGGCGGAGAGCGCAGTGAACTGCACCGTGGTGTATTCCGGAGTAATGTCGACTATTCGTCCTGGGTGTGAAATTACCTCTGCCATTACTCGAAATCGGGATTCATTGCAGAGGGGATGGAGGCGCGGGCCACCAGAGTGTCGTCCGGCTCCATGAAGCGAACCTGTTCGCTGCGGAATACCATGTCGATATCCTTCGTTTCACCGTTACGATGCTTGGCGATGATGATCTGGGTCTTTTCTTTGTCTTCGGGGTTTTCCGACAGGCCGAGGTAGTCGGGCCTGTGGATGAAGATGACCATATCGGCGTCCTGTTCGATACTTCCGGATTCACGGAGGTCGCTCAGGACGGGCTTTCCGCCGCTCCCCTGCCTCTGTACGGCGTTACGGGAAAGCTGCGAAAGGGCCAGGATGGGAACGTTCAGTTCCTTGGCAGTGGCCTTGAGAGTACGGGAGATATATGCCACCTCCTGTTCGCGGAGGCCTCCCTTGCCCTGGTCGGGAGCCTGCATGAGCTGAAGGTAATCCACCACGATGAGCCTTACACCCTTGTTCTTCACAAGGTTCTTGGCCTTGGTACGGAACTCCATGACGGGAAGGCTTGGGGTATCGTCGATATAGAGAGGAGCGCGGGACAGGTCCCTGATACGGTATTCGAGCTGCTCCCACTCGTAGTCTTCCAGCTTGATGGAGCCCTTGATCTTGTCGCCGCTCAGGCCGGTTTCGCTCACGACCAGACGTTTGGCCAGCTGGGCACAGCTCATTTCCAGCGAGAAGACAGCCACGGGCATGTGGTGGTCCACCGCTGCGTTGCGGGCGATATTGAGGGCGAACGCCGTCTTACCCACTGACGGGCGGGCGGCGATGATTACAAGGTCTGAAGGCTGCCAACCGTTGGTGACACGGTCGATCGAAGGATAGCCGGAGGGCACGCCGCCGAGGCCGGTGCTCTTCTGCTGTTCTTCGATGTCGGCCACCACGTACTTGAGGATGCTGCCGATATCCTGAACCTCGCGGCGGGCGATGCTGCGGGTGGCGTCGTAGATGCGCGATTCAGACTTGTCGATGAGTTCGTCCACGACGATGGAGTCGTCGAAGGAGTCTTTGAGAATCTGGTACGACGCGGTGATGAGATCCCTCTGGATGGCCTTCTGCTTGAGGATACGGATGTAGTACTCAAGATTGGCCGCGCTGCCCACCTTTTCGGTGAAGCCGGCAAGTACCGACGCGCCTCCCACGATCTCGAGGTTGCCCTTCTCGCGGAGCTTGGACGTTACGGTGACGATGTCTACCGGAACATGATTCTTCACGAGCTCGAGCATGGCCTCGAAAACGCTGCGATGCCTGGGATCGTAGAAACACTCCGGCTCCAGACCTTCCAGGGCCTGATCCACGCTGGAGGGTTCCAGCATCATGGCACCGAGAACCGACTCCTCGACGTCCAGGGCCTGTGGCGGCTTGTTGCCTACCTCAAGGCCCAGGTTCTCCAGGTCGGGAGCGGAGTTCTTACGGGCATTGCGCTTGTCGGACGCCATAGTCTGCTACTGTGCTGCGGGACCTACGATAATACGGCCACAGTGCTCGCAGATGACGAGCTTGCCGCCGGACTTGATGTCCACAAGCCTCTGCGGAGTGATGGTGTTGAAGCAACCGCCGCAGGCGTTTTCATTGTAGACGGGAACCACTGCGAGGTGGTTGTGAACACTGGCGCGGATGCGGCCGTAGGCTGAGAGGGTACGGGCGTCCAGCTGGGCGGCGTAACCGTCGCGGCGGGCGACGAGCCCTGCCTCTTCCTCTGCGGTGCCTTCCACTATCTTCTCCAGCTCTTCCTTCTTGGCGGCGAGATCCTGCTCGCGGATGGTGATGCGGTCGGAGAGTTCTTCAATTGCCTGCTTGTATTCTTCGATCTTCTCCTTTGCGTCGGTGATGTTCTTCTGGTCGATCTGGCGGAGAAGGTTGGTATTTTCGAGCTCCTTGCTGATGGAGTCGTACTCGCGGCTATTGGAGATGTCTTCCAGCTGACGGCTGTACTTGGCGATGTCGGCGTCGTGCTCGACCGCGCTGGCCTTGGAAGCCTCGATGATGAGGTTCTTCTCGGAAATGGCCTCCTCGATGCGGGCGACCTTGGAGTGGAGGCGTTCGAGCTCCTCTTCGAGGGCCTGCACCTCGGCGGGAAGTTCGCCGCGGAGCTGAACCAGCTTCTCGATTTCGTTGTCGGCCTTCTGGAGGTTATAGAGGACCTTGAGTTTCTCTTCTACTGCTCCGGATTCTGCAAAATTCTTCTGCAGGGATACGAAAGTCTCCCTCTCGTCGATGGGAGTTTCCACCTTCTTTACTGTCTTCTTGGTTGTTGCCATATATTTTTAGATTTTCTCCTTTTAATACAAGAGTGCAAAGTTATGAAAAAATTCCGGTATTTTACAGTTCCTTTTTAATCTCGAGCAGACGCTCTTTTATACCCTCCAGAATGCCTATCGCCTTTACCCTGTCGCTCACTTTGGCGCGGTCGGAATTCAACTGCTGTCTGGCGCCCTCGATGGAGAGTCCCTTGTCCTTCAGGAGGAAGCGGATTTCCTTGAGCGTGGCGATGTCGTCGGCGGTGAAACGCCGGTCGCCCTTGGCGGTACGGGTGGGCTTGATGAATTCGGCGAAACTGTTCGCCCAATAGCGTACGGCCGACACGTTTTCATCCAGAAGGGAAGCGGCCTCCCCTATAGTCCAGAGTAATTTTTCCATCAGAAGCTGTTTTGAAATGGTTAACGAATTTTATTATCGCAGATTTTTGAGGATAGATTTTCGCTCGAAGAAGGAGTGTAGTAGCCTACTACACGACTGATGAGAGGGGAAATATAGACCAAAAAGATGCATAAGAAAAGAGATTAATCATTTCAAAACAGCTTCTTAATCCATTGATTCTTTGGTATATACCGACATGTACAGCATGTTCGAGTATTCTTCCGGGCTCACCGAAGCGAATATGCAGTTCGCCGGGTTCAGGGGCCTTCCGTCCAACAGCACCTCGTAATGCAGGTGTGGGGCGAAGGCGTCACCGCTCATTCCCGACACGCCAATGAGCTGCCCCTTGCGCACCTTCTGCCCATCCTTCACCTTTATCTCGGAGAGATGGCAGTAGCGGGTCTGGTAGCCGCCTGCATGGGCGAGCGTGATGGTGTTGCCGTCGCCCTTGTTCGACAGGCGCGTCTTCTCCACGGTGCCATCGGCCGAAGCGTATACGGCCGAACCGCGCGGGACGATGAAGTCGAGCCCGTTGTGTCGCACGTCGGCATTCAGGATAGGGTTGCGGCGGGAGCCCACGGTGGCGCCGATCTGCGGGTAGGAGATGTCCTGCACCGGCAGGCTCATGGGCGGCACGACTATCTCCTTGGAGGAGAGGGCCATGTAGATGTCTGCAAATGCCGCATCCACATTAACTGCCTGATGCATAAGCTTTTCGGCCTTTGCGGAAGTGTAGTTCACCACGTCGTTCTCGGCCACGGTGTCGGCCTTGAAGAAGATGTCCATGGTGCCTATCGGATCCACATTGGGAGCGTCGTTATGGAAGACGGTACGGTAGATGCCGTCGTCCTTGGTTTCCAGCGCCTGGAGGCTCTTGCCAAGAAGGGCCTCGCGCTCCTGGAGCTGAGGGTATATCTTTTCGTAGGCCCTGATTTCCCGACGGAGACGCTTTTCGGCGTCGGTGCTCAGGAACCTGGTCAGAATGAAATAGGCCACTATGAAGAGCGACAGCGATACAAGCAGGATGCGCAGCACATTCCCCAGAAGGCCCAGGAAATTGAACCCTGCCTTGCGGTAGCGCATTGTGCGGTCGTCGTATGAATACCTGTCTCGTTTCATCGTTCACTGTGGCTGTCAAGAAGTTCGAGGGAAGATTTTCGGTGCGGCTGGGCGTCGCGGCGACGGCTTTCCACCATGGCCTTGTATTCGTCGGCCGACATGTCAAGGTTCATGTACTGCCAGGGGTTCACCGGAGTGCCGCGGTAGAGCACCTCGTAGTGCAGGTGCGGGCCTGTGCTTTTACCGGTGGAACCGACTGCGCCTATCTGGTCGCCGCGGCGAATCGGAGTACCCACGGCCACACCTATCTTGGACAGGTGTGCGTAACGGGTGCGGTAGCCGAAGCCATGGTCTATTATGATTTCGTTACCATAGCCGGTGAACTTGAAGTCTGCCTTCACAACTACACCGTCACCCGTGGCATATACCGGAGTGCCGGTGGGGCAGGCGAAGTCCTGGCCGTCGTGGAAACGGGTTCCGCCGTACACCGGGTCGGTTCTACGGCCGAAGGGACTGGCCAGATGGAAGCTGCCCTTTTCCGGCACGATGGGAGGCACGCCGGGAATGTGGGATATCATGTCACCGGCGGTGAGGGACACCCTCTGCACCTCGTCGAGCAGCATGCTCTGCAGATACGAACGCTTTACCAGATTGTCCGAGCGGCGGACCGTGGAACGCAGGAAGGCATCGGCCCCTTCAGCCTCCAGGGCCTCGTAGCGACCAGCACCTCCAAGAGTTGCGGCACGGGCGTCCGTCGGCTGGGGCGTGAGACCGTAGATTGAGCGGTATACGCGGTCGTCGCGGTCTTCAATACCCTCAAGGGAGGTTTCGTAAAGATCCAGCTTGCGATTGAGCACGGAGAGCTTAGTCTGCCACTCGGCAGCCTCGCGTTTGAGGCGGGCGGTTTTGGGGAGATCCCAGCCAAGAACCGAAGTATAAAGCCAGAAGTAGAACCAGCAGAGACCGGTTACCGCGACAACCGCCAGCACGATGCGCGCAGGGCGGTGCCAGCGGGGCCCTTCGTGGACCTCGTACTGGAGCGTGATGGGATTGTAAATATACTTCGGCACAGTTTGACAAAGATACGAATAATTTGTGTAATTTTGTCGGTTACAATCAGAACGAATATGACAGCTAACGAAATACGTAAACAGTTCCTCGACTTTTTTGCATCCAAGGAACACAGCGTTGTGCCATCGGCTCCGATGGTTATCAAAAACGACCCGACGCTCATGTTCACGAACGCCGGAATGAACCAGTTCAAAGACATTTTCCTGGGCAATAAAACCCGCTTCACTCCAAGGGCTGCCGACAGCCAGAAATGTCTTCGCGTGAGCGGCAAGCACAACGACCTCGAAGTGGTGGGCCACGACGGTTATCACCACACCATGTTTGAGATGCTGGGCAACTGGAGCTTCGGCGACTATTTCAAGACCGAAGCCATTGCCTGGGCGTGGGAACTGCTCACCGAAGTGTACAAGATAGACAAGGAAAAGCTTTATGTGACGGTGTTCGAAGGCTCCGCCGAAGACGGCACCTCCCTCGACGAGGAAGCCCGCCAGGCATGGCTGAAGTTCGTACCGGAGAACCATATAGTGCTCGGCAACAAGCACGACAACTTCTGGGAGATGGGAGATACCGGCCCCTGCGGCCCCTGCAGTGAGATCCACATCGACCTCCGTCCGGATGCCGAGCGTGCCAAGCTCCCCGGCGAGAAGCTGGTGAACATGGACAATCCCCTCGTAATCGAGATCTGGAACCTCGTGTTCATGCAGTACGTGCGCATGGCCGACGGCCATCTGGAGCCCCTCCCCAACAAGAATATCGACACCGGCATGGGCTTCGAACGTCTCTGCATGGTGCTTCAGGGCAAGACCTCGAACTACGACACCGATGTCTTCTCCCCATGCATCCACCGCATAGAGGAGCTCTCCGGCCATAAATACGGCGCTGACGCCCAGGCCGACGTGGCTTTCCGCGTAATCGCCGACCACCTCCGCGCCATAGCATTCGCCATCGCCGACGGGCAGCTCCCGGGCAACGTGAAGGCCGGCTACGTAATCCGCAGAATCCTTCGTCGTGCCGTACGCTACGGCTACACCTTCCTCGGCTTCACCGAACCCTTCCTCTGCAGGCTCGTTCCCGGGCTCGTGGAAGACATGGGCGGCGCATATCCGGAACTGGGAGCCCAGCAGAAGCTGGTGGAGAACGTCATCCGTGAAGAGGAGCTCGCTTTCCTGCGCACTCTCGACCGCGGCATCCGTCTGCTGGACGACTACATGGCCAAGAATGCATCTTCCAAGGTTCTTCCCGGAGTGGACGCATTCGTGCTCTACGACACCTTCGGCTTCCCCATCGACCTCACCCAGCTCATTGCGGGCGAAAAAGGTTTCTCGGTCGACATGGACGGCTTCCAGGCAGAACTCGAGAAGCAGAAGGCCCGCGCCCGCAACGCCACCGCCAACAGCTTCGGCGACTGGACCGTCTGGCATGAGGGCGAGAACGTGCGCTT
Source organism: Bacteroidales bacterium (assembly GCA_017412645.1). GTDB lineage: Bacteria > Bacteroidota > Bacteroidia > Bacteroidales > UBA932 > Cryptobacteroides. The sequence continues at coordinate 29,655 of JAFPWX010000016.1, read as the reverse complement.
CACCGGATGGGACGAAACCCAGCACGCCGGCGCCCTGCTGCTGAAGAGTCGCACGGTGGTGGAAAAGAAGAAAGAGATGCTCCAGCTGGTATTCGACGTCACTCCGTTCTACGGAGAGATGGGCGGCGAAGTGGGCGACACCGGCGTCGTCGTGAGCGCCTCCGGCGAAGAGATACGCATACTCGATACCGTCAAGGAGAACGACCTTACCATCCATATAGCGGAGAAGCTTCCGCAGGACTGCGAAGGCGCCTTCACGCTCAAGGTGGACGCCGCACGCAGGGCCCGCATCGCCGCGAACCACAGCTGCACCCATCTGCTCGACACCGCTCTTCGCGAAGTGCTGGGCACTCATGTGGAGCAGAAAGGCTCGTACGTGTGCGACGGCTACCTCCGCTTCGACTTCTCGCATTTCGAGAAGCTCTCGCAGGAGCAGATCACTGAGGTCGAGCGCCGCGTGAACGCCCTCGTGCGCGAGAACATTCCGCTCGTGGAAAAACGCGATGCCACCATGGAGGAGGCCCGCAGCATGGGCGCCATCGCCCTCTTCGGCGAAAAGTACGGCGACCGGGTGCGAGTGGTGAACTTCGGCCCGAGCACCGAACTCTGCGGCGGCTGCCATGCATCCTCGACCGGCAAAATAGGTTTCTTCAAGATCACCTCCGAAGCCGCCATCGCCGCCGGAGTGCGCCGTATAGAGGCGGTTACCGGAGAAGAGGCGGAGAACATGGTGCTTGGACTCCAGCAGACCATGCGTGACGCGAAGGCCCTTCTGAACAACGTCCCCGATGTGGTGGGCGCCATCCGCAGGATGATGGAGGAGAACGACGATTACAAGAAGCAGATAGCAGCCGCGTTCAAGGAGAAAACCCTCCTTTACAAGAAGGAACTCCTCGGTCTGGCGGTGGAGACGGGTGGACTCAAAGTCGTCCGTCTGGAAAGCACTCCCGACTTCGGGATGCTGCGCGAAGCCGCAACCATGCTTCAGAAAGAGGCTGAAGGGCTCGTCGTCGCCGCCGCTCTCGACATAGCCGGCAAGCCACAGCTGCTGCTCATGTACTCGCACGACCTCGTGGCCCAGGGCTGGAACGCCGGCGCGGATCTGCGCGCGGCCGCCCAGTTCATTCAGGGTGGTGGCGGCGGCCAGCCGGGTCTGGCCATGGCCGGTGGGAGGAATGTTGCAGGTCTGCCCGAAGCCCTCGAAGCAATGCTCGCAAAAACCAGATAAGGAGTGAAGAAACTCGACCAGTTCATACTCAAGGCCTTCATAGGACCGTTCATCGCGATTCTGCTCGTGGTGATCTTCGTGCTTATGATGCAGTTTCTCTGGGTATATATCGACGAACTGGTCGGCAAGGGTCTGGGACTCAAGGTTATCCTGGAGTTCATGTTCTGGGGCAGCTGCACCACAATGCCGCTGTGCCTTCCCCTGGCCACCCTGCTCGCATCCATGATGACGGTGGGACAGATGGGCGAGAACAATGAGCTCATGGCCATCAAAGCCTCCGGCATCTCCCTTTCCCGCGTCTTCCTTCCCCTCTTCGCCGCCGCTGTGGTCATATCGGTGGGCGCCTTCTTCGTGTGCAACAACCTCGTCCCCAAGGCGTACAACGAGATCTATACCCTCCGCGACGACATCGGCAAGACCAAGAACGAGATAAAGATTCCCGCCGGCACCTTCTACGACGGTATCGACGGCTACATCCTCCGCATAGGCGACCAGGACAAGGAGTCCCGCATGATGTATCACGTGATGGTCTACGACCACACTTCAAACAAGGGCAACACCTCGCTCACCCTGGCCGATTCGGCCATGATGAAGATGAGCAAGGCAAAGGACTATCTCACCTTCACCCTCTACAGCGGGGCCAATTACTCCGAAACCAATGTGCGCAAGTACCGGGACACCACCCTGCAGCTGCAGCACATCGATTTCAAACGTCAGGAACTGGTGATTCCGCTCAAGAACTACTCCTTCGAAAAGAGCGACACCAGCCGTTTCGGCGACCAGGCCAACGCCATGAACATAGCCCAGCTTGCGGTCGAGAGGGACACCCTCCGCTCCCAGTCGGCCGAGACCCACGAGAGGCAGTACAACACCATACGCCAGGGCAGCTATTTCTCCTTCAACAAGCAGCTCGACACCGCCTCGCGCGCCGGGGTGGACGTCCGCACGGACTTCAGCAACGAGCAGTTCATGAAGTGGAAGGACCTCAAGAAGGAAATCCGGGCCTACGAGCGCGCGAAGAGCAATGCCACCCGTCTTGCAGGCGATATCAAGAACCGGCATAGCGAAGTGCGGGACTACTACGCACGCATGAGACGCATCGACATCGCCTATCTGAAAAAGTTCGCCCAGGCTCTCGCCTGCCTGCTGCTGTTCTTCATCGGCGCGCCGCTGGGAGCGCTCATCCGGAAGGGTGGTCTTGGGGCCAGCGCCATAGTGTCCGCCCTGTTCTTCGTGCTCTACTGGGTGGTGGACATCTCCGGCACCAAGGTAGCCCGTGAAGGCGCTGCCGGTGCGGCCATGGGAGTGTTCCTGTCCGCCTATATACTGGGGCCTATCGGGGCTTTCCTCACATATAAGTCCATCAAGGACGCCACCCTCTTCGACAGCGACCGCATAAGCACCTGGTGGCGTAAGGTCAAGAGTCTCGTGGGACGCTTCTTCCGACAGAAACGCATCGTCTTCATGGGTACTCCCGAATTCGCCGTGGCATCGCTGGACGCTCTGGTGAAGGCCCGATACAAGGTGGTAGGCGTGGTTACGGTGGCCGACAAGCCCATGGGACGCGGACTCAAGGTCCAGGAAAGCGCTGTTAAGAAATATGCGGTGGAGCACGGCATCTCGGTGCTTCAGCCTTTGAAATTGAAGGATCCCGAGTTCCTCGAAGCACTGGCTGCATGGAAGGCCGACCTCTTCGTAGTGGTGGCGTTCCGCATGCTGCCCGAAGAAGTGTGGGCCATGCCGAAGCTCGGCACCTTCAACCTGCACGCCGCCCTTCTGCCGCAGTACCGTGGCGCCGCTCCCATCAACTGGGCCCTCATCAACGGCGAAAAGATTACCGGCGTGACCACCTTCATGCTCGACAAGAACATCGATACCGGCGGTATTATCCTGAGGCACGAGTACCGTGTGAAGCCGGACGAGACCGCGGGCTCGCTCCACGACGCCCTCATGGAAATCGGCGCCGAACTGGTCGTGGAGACCACCGAAGGCATCTTCCAGCACAACGTGGAAACCCGCGTACAGCGTTCGTTCATCCAGGGCAGCGAAGAGCTCCATCCGGCGCCAAAGCTCACCCGCGAGAACACCCGCATCGACTGGAGCCGCCCGGCTTCCGACATCTACAATCTCGTTCGTGGTCTGTCACCGTATCCGTCCGCCTGGACCACTCTTGTCCGAGGAGACGAAACGATGGAGTGCAAGGTATTCTTCGGAGAAGCGCTGGAGCCGAGGGTGGCACGGGTTTCGGAGGGTACCGCTCCAGCACCTGGTACCATTTCCTCCGACGGCAAGACGTATCTGCGCGTGGCGACCGGCAGTGGCTGGCTGGCCGTCACCGACCTGCAACTGCAAGGCAAAAAGCGCCTGCCGGTAGAAGATTTCCTACGAGGCTGGCGCGATCCCGAGAGCTGGAAAGCGGTCTAGCTTTCCTAAACGAACAATCCGTCCTTCATAGTGAGAGTGCGGTCGCAGAGATTTGCGAGCGCAGGGTCATGAGTGACCAGGATGATGGTCTGGCCAAGGTCGCGGCGAAGGTCGAAGAAGAGCGAATGAATCTCTTCTTTGGTTACCGAATCCAGATTGCCGGTGGGCTCGTCCGCGAAGAGTACGGCCGGGGAGTTGATGAGCGCACGGGCGATGGCAACCCTCTGCTGCTCGCCGCCGGAGAGTTCAGAAGGTTTGTGCGCCGTGCGGTCCTTCAAGCCCACTCTTTCCAGAAGTTCACCCGCCTTTTTCCTGGCCTCGGCAGCGGGTGTGCCGGCGATAAGGGCCGGAATCATCACGTTCTCCTCCGAAGTGAATTCCGGGAGCAGATGATGGAACTGGAACACGAAACCGATACGCTTTCCGCGGAAGGCCGGAAGGGCTTTAGCGCTGAGAGCCAGCACGTCGGTTCCGTCTATTATGAGGGATCCGCTGTTTGGCGAAGAGAGGGTGCCGAGGATTTCCAAAAGAGTAGTTTTACCGGCGCCGGATGCTCCGGTGATGGCCACCACTTCGCCTTTCTCCGCCTCGAAATCTACTCCCTTCAGAACTTCCAGGGGGCCGAAAGACTTGCGTATGTCGTGAGCTTGGATTATCATACGATGCAAAGATAAAAATTTTCCTTATCTTTGCGGTCCCTTCGGGGCTCCGCGAGGCTTCCACTCCGGTGTCCGGAAGGGATTTCGGGGTGTGGCGCAGTTGGTAGCGCATCTGGTTTGGGACCAGAGGGTCGCACGTTCGAGTCGTGTCACCCCGACTTCAAAAAGAGCTCGGCATCGCCGGGCTTTTTTTGTATAGTAACTGTCACGGATCGCAGGGACAGGGCGGATGAGTTGCTGAACTGGCGCGCGCAAACTTTGCGCTACAAACAAAAGGATTTTGAAAAAATCAAAACACAGCAACGTACAATCAGATAATTTTTTACTATATTTCGCTAATAAAAAAGAGCGCAAGCATTTGCGCAAAACAGCACAATTAATAAAACTAAAATATGAGCAATAACGGTATTCTTGTCATCGGCAGCAGCAACACCGACATGACAGTAAAGACCAAGGCTCTCCCCCGCCCCGGAGAAACCGTACTTGGCGGCGTATTCACAATGGGCGCCGGTGGAAAAGGGGCCAATCAGGCAGTGGCCGCCCAACGACTGGGAGGAAAGGTCAAGTTCATCTGCAAGGTGGGCAAAGACATTTTCGGAGACAACTCCATCGCCCAGTATAAGAAGGAAGGCCTGGACACAAGCGGCGTCATCCGTTCTGAACTCCCGTCCGGTGTAGCGCTCATTTCCGTGGACGAGCATGCAGAAAACTGCATAGTAGTGGCCTCCGGCGCCAACGGAGATCTCACGGAAGCCGATATAGATGCCTGTGCCAAGGACATCAAGTCCTGCGGCATCCTCCTTCTTCAACTGGAGACCCCCATCCCATCCGTTTTCAAGGCAGCCAAAATGGCCCACGAGGCCGGAGCAACCGTGGTGCTGAACCCTGCACCAGCCTGCCCTCTCCCGGAAGAACTCTTTAAGTACATCGACCTGTTCATCCCCAACGAGACGGAGCTTTCCACCTTCAGCGGCCTACCCGTTGACGATGTTGCCTCCGCAGAGAAGGCAGCCGCGGCAATGCAGGCCAAGGGCGTGGGTAAACTCATCGTAACAATGGGCAGCAAGGGCGCTCTCATCTGCGAGGGCGGTCCCTCCGTCTTCGTTCCCGCACACAAGGTAAAGGCCGTGGATACCACCGCTGCCGGAGACACTTTCTGTGGAGCTCTTTGCGTGGCAGTCTCCGAAGGCAAGTCTCTCCAGGAAGCAGCCAAGTTCGCATGTGCCGCATCCGCCCTTACCGTCCAGAAGATAGGCGCTCAAAATTCAATCCCATTCAGAAAAGAAATTAACCTTTAATAACATACAGCTATGTATATCGTAGGAAGTTACACACTCGCAGTTATTTTCTGTTTTATTACCATGCTCTGCTGGGGCTCATGGGGAAATACCCAGAAGCTCGCCGCAAAAAGTTGGAGATATGAACTGTTTTATTGGGACTATGTCATCGGCATGGTTCTGTTCTCCCTTCTGCTTGCCTTCACGGCAGGTTCCATCGGCTCTGAGGGCCGCCATTTCCTGCAGGATCTTGGACAGGCCAGCTGGACCAGCATCGGCTGGGTTGCCCTCGGCGCAGTAGTATTCAACGTCTCCAACATTCTGCTTTCCGCATCTGTCTCCATCGCCGGAATGGCCGTGGCCTTCCCCCTTGGTGTAGGTATCGCACTGGTCATGGGAGTTTTGAACAACATCATACTCCATCCTGCGGACGGGCAGAACACCACTCTCCTATGGATTGGCGTAGCTCTGGTCGTCATTGCCATCATCTGCAACGGTATCGCCTCCGGAAAGGTTTCCAACGAGCAGCGCGACCCCAAGCAGAACCGCAAAGGCATTATTCTGGCACTGCTTGCCGGTATCATCATGTCCTTCTTCTCCGCGCTGGTGTATAATGGTGTGGACCTTGCCAACTTCAAGGCTCCCGCCGCAGGAATGCTCACTCCTTATACCGCGATGGTGATCTTCTCACTTGGTGTGTTCCTCAGCAACTTCATCGTGAACACCATCGTTATGAAGAAGCCCTTCGTTGGAGAACCCGTAACTTACAGGCAGTACTTCGCTGGAAACTTCAAGACCCATCTTGTGGGTGTCCTGGGCGGCTGCATTTGGGCACTCGGTACTGCCCTCAACTACATCAGCGCAGGTGAAGCCGGAGCAGCAGTCTCCTACGCCCTTGGCCAGGGAGCTCCTCTGATCGCCGCAATCTGGGGCGTGTTTATTTGGAAGGAATTCAAGGGTGCCAAGAAGGGTGTCAACGGCCTCCTGGCCCTCATGTTCGCACTGTTTATCGCAGGTCTTGCATGCGTGGTTATAGCCGGAATGTAAAATGAAACGACTCCTCTTAACAATCTTTGCGGTACTGTCCGTTCTGAGCATGTACGCACAGAACAGGACAGTTTCCGGAAAGGTTACTGACGAGTTTGGAGAACCTCTGGCCGGAGCCACTGTGGTATCCGGAAAGAGTTATGCCGTAACCGACCTGGACGGATTATACTCCATTTCCGCGCCGGACGGAGCCTCCGCCACCGTCTCCTTCCTTGGATACGATGACTTCTCCTTTACAGTATCGGCCTCCAAACAGGATATTCAACTGGTTCCGTCAGAGGCCACGATGCTGAATGAAGCGGTAGCCATCGGTTATGGTAAGACCACCAAGAAAGAGATTACCGGTTCTGTCGTGAGCCTCAAGTCGGATGATTTTGACAAGGGGTCTTTCACGTCTGCCGCCGGAATGCTTCAGGGAAAAGTCGCAGGCCTTACTGTTACCAATCCGGATGGCGGAGATCCTAACGCTTCCTTTGAACTTTTGCTCCGCGGAACCGGCACATTGGTCGCAGGGCAGGGGCCGTTGATCATCATTGACGGTGTGGCCGATGCCGATATGCGCAGCATCAACTACCAGGAGGTGGAATCTATCGATGTCCTCAAGGACGGATCGGCCGCTGCAATATACGGAACAAGAGGCTCGAACGGTGTAATAATAATCACCACCAAAAGGGCCAGGACAGGACAATCCAGCGTAGAGTATGAAGGGCAGGTTTCCGTTCAGACGGTGGCCTCAAGGGCAATGCCCCTCAACGCATCTCAATTCAAGAGTGTAATCGAGCAGTACTCTCCGGGCAATGTCACATCCCTCTACGGCTCGGACACTGACTGGTTCAATGAGGTTACCCGCACCCCGATAAGTCACAAGCACAGTATTGCCGTATCCGGAGGCTCCGACAAGTTCAGCCACAGGACCGTGCTCAATACCGAGCAGAACGAGGGCCTCCTTAAGAAGAATGACGTTCATAAGTACTTAATCAAGACGAACATCCACCAGGAGGCTCTGGAAGGCTGGCTGTCACTTGACTACAACCTGAACTACACTCATCGCAATTACAGTGGAGCCAATTACGAGATCTTCCGTCAGGCATTTGAGCACAATCCCACGGAACCCGTCTATGATAGGACGAATGGTGTTGCCGGAGGCTACTTCACGGTCCAGAACACCATGAGTTACTACAATCCTGTAGCCATGCTCAACGAAAGGGAGAATGAAACGGACGTAGACAATATCGGCGCCACTGTAAGGGCGACGCTGAACATCCTGCCCATCACCGGACTCAAATGGGACAACTTTGTAAGCTGGCAGACTGAACGATATGAGGCCCGCGAGTATAGTACCCGGTACTATCCCAGCCTTATAGGCAAAGACGGCAAGGCATACATCTCCAATTCAACATCCTCCAATCTCCAGTGGGAAAGCACTCTTCAGTATTCCCGAGTGTTTGGGCACCATTCTCTCCAGGCCATTGCAGGGTACACTTACCAGCAGAATGCCAGCCAGGACTCACAGCTGGAAAACACGGGATTTGATTCTGATCTTTACAAGACCAACAATATCGGCTCCGGTAGCGCGCTTAAGGAAGGCATGGCGTATATGTCTTCTTACAAGGAATCAAGCCGCTACATAGCTTTCTTCGGTCGCGTCATGTACAATTGGAAGGAGAGGTATCTTGCTTCCGTTTCTCTCAGGGCCGACGGTTCCTCACGCTTTGGCGCGAATAATAAATGGGCACTCTTCCCTGCCGTAAGCCTTGGATGGCGCATGAGTGAGGAAGAATGGCTGAAGGACGTACAGTGGCTCGACGAGCTCAAACTGCGCGCAGGCTATGGAGTAACCGGTAATCAGGACTTTGCCAATTACAAGTCTCTCCTCCTGATGGAACCCAAGGGACATTATTATCACAATGGCCAGTGGGGCAGCAGTTATGCTCCCAAGAGTAACGCCAACCCGGACCTCCGTTGGGAACGCAAGTCGGAAATAAACGCCGGTGTGGACTTCTCGTTTCTTCACAGCCGCTTATCCGGAACCATTGACTATTACTACAGGCATACGACAGACCTGTTATACTCGTATAAGGTTCCCGTTCCGCCGTACGACTACGAAGATTTCTTCACAAACGTGGGATCCATTATCAACACTGGCGTTGAATTCACACTAAACGCCGTTCCGGTCAAGCTTGGACGATTCAGTTGGAATACCACAGTGACTGCCTCTCACAACAAGAACATACTTGAGAAACTCACTAATGAGGAGTTTACCGGCGGAAAGTATAAGATGGGCCATATTGGAGACCCCATCAACGAGTACACCCAGCGTATGATCGAAGGCCAGAGCCTTGGCACATTCTACGGTCCCAGATGGAAAAACATCTATTCGGACGGTACCGATGATTTCTATGACAGTATCGCCGGCACCGTTGATGAAGAATACTGGTCGAACCTCGGGAGCGCCTATCCGGATGTCAACTTGGGCTGGAGCAACACCCTCCGCTACGGAAACCTAAGCCTCAGCGCCACCCTTCGCGCGGCAATCGGCGGCAAAGTATACAACACATACAGGGCATGCTATGAGAATATCTCCCGAATAGGCCTGAGGAACATCATCGACACCTGGCTTGACGATACCTCCTTCACCGGAAAGCCGCAGCACTCCTCCAAGTACCTTGAAGACGCGACGTATCTGAAACTGGACAATGTTTCCATTTCTTATGACTTTACGTTCAAGAGTCAATATCTGAAAGGTGGAAGGGTCTTCCTTTCCGGACAGAATCTTCTGTGCATTACCGGCTATAAAGGTGTTGATCCTGAAGTCAGCCTCGGCGGACTGTCTCCGGGTATAGAGAGTACCAGTTATTATCCCCGCACAAGGAGTATCACTTTTGGCGTCAATCTGAATTTCTAAGATTATGAAAAGATTAGGCATATTCATACTGGCTGCTGGCCTTACTCTCTCCTGCACCAATCTTGATGAAATTACGTATTCATCCATAAGCAAGGACGTTTTCTTCTCCAATGAAAACCTCCTCTCCATATACTCTGCACGAGCCTATACTACGCTTCAAGCCTGGGGCGGAGAGCAAAGTATCTGGACGATGAACCTGCAATTGAGCAACGAGGTGGTCGTAACCCAGAATTCGGTAGGCGAATGGGCACAGGATCGCTACAAACAATTGCAGACCCACAGAATCCTTGAAAACAACGAGCTTATCGAGCGCTCCTGGGAGTACTGTTTCAACGGAATCGCCGCCTGCAACGACATCCTTTATGAAATCGAACACCGCGGATCGGACTTTGACGGTAAGGACAAAGTGCTTGCCGAGATGCATCTGATCAGGGCCTTCTACTATTTCCTGGCCATAGACTGCTGGGGAGATGTCCCCTTCACCATCTCCAAGGAAGACAAGGGGTACCCCAAGATGAAGTCGCGCGCCGAGGTTTTCGCTTTTATCGAACAGGAAATCCTGACATATCGCAATGCGCTGAGTGATGACAACTCACAAATGTACTACGGCAGAGTCACCCAGGGCATGGCCAACACCCTTCTTGCCAAACTCTACCTCAACGCTAAAGAATGGACAGGAACCGAAAAATGGGCCGAAGCCGAAGCTGCATGCAAGTTGGTAATGGATTCCTCCAAATATTCCCTATGCGGTAATTACAAGGATAACTTCAGCGTGCACAACGAAGGTTCGCCTGAAGCCATCTTCTCCATCCCCTACAGCACGGTTTACACAGAGAGCGACCATAACTCTTTCGTTCTTTTCGTGCTCACCCTGGACGGTTATCTTGCCCCGACTTATGGAATCAACAAATCACCTTGGGATGGGTTTATAGGTCAGCCTGACTTTCTGGCATCATACGATCCCGCAGACACCCGCAAGCCGTCTACCTGGCTTTACGGACAGCAGTACGACAAATCCGGTCAGCCGCTGCATGTTGTTGTCAAAGACCCAAAGACCGAGGTGATTACCGATGAATTCGACTACATCATAGATGAGACCATGGCCGGGTACACCTACGGAAGCGGGAGGCGCACTTCAGTACAGGGCGCACGCCTCGGGAAATGGGAATACCAGACCGACGGGCTCCTGGAAAGCGACCAGACCAGCATGGAGAATGACTTCCACGTATTCCGTTATGCCGACGTCATTCTTATGTACGTGGAGGCATTGGTTCGACAGAACAAAGCCGATGTGGCTGCAGCCGTACCGGAATTCAAACAGCTGCGCACACGTGCCGGACTGGCACCAATGTCTGCCGGAGACCTTACGCTTGACAACCTGTATTTAGAGCGCTGTCACGAGCTGGCGCTTGAAGGCTGGGCTCGCCAGGATCTCATCCGTTTTGGCAAATATCTTGACCCCTGGTGGGGTAAACCGGCAGGGCAGGAGTATATGAAGCTTCTTCCTCTCCCTTCTGCGAAGATGGCAAACAATCCAAATCTTAAACCCCAGAACCCCGGCTATTGATTATCATGAAAAAACTCTCCCTCATAACGGCCATACTTCTTCTGACTGTATCCTGCTCCCAGAAGCCACTCGAGATTACCCGTACCCAGCTCAGGGATAAGATTGCCGGGGCATGGATAGGACAGATGGTGGGCAACATCTACGGACTTGAATACGAGAACAAGTTCGTGGAAGAGCCAGGTGAAGGCCCCTTCGTGTTCAACAAGGCCATACGCAAGATGACCGCGGTGGACGGAGCTTTCTCCGATGACGACACCGATGTGGAGTATCTCTATCTTATGATGATGGAAAAGTACGGCGTGGATCCCACTTATGCACAGGTCAAGGAAGGCTGGATGTACCATATCCGTGACAGGGTGTGGCTTGCAAACCGTGCTGCTCTCGGCCTTATGCACTATGGCTTTACTCCCCCCTACACAGGCAAGAAGGAGTACAACCCACACTGGTTCCAGATCGACCCGCAACTCATCAACGAGATTTGGGCCTATACCGCCCCCGGCATGCCGGCCTATGCTGCAGGCATCTCCGACTGGGCCGCACGCATCACTTCCGATGACTGGGCAGCCTCTCCTACAGTGGTTTACGGTGCGATGTATTCGGAGGCTTTCTTTGAGAGCGACATCCCCACCCTGATTAAGCACGCGAAGAATTATCTGCCAAAGAAAGACCGCTTCCGTCACATAATTGACGAATGCCTTGACCTCTGGCAGAAGAACCCGGACGACTGGAAGGCCTCCCGAAAGGTGATTGCCGACGAACTGTACGTGAACGAACCGGACATAACCAAGAGCATTTGGAACGCCGACCTCAACGGCGCTCTGGGCATCCTGGCCCTGCTGTACGGAGACGGAGACATTGAAAAGACCCTCCTCATCGGCTGTGCACTGGGCTTCGACTGCGACAACCAGACTGCCACAATCTGCGGTCTCCTCGGTGTCATCAACGGCGTAGGCAGCGTTCCCCTGGACCGCGCCATGCCGGCGGAATTCCCCCATTGGACCAAGCCTTTCAACGACAGGTACATTAACGTGACCCGCTACGATATGCCGGACGCCTCAATTGAGGATATCATCGAGCGTACAGTGGTTCTTGCAGAGAAGAATATCCTTGCCCGCGGTGGTTCCGTACGCGAAGAGAACGGCGAGAAGGTATACACCATCAATCCCAAAGCCCGCTTCAAGGCGGCGGTTGAACCTGCAGCAAACTTTGAACTTCCAAAGGACCGCGGTCGCAACCTGGCGCCGGAAGCCGCTGAAATCCTGGCTCTTACCCGCGAGACCGACCGCGCTACCCTGGATTCCTGCTGGCTTACCATTCCCGTGACTTACAGGGCCTACACCGTAGACGTTATCAACGACGGAGTAGTTGGTGGTCCGGGAGCCGCATTCTACTCCCTTGGCAGCAAGTCAAACGCCCCCAAGCGTGACTATTTTGGCTATCGCTGGGATGAGCCCATCACCACGGACATGATTTCCTTCCACTATGGACCGTTGGAGGAATTCGGCGGCTGGTACAGCAACCTGCACGCCGAGTACCTGGACCAGAACGGCCAGTGGCAGCAGCTGGAAGCCAAGGTAACCCCAGACTGGCCCTACTGCGACGAGGTCTTCTTCCAGCCGCACAACGGCGAGTTTGTTTTCACCTTCCCCAAGGTCACCACAACCGCAATCCGGGTAATCGGCGACGATGCCGTACTTATCCACTGGCATAAGTATACTAAAGCCGTATCGGCCTTTATCTCAATAACAGAACTTCAGGTTTATGAAGCTAAGTAAGCTCATACTTCTGGCAGGCTTTGTTGCCGCAGCATGCTCCGGGCCCAAGGCTCCGGAGACCGTGACCATATCCAGGGACAAGCTCATGGACAAAATCATGGGCGGCTGGGCCGGCCAGACCATAGGCGTGGTTTACGGCGCTCCCACGGAGTTCAAGTTCACCGGCACGCTGATACCGGACAACATGCCCATCTCCTGGGGAGAAGGCTACGTAAAGCACTGGTGGGACCGCAAGCCCGGGCTGTTTGACGATGTTTACAACGATCTCACCTTCGCGGAAGCCTTTGAGCAACTGGGTCTTGACGCATCGTCAAAAGACCTTGCAATGCGTTTTGCGTATGCGCCCTACCATCTTGCCCACGCCAACCAGGCAGGCCGGTACAACGTCCGACAGGGCATCATGCCCCCGGAGTCCGGCAACTGGCTCAACAATCCTCACGCCGACGACCTGGACTTCCAGATCGAAGCCGATTTCGTAGGACTTATGGCCCCAGGAATGATTCCCCAGGCACTTGACATCGCGGACCGCGTGGGGCACATCATGAACAGCGGCGACGGTTTTTATGGAGGAGCCTTCGTGGCGGGTCTGTATAGTGCCGCATTCATTGAAAGCAACCCCTCCAGGATAGTTGACATGGCCCTTGAAGGCATACCTCAGGAAAGTACCTTCTGGCAGTGCATCAACGATGTCCGCATCCTGCACAAGAAGTACCCCAATGACTGGAAAACCGCCTGGTTCGAGATTCTCAAGAAATGGGATTGCGACACAGGCTGCCCCAAAGGCGTATTCCTGAGCTTTAACATCGATGCGAAAATCAATTCCGCATACGTTGCAATGGGCCTTCTTTACGGAGAAGGGGATTTTGGAAAATCCTTAGAGATTGCCACCCGCTGCGGTCAGGATTCTGACTGCAACCCGGCAACCGTAGGCGGAGTCCTGGGCGTTGTGCTTGGATTGGAGAACATGCCCGCCTTCTGGAAAGACCCCGTAATGGAAATCTGGAATCTTGACTTCGAAGGCACTGACGTGTCTCTTGCCAAGGGATCCCGGTACAGTTTTAACCAGGCCTTGCAACTTATTGAGAAGAACGGCGGAGAAGTACGCGAGGCCGAAGTGCTTATCCCTCAAAAGCCCGTGGAAGTTCTCCCTCTGGAGCAGAATTTCGTGAACACCTTCCCCATTTACAGAGATCAGAAAGATGCTTGGATGTCAAAGGATTACGAGTTTGACTTCTCCGGCAACGGTTTTGTGATCTGGGGAAATCTGGTATGCCTGAGGGGCATTACCGCCGACTACGCCAACCGCGTTTCCAAGAAGCACGTCGGCTCCGAGGTCTTTGCCCTGGCAGAAGAAAACGACGATTATGTCGCGGAGATAGAGGTATGGATAGACGGTCAGCTGGATCAGGTGTCTGTCCTCCCAATGAAGGGCACTTCCCGCAAACTGGAGCCCGCCTGGAAGTACGGCCTGCCTGAAGGTCGCCACACCGTCAAGATGGTTTGGCGCAACCCCAAACCTGACACCTACCTCCTTCGAATCAACGCCATCCAGTACTACGGCAGCAAACCAATCGACGACGTTTATTATCACAACTGATGAAAAAAGCCATAATAATACCCGTCATCCTGCTTCTGGCCGCCTGCTCACCAAAAGTCCCTTACGGCCAGACGGTATCTCTTGACAAAGCAACCCTGATGGACAAGATCAAGGGCGGCTGGTACGGCCAGACCATAGGCTGCACCTACGGCGGACCGACCGAGTTCAAATACAAGGGCGGACTTATGATGGATGAAATACCAATCCCCTGGTATGACGACTACATCTACGACACATACATCGAGGATCCCGGTCTGTACGACGACGTCTACATGGACCTCACTTTCATGGAGACCATGCTCAAGTTCGGTCTGGATGCTCCGGTGGAGGAATATGCCAAGGCTTTCGCCTATGCGGACTACAAACTCTGGCACGCCAACCAAGCGGCCCGGTACAACATCCTGAATGGCCGTGGCGCTCCTGAAAGCGGCCACTGGATGCACAACCCCCATGCAGACGACATCGATTTCCAGATAGAGGCTGATTTCATAGGCATGCTCTACCCGGGCGCTGTGAACAAAGCGTCGGAGCTTAGCGACCGCATCGGCCACATCATGAATTACGGAGACGGCTGGTACGGCGGTGTTTTCATCGGCGCAATGTACTGCCTGGCATACGTCTGCGACGATATCCCCACCATCGTCACTGAAGCGCTTAAGACTATCCCCGAAGGCACCAAGTTCCACAGTACCATTGCAGATGTAATCAAATACTGGAAGAAGTATCCGGGCGACTGGAAACAGTGCTGGTTTGAGGTCACCAACCGCCACGCCAACGATGTAGGCTGTCCGGAAGGCGTTTGGAACGGTTTCAATATCGACGCCACCATCAACAGCGCGTTCGTGGTTATCGGCCTTTTGTACGGAAAGGGAGATTTCCTGAAGACGATGGATATAAGCACCCGTTGCGGAAACGATTCGGACTGCAATCCGGCATCAGCCGCGGGTATTCTGGGCGTGATGTACGGCTACGACGCAATCCCGGAATACTGGAAGAAGGGCGCCGAGCGCATAAAGGACATCCCGTTCCCCTATACTTCACTGAGCCTGGAGGCAGTATGTGAGGAGAATTACAAGCTTGTCTTGAATCAGCTGGGTTGCAGCGGGGAGAATATAGATTGCATCTATATCAATGTGGAAAAACCCGAGCCCGTCCGCTACGAGCAGAGTTTCGAGGGAATCGCGCCGGTTGAAAAACGAGTGCTCAAAAAGGCCTTTACCATAAGCGTTGACCTGCAGTTCAAAGGCAACAGCATAGTAGTGGAAGGCAGCGTACGCAAGACCGGTCACGCAGACGACAGTTATGTCGCCTCAGTAACGGCCCTCCTTGACGGGGTAGAGCTTGAACACTTTACTATGCCGATTGATTATATCAAGCGCAAGTATGAAATCTTCTCCGCCTATTGTTTTGAAAGTGGAGAACATACTCTTACTCTCCGCCTCAATAATCCACATCCCGATTATGAACTTTACGCCCAAGAAATGGTTGTGTATGATGCGCTTTAGATTAATACTGGCCATTGTATCACTATTGGCTATTACCTCCTGTGGTTGTTCACAGAAGGAAGAGAAGACAGTCCCGCCCTCCGGGGGAGATTTCGTTAGGATGACCGATAACATTGAGGTTCCTACAGAACTGTTGACAATACCGGTTCCCATATCAATCCTTCTTCCTAAATCGTATCTTTCAGAGCCTGATAGAAAATACCCGGTTGTCTATATGCTTCATGGTCTTGGAGACGAACCCCAATCGTGGAATGACAGTTGGCTACGTGTCCAGTCTACGATTGAGTCCCTTGAGGCATCGGGCCTCGGAGATATGATTTACGTATTTCCTTCCGGCTACAAGACCTATTATTGCAACCGATATGGAGGCGGATACCCTTATATGGACATGTTCGTCACGGAGCTCATCCCGTTTATAGACAAGAACTATAGAACCGTTCCGGATAAGGCTCACAGATCAGTCACGGGGTATTCCATGGGAGGATTCGGTGCTTGTGCGCTTGCTCTCAAACATCCTGAAATGTTTATCGCCTCCGCCCCCTTATCCATGTCATTCCGTACAGACCAGCAATACATGACAGAGGAGCAAAGCGGTTGGGACGGTCAGTGGGGCAAAATATTTGGCGGCCGGGGACTAACGGGACAAGCACGTATTACAGACTATTACAAAGAGCACTGTCCCTTCTATCAGTTTACCACGGACCATAAAGAAGCAGTGAGCAAGGTTCACTGGTATTTCACCTGCGGAGACAACGAGGAACAGCTTCTCATTGCCAGCGACGCACTCCATGTGCAAATGAGAAACGCCGGAATTGAGCATGAGTACCGTGTTGGAGACGGCGGGCATGAGGGCAGTTACTGGAGAGCTGCCCTTCAGGAAGTCCTCCCCATGTTCGACTACTACATGAACGGGAACACAACATGGAAAGACAAGGCAGAAAAACTTGACATTCAGCCACTGTCATTTGATAAAGCCTTCGTTTCAAAACATTATTCGTCCGGGGACGGATGCCTTGTGCTGCTTGCTCACTCAGGCCTGGACAAGGCAACTCTTGGCAAGCTTATGGCCTCGATGGATAAATCCGACTACAACAAAGCTTTCGTGTTGTATCCATGCGACCTTTCTCAAAAAACACTCAATGCATGGGCCGAGGAGGCAAAGGCAGCCTATCCTGCTTCAAAACTCATCTGTGTAACAGTTGGGGCAGACGGATCTCCTGCCCTGAGAATGGCTGGAGATTTTGAACGGACAATCTTCATCGACAGTAGTTTTTCCATAAATCCATCTGTATCCAAAGGTCAGAAAGTGTTTTTTGCCTGTTCTGAAGATGCTGCGAACCATGCCGGAATGAACGCACTTTACAATTCCTGCAAGGCATCTGAAGCCACATTTGAATACAGGGTTATTCAAAGCAGTGAAGATATTGTGGACGATTGGACCAGAAGTATAAAATCAATCATTTCAACTTTTCTATACTAACCATTTTTAAACACTAATGTTTATGAAAAAGTTTTTATTTGCGCTCATGGCAATAGCAGCTGCCATGACAGTCTCCTGCTCCAAGCCGGCAGACAAGAATGACGATTCAAAAGAACCAGAAGGGCCCAAGTTCCGCATTGCAACACTTGCATATACGGACAACTGGTGGAGTGAAGCCACTACTCTTTCTGTTGAAACTGCCGAATGGTGGGATACCTGGTATTTCACCTATGACGATCAGGGTCGAGTAATTGACGTTGACCGCAAGCAGGAAGACCATCCTGAAAGACATTGGGTTTTCAGTTATGATGGCTCCACAGTTACCGTTTCGCAAAAGTCTGACAACAAAGTTATCATGACACTCACTCTCAATGATAAGGGAGTATGCACAGCCCTTAAGGATGAATGGGACGAAACTGCTGTTTTCGAGTATGATGCGACTCTCCGTAACACCAAGATTACCAAGGAAGGAGAACTTCGTTCAGAGCTCTCATGGCGCGACAACTGCCTGGTTTCATGGACAAAAGCTAAAGAAAACAACCGTCTGCGCACCTTCACTTATGCCAATACTCCTAACAAGGGAGACCTCCACGCCATCTATAGCGAGGCTGTAGATCCGCCAGCCCGCTGGATGTATGAGACCGGTCTCTTTGGCCACGGTCCCGCATACCTTCCTAAGACCAGCGTCTGGGATGATGACAAGGAAAATGGCAGCTCCATCACCTGCGCAGTTGACGAGAACGGCTATTGCATCTCCGAGACCAAAACCTTCCCCGTTGACAACGGTAAGACTCCTACCGAGATCTTCAAGATCACCTGGGAAGAAATAAAGTAAGTTTTTTTCGCAGGGCGCTGAATCAGCGCCCTGTTTTTTTATCTAGTCGAGAACGACCAGAAGTGGAGATTTTTTGTTGAATCTCAGGCTTATCGCCGGAGTTGAAGCCCGGTTGAGCGTTGCTCCCCACCACTGCGTGAGATCCACGCCGTCCAGCGGCCACTGAAGGCCCTGAGAAGAAATCCGGAGTTCCGGGTCAGTCGCGAAGAATGAGACCCTCCGGCCTTCACCCACGAAAAGTTCTACCGCTTCGAGGGAAGCGGTATCACCGGCTGCCGCCGGCGAAACCGCGAAGGCCGTGGTCCAATCGCTGATCATGTCAACGTTGATTCCGCGTGCCGCCAGTCCGAGGCAGGTTTCCGCCAGCGAGCGACGCTCCCATTCCATGAGCCACCCGAGGTTCCCCACGGTGTGGGCCTCATTCTTTCCTCCGGCTCCGACTATATGTATTTCCTTTATTTCGGGATAACGGTCACGAATAAGCGCAAAAGCCTTTGCGAGATCGTTATCGTCCTGTTCCTCAACTGACACGACACGCCCTGCCATACGCTCCCGCACCTTCGCCGGAGTGGAGTCCATGTCCCCAACCAGCAGGTCGGGAGTGCGGCCCAGGGCTTCCAGCCGGGCGACATTGCGGGCACTGTCGCAACAGATCACAAGGTCTGCGGTTTTAATCAGATAACGGGGATATTCCTTCTTGGGGAATTCGCCGTTGCAGACTATCACGGCCGTGTTCATTGCTGCGATCCTCCGACTATATCCAGGATCTCAGCGGTAATCTGCTGCTGACGTCCCTTGTTATACTCAAGAGTGAGTTCGTCCAGGATATCCTGAGCGTTGTCCGTGGCAGTCTGCATGGCAATCATTCGGGCTGCATGCTCAGCGGCGGCGCTATCGAGCAGCATAGCGTAGATCTTGAGCCTCATCACCTGCGGAAGAAGGGTCCTGCTGATGTCCGCGGCCGAGGGTTCCAAAATATATCGCCTACGATTATCGGCCTTTTCGTAAGCGACCCCCTCTTTTGAAGGCGAGACATCAAACGGCAGGTAGGTTTCGCAAACCACCTCCTGTCGGGATGAAGTAACGAAGTGATTGTAGATAAGGATGACCTTCGAGTAGACGCCGGCTGCATAGGCATCTGCGAGCGACTGTGCCAGCTGCGCCGCGGCCTCGTAGTTCGGATGTGCCGCGAGTTCGTTTAGGTCGATGGCAGGGGCATTTCCCGGTAGGCTGGCAGCGGGCGGGAGGCTGGCAGCGGGATACCCGGCCTTGCGCAGCGGATCGGCGATGCGCCGCCCGATCGGAAATACGTCCACGCTGGGGAGGCCCTCCCCCTGAGGGACGTGACACCCGCGGTCCGGTAGCGGGGGGACCGTCCCGAAGGGATGGTGGGGTGAGTCCGAAGGACGAACTCCCGAAGTGGGAGGGACCTCCCCGGCGGAAGCAAGCCCCCCGGCGCCCCGCAGAACTTCCAGCGTACGGCGAAGGACGTTTCCGTTGAATGATCCGCAGAGTGAGGAGTTCGAGGCCACCGTCACCACGGCGACCTTTTCCACCGAACCGTCATTTTCGGCCGTATTTGACGGTATCCCCCCATTTTTTCTGGGGGATACGGTCATTTTTGGCGTTTTTTGACGGTTCACCTCCTGAAAAGCACCCGCATCATCGGAAATGCGCTCCCCCGTGTGGGAAGCCGCGGCGAGTATCCCCGAGAGCGTGGCTTCGTAGGGTCGCAGGGCCTCGATGGCCTGCTGGGCCTTACGGAGCTTGGCCGACGAGACCAGTTTCATCGCGTTCGTAATCTTGAGAGTCGAACGGACGGAACCTATGCGGTCTTTTATCTCGCGGAGGGACGACATTGGAAACGCTTATTTGGAGGTTTCAGCCCCGGCTGCCAGAGCTTCACAGACTTCGCGGGCTGTTTTCTCGATAGCGGCCACGGCCTCGTTGGGAACGCGGCCGGCACCGAGCTCATCCAGGATTCCGGCATGAGAGGCGCGCATCCTTTCGAGGAACATATCCTGGAAAGCCGCCACCTTTGAGATTTCTATGGAAGCCATGAGAGCGTGGGTACCGCAGTAAAGCACGGCAACCTGCTCCCCTACCGGCATTGGCGAATACTGAGGCTGAATCAGCAGACGGTTGTTCTTGCGGCCGCGGTCCAGGGTCATGGCGGTCACGCGGTCCACGTCGGAGCTGAACTTCGAGAACGACTCCAGTTCCTCGTACTGGGCCTGGTCGATCTTGAGAGTACCGGCCACCTTCTTCATGCTCTTCACCTGGGCGGCTCCACCCACACGCGAGACCGATATACCCACGTTGATTGCAGGCCTGAGACCCTGGTTGAAGAGGGAACTCTCCAGATAGATCTGACCGTCTGTAATGGAGATTACATTGGTCGGGATATAGGCCGAAACGTCGCCGGCCTGGGTCTCGATAATGGGCAGGGCGGTGAGTGATCCGCCTGCCTTCACGCGGCCGCGGAGAGCTTCGGGAAGGTCGCTCATCTTCTCCGCAACTTCCTGCTGGTCAATGATTTTAGCGGCGCGTTCCAGCAATCTGGAATGCAGATAGAACACGTCTCCCGGATAGGCTTCGCGTCCGGAGGGGCGGCGCAGGATCAGGGACACTTCGCGGTAGGCCACAGCCTGCTTGGAAAGGTCGTCATAGACCACCAGGGCCGGACGTCCGGTGTCGCGGAAATACTCTCCGATGGCGGCGCCGGCGAAGGGGGCGAAATACTGGAGCGCGGCGGGATCGGCCGCGGTAGCGGCAACCACTATCGTATAATCCATCGCGCCCTTGGAACGGAGGGTCTCCACGATGGAGGCGACGGTGCTGCCTTTCTGGCCGACGGCGACGTATATGCAGTAGACGGGCTTGCCTGCAAGGAACTCGGAGCGCTGATTGATGATGGTGTCGATGGCGATGGCGGTCTTTCCCGTCTGGCGGTCGCCGATGATGAGCTCGCGCTGGCCGCGGCCTATGGGGATCATCGCGTCGATGGCCTTCAGACCGGTCTGGAGCGGCTCATTTACGGGCTGACGGTAGATCACCCCGGGAGCCTTGCGTTCCAGCGGCATCGCGACGGTGTCGCCCTTAATGGGCCCACGGCCGTCGAGCGGCTCGCCCAGAGGGTTCACCACGCGGCCCACCATCTCCTCGCATACGGGCACGGACGCTATCATGGACAGGCGGCGGACCTTCATCCCCTCCTTCACCTGGTCGGTAGGGCCGAGAAGAACGGCGCCGACGTTGTCCTCCTCGAGGTTCATCACCACCGCGCGTACTCCGGAGTCGAACTCCAGAAGCTCGCCGGCCTCGGCGTTCGAAAGGCCGTAGATACGGGCCACTCCGTCCGACACCTGCAGTACGCGGCCGATTTCCTCGAAGCCCACGCTGGTGTCGATTTCCTTCAGCTGACCAAGGAGGATGTCCGATATTTCACTTGCTTTAATTTGTTCCATTTAGACGAGTCTTGAATTCCGTTCGATGAACTGTCTTTTGATTTTTTCGATCTGACCGCGCACGCTGGCGTCCAGCATCATATCGTCGAGAATGACAGTGAAGCCCCCTTCGATCGAAGGGTCTATCTCGGTGTCGATGTACACTTTGCCGCCTATGAGGGCTGCGATGCGGGGAGGCAGATCAGGGTCCGGAGCCGCCAGGGTGAGATGTACCAGATGCGCTCCGGAATCCTTGCACCAGAGCCGGATGTAGTCGGTCAGGACATAACGGAGAAATTCTCCGCGGCCGTTTCGCCGGAGCAGCATCACCAGCCGCGCCAGGTCTGACTCAAGCGGCTCCGGGACCCGTGACGGGTCCTTCAGCAGCGCACGGGCCTGTTCGAAGACCTGCTCTCCCCTCCCGGATTCCCGTGTGAGGAGCAACAGCGCCTGGGCGTAGCGACTGGATATGACTCCGGTATTCATCCTGATTTAATTCTTGGGCCCTGCGGTTCCGGGCGCTTTGGAAGCCTCTTCAAGGAGACGGTCGACGAGGGCTTTCTGCTCCTTTTCGGAAGACAGACGCTCGCGTATGACCTTCTCCGCCACCTCTACCGAGAGAACGGCGACCTGACGGCGGAGTTCCGCCTCGGCGCTAACCCTCTCGGCCTCGATCCGGGTGCGGGCATGGGCGATCATCTTCGCCGTTTCCTCGGCCGCGTCTTCCTTGGCCTTGGCGAGGATCTCGTCGCGCGCGGCTGAAGCCTGACGGAGGATGGCATCCTGCTCCTTGCGGGCATCTGCCAGCATCTGCTCGCGCTCAGCACCGATAGCCGCCTCCTTCGCCTCGATCTCGTCGGCCTTGCGCAGCGAATCCGCTATGCGCCCGCTCCGGCTTTCGATCGAAGAGCTGATGATGGGAAAGCCCCACTTGGCCAGTATGAACAATACTATGCCGAAGATGAGGACCATCCAGAAAAGGAGGCCGCCGTCTGGAGTGATGAGGTTCATTTCAGGACGATTGCGAGCAGGCAGGTGATGACGCCGAGAAGGCTGGCGCCTTCGATCATACCTGCGACGATGATGGTGGTGGTACGGATATTACCGGCCGCTTCGGGCTGACGGGCGATGGCCTCGACGGCTGCCTGACCGATTTTCCCAATTCCGTAACCGGCCACAAACGCAGCGAGAGCCGCGGCGATGGCCGCACCTGCTTTTCCGAGAGCCGCACCTGCGACTGCCTGAAGGATAATCATTGCTAACATAATGCTTTTATTTTAG
Source organism: Bacteroidales bacterium (assembly GCA_017412645.1). GTDB lineage: Bacteria > Bacteroidota > Bacteroidia > Bacteroidales > UBA932 > Cryptobacteroides. The sequence goes on along the minus strand of JAFPWX010000016.1, from coordinate 6,629 downwards.
TGTTTAACTCTTGCAAGACCTATGTAAATGCTTGAAAGCATGGTGAATATGTATGCCTGGATGAAGGAAATCAGCATTTCCAGCACATCCAGGAAGATTCCGAAGAGGACGCTTATCACGCTCATTCCGCCCAGCAGCACTCCGCCGTATTTGGCCATGATGAAGACTATGCACACCATGCACAGGATCTGGATATGCCCGGCCAGCATGTTGGCGAAGAGTCGTATGGTGAGCGACACCGGTTTTACCAAGGCGCTGAAGGTTTCGATGACCGCCATGAGCGGTTTCAGAAGGCCGGGAACGTCAGGATTGACGATCTCCTTATAATAATGCTTTGTGCCGGTGAGGTTCACGGTAAAGAATGTGAACAGGGCGAGCACCAGAGTACAGGCTATGTTGCCGGTAAGATTTGCCCCTCCGGGAAAGAAGGGAATGATGCCCATGAAGTTGTTCAGAAGTATGAACAGGAAGGCCGTGAGCAGGTATGGGCTGTAGCGCCGCCAGTCCTCACCTATATTGTCCTTGGCCATATCGTGGACCATCACGATGAGGGGTTCCATGAGGGCGGCGAGGCCTTTCGGGGCTTCGTGCGTGGCGTCGTGACGACGATACCAGCGCGCCGTGAGCAGCACCAGAAGTACCAGCAGCAGGCTGCTTATGAGCAGCGACAGCACGTTCTTGGTTATGGAGATGTCGAAGGGCTTGTTGCCGTCGGCCTGAACTATCTTGCCCTCGTGCGGGGCATCCGCCGGGGCGATGTGAAGGCCTTCGTATTCGGGGTTTTCGAGAATATGTTTGGAGGAGAAGCAGTGCCAGCGGCCGTCGGTAGTGCGCACTATCACCGGAAGGAAGATGGCGATGTCGTGGTCGCCCCACTTGGTGATGTGCCACTCGTAGGAGTCGCCCACATGGCCGAAGATGACGCTTGAAATGTCCAGAGACTCGGATTCGCCGGACTGGTCTGCGGGTTTGTTCGCAAACGCGGCCAGCGGCAGAAGAGCCAGAAGGAGTATGAGCGTCAGCTTCTTCATACTTCGGCGCAAATCTCTATTGTGTTGTTCTCGACTCGCACGGCTCCGGACTTGATCTCCAGGGATTCCTCCCCTTCCTTCCCACGCCAGCGCACCGTCCCCGCCTCGAGGGTGGAGATGATGGGAGCGTGACCCGGCAGCACTTCGAAGGGAGCGGCGCTTCCAGGGAGGAAGACCGCGGCCGCCTCGAAACTGCGGGTGAATTCCGGAGTATAAACGTTTACTATCATTTCGCCTCTGCGAGTATCTTTTCGCCCTTTGCGATGGCGTCTTCAATGGTGCCAACGTTCAGGAAGGCCTGCTCGGGCAGATAGTCACACTCGCCATCCAGGATTTTCTTGAAGCCGGCGATGGTGTCTTTGATGTCCACCATCACGCCCGGAACGCCTGTGAACTGCTCTGCAACCTGGAAGGGCTGGGAAAGGAAGCGCTGCACGCGGCGGGCGCGGTTCACGGTGAGTTTGTCTTCGTCGGAGAGTTCATCCATGCCGAGTATGGCGATGATGTCCTGCAGCTCCTTGTTGCGCTGGAGGATCTGCTTCACTCTCTGGGCCGTCTCGTAATGGTCCTGCCCCACGATGTTCGGGTCCAGGATGCGCGAGGTGCTCTCGAGGGGATCCACGGCCGGGTAAATACCCAGGGCGGTGATTTTACGGGAGAGGACAGTGGTGGCATCCAGATGGCTGAAGGTGGTGGCGGGGGCCGGGTCGGTGAGGTCGTCGGCCGGAACGTACACGGCCTGGACACTGGTGATGGAGCCGTTCGTGGTGGAGGTGATGCGCTCCTGCATCTGGCCCATTTCAGTGGCCAGAGTGGGCTGATAGCCCACGGCCGAAGGCATTCGGCCGAGCAGGGCGCTCACCTCGCTGCCGGCCTGGGTGAAACGGAAGATGTTGTCGATGAAGAACAGGATGTCGTGGGGCGACTTGGGATCGCCGCTGTCGCGGAAGCTTTCCGCCAGGGTGAGGCCGCTCAGGGCCACGCTGCTACGGGCTCCGGGAGGTTCGTTCATCTGCCCGAAGACCATTGCCACCTGACTCTGGGCCAAGGCGTCTCTGTCGACCAAGCTAAGGTCCCACTTGCCTTCTTCCATGGCCTTATTGAAGGCCTCTCCGTATTTTATAACGCCGGATTCAATCATTTCGCGGACGAGGTCGTTACCCTCACGGGTACGCTCTCCCACGCCGGCGAACACACTGAATCCGTTGTGCTTTTTCGCGATGTTGTTGATGAGTTCCTTGATGAGCACCGTCTTTCCCACACCGGCGCCACCGAACAGGCCTATCTTACCTCCCTTCAGATAGGGCTCCAGCAGGTCGATGACCTTGATGCCAGTGTAGAGCACCTCCTGGGTGGTAGTGAGGTCTTCAAACTTGGGTGGATCACGGTGGATGGGGAGTTCTCCCTCACGGCTCAGGGTGCCCAGGCCGTCGATGGTCTCGCCCACGACGTTCATCACGCGGCCGCGAATCTGCGCGCCTGCCGGCATGTGGATGGGGGCGCCGGTGCTCACGGCCTCCATGCCGCGGCGCAGGCCGTCGGTGGAATCCATTGCGACGCAGCGCACGGTGTCTTCGCCAATATGCTGCTGAACCTCCGCTATGAGAATGCGGCCGTCTTCCCGCTTAATCTCAATTGCATCGTGTATGGAGGGGAGGGAGTTTTCCTGCTTTTCGGCAAGCTCGAAGTGAACGTCGATCACAGGCCCTATAATCTGGGAAATATGTCCTTTGACTGTCATATCCCTCAAAGTTACAAAAAAATTCGTTTTGGTGGTTTTTTGCGCTGAAAACCAAGGATAATTGTTAAATTTGTGCCGCAAAAAAGCCAAAACTCACTAAATTCTTAATAAAAATGCGCATTATTCGTGTTACAGGACGTGAAATCCTGGATTCCCGTGGAAATCCCACAGTAGAAGTTGAAGTTGAACTCGAAAGCGGCGTCATCGGCGTTGCAGCAGTTCCGTCCGGTGCATCCACCGGTGAGAACGAAGCCCTCGAGCTTCGCGACGGAGACAAGAAACGCTACGGCGGCAAGGGCGTTCTCAAGGCAGTTGCCAACGTGAACGACGTTATCGCTCCCGCCATCATCGGCATGAGCGCTCTCGACCAGAGGGGCATCGACAAGACCATGATCGAACTCGACGGCACTCCCACCAAGAGCAAGCTCGGCGCCAACGCCATCCTCGGCGTCAGCCTCGCAGTCGCTCACGCTGCTGCCGACTATCTCGGACTTCCCCTCTACAGGTACATCGGCGGAACCAACGGCCACGTGCTTCCCGTTCCCATGATGAACATCATCAACGGCGGCGCCCACTCCGACGCCCCCATCGCTTTCCAGGAATTCATGATCCGTCCGGTCGGCGCTGCCAATGAGGCAGAGGCCGTCCGCATGGGCGCTGAGGTCTTCCACGCTCTCCAGAAGGTTCTGAAGGGCCGCGGATGCTCCACCGCAGTGGGCGACGAAGGCGGCTTCGCTCCCGCTCTCAAGGGCATCAACGACGCTCTCGACTGCATCATGGAGGCCATCGAGAAGGCCGGCTACAAGCCCGGAAAGGACATCACCATCGCCATGGACTGCGCTGCTTCTGAATTCTGCTTCAAGGAAGGAGACGTCTACTACTACGACTACAAGCAGCTCAAGGACGGTAAGAAGAAGGATCCGCGCGGCCGCAAGCTCACCAGCGATCAGCAGATCAAGTACCTCAAGAGCCTCATCGACAAGTATCCTATCGACAGCATCGAGGACGGTCTCTCCGAGGAAGACTGGGAAGGCTGGGTGAAGCTCACCAAGGCCATCGGCGACCGCTGCCAGCTCGTGGGCGACGACCTCTTCGTCACCAACGTGAAGTACCTCGAGAAGGGTATCGCAATGGGCGCTGGCAACAGCATCCTCATCAAGGTTAACCAGATCGGCTCTCTCACCGAGACCCTGGACGCCATCGAGATGGCTCATCGTCACGGTTACACCACCGTCACCAGCCACCGTTCCGGCGAAACCGAGGATACCACCATCGCAGACATCGCCGTCGCTACCAACAGCGGCCAGATCAAGACCGGTTCGCTCAGCCGCACCGACCGCATCTGCAAGTACAACCGTCTCATGAAGATCGAGATGGAGCTTGGCGACACCGCCCGCTACGGTTACAAGAAGATCCGTTAAGGTTCTTTCGATTAAGGATTTCCCCGGCTTGTATCAAGTCGGGGATTTTTTTTAACTTTGTGTGGACACACACTGAAACATTATGACCTTCACCATGATTATCGAGCTGCTGATCGTTCTGGCAGCGCTCTATGTGGGTTCCCGCTACGGAAGCCTCGCACTCGGTGCAATTTCTGGCATAGGCCTGGCAATCCTGGTCTTCGGCTTCGGCCTCAAGCCCGGCACGCCTCCGACAGACGTAATTTACATCATCATCGCCGCGGTCACCTGCGCCGGCACGCTGCAGGCTTCGGGAGGCATGGACTGGATGATACAGGTGGCTGAACGGCTCCTGCGCAAGCATCCCGACCACATCACTTTCCTGGCACCGCTCACCACCTTCTTCCTCACTGTGCTGGTAGGAACAGGCCATGTGGTCTATACCATCATGCCCATCATCTGCGACATAGCTCTCAAGAAGGGAATACGCCCCGAAAGGCCCTGCGGAGTGGCCTCGGTGGCATCCCAGGTGGGTATCACCTGCTCGCCCATCGCCGCTGCAGTGGTGGCGTTCGTGACTATCTCCAATGCCAACGGCTTCATGGTTTCTATACCTCAGGTGCTGATGGTCACCATTCCGTCGTGCGTGATAGGTCTTATGTGCGCTGCGGCCGCCTCTTACAAGAGGGGCAAGGACCTCGACAAGGATCCTGCGTTCCAGGCCCGTCTCAAGGACCCGGAAACATATAATTATATGTACGGCAGTTCTGCAACCACGCTGGACAAGGAAATCTCCCGCGAGGCAAAGGCTTCGGTGTTTATCTTCCTGGGCTCGCTGCTTGTGATAGTGTGCTTTGCATTCATGCAGATGATCAAGACCGCCGACGGGCAGACGCTGGCCAAGTACCTGAACCTGCCCAAGATGAACATTGTGATTCAGGTGATTATGCTCATGGCGGCGGCCTGCAACATAATGTTCTGCAAGGCCCAGCCCAAGAAGGCCGTGGCCGGTGCCGTGTGGCAGAGCGGAATGGTTGCTGTGGTAGCCATCTATGGCATTGCCTGGCTGGCCGACACCTATTTCGCCAACTATATGGACGAGATGAAGGCAATGCTCGGCGGCATAGTGGAAACCGCGCCGTGGGCTATCGCTCTGGTGTTCTTCCTGGTATCTGTGCTCATCAACTCGCAGGGAGCCGTGGTGGTGGCGATGCTGCCGCTGGCCTACTCGCTCGGTATCGCCGGGCCGGTGCTCCTGGGAGTCCTGCCCAGCGTATACGGCTACTTCTTCATCCCCAATTATCCTTCGGATATCGCCACCGTTAACTTCGACCGTTCAGGCACTACGGTGATAGGCAAATACCTTCTGAATCACTCGTTTATGATGCCAGGCATGATAAGCGTTATAGTATCCACCGTGGTTGGTTACCTCATCTGCAACGTGTTCTTCGCCGGGTATTTCGCAAGCTTCGTGCAGTAAATCTGAGCTTCGTGCAGTGAACCTGATATTCGACTTCGGAGGGGTTCTGATCGACTGGAACCCCCACTATCTCTACGATTCTTATTTCGGCGACCGGGCCAAGACGGACTGGTTCCTGGCTAACATCTGCACCATGGAATGGAACGGGCAGGTGGATGCCGGCAAGCCCATGGCTGAAGCTACAGCCGAATTGGTGGCGAAGTTTCCGGAGTGGAAGAAGGAGATCGAAATGTACTTCGGGCGATGGATAGAGATGATTGGCGAAGCGATACCCGGAATGTACGAGCTGCTGCTTGAGTTAAAGGCCCGTGGGCACCGCCTGTTCGGACTCAGCAACTGGTCGGCGGAGACTTTCGTACAGATAAAGGAAGACTTCCCCGCCCTGAAACTGCTGGAAGGCATGGTAGTATCGGGTTACGTGAAATGCCTCAAGCCCTCGCCGGAGATCTACCAGCTGCTGCTGGATCGCTATTCACTGAAGGCCTCGGACTGCATCTTTATCGACGACAACGCCGCCAACGTAGCCGGTGCCGAAGCCGTCGGCATCCGCGGCATCCGCTTCACCGGCGCCTCCGACCTCCGCAAACAGCTACTATAACAGTATTCTTAAACGAAAGAACCCCGGAATATTTCTATCTCAGGGTCTCCGAATCGAAACGACAACCACATTCGCTAACGGCTCTTAGTGCTCGTAACCTGCAAAATGACGACAGGGTGCGAGCATTTTAGCCCGATTTTGCTCGTAACCTGCACGAAAAAACAGGGTACGAGCAGTCAGTGTGAGATATGAGGCTGCCACCATACGAAAAAGAGCCCGAGGGTCTTTCGACTCTCGAGCTCTTCGTATTAAGAACGGCGGCTGCCTACTCTTCCACCTGGTATGGCAGTACCATCGGCGTGATTGCGTTTAACTTCTCTGTTCGGAATGGGTAGAGGTGGGTCCACAATGCTATAGCCACCGCAGTATATTGCTTGAG
>JAFPWX010000015.1 GCA_017412645.1 Bacteroidales bacterium | reverse complement strand
CGCCGGTCGCCGCCAGGTATTGCTACCCGCGCTGCCCCTCGACTTGCATGTGTTAAGCCTGCCGCTAGCGTTCATCCTGAGTCAGGATCAAACTCTTCTTTGTATAATTTATATATCTAAGCTTGACCCCGACGTTCCAATTCCTAAGAATTGACGCTCTCGATTCTTTTTTAGTTCTCGGTACTTGCTTGTACTTATCTTCCAGTATTTTCAATGATCTTTTGTCCCCTTTTCTCAAACGGGGCTGCAAAGATAAGCACTTTTTACAAACCTCCAAACTTTTTTGAAGATTTTTTCGCTATCTTCGCCTTTATCTATGGAGAACAAGGTCAGTCTCTGGCAGATTTTCACCGTTTTCGCTGGCATCGGCGCCTTTACGATAGGCGGGGGCTACGCCATGATTCCCCTTGTCGAGAGTGCCATGCGCCGTCGTGACTGGATTCCGGAAGACGAAATGCCGGACATCACGGTGCTGGCCCAGAGCGCTCCGGGCCTGCTGGCAGTGAACATGGCCATCTACTGCGGCTGGCGCCTCCGCGGCCTGAAGGGCGCCGTTGCTGCCACCCTCGGAGCCGTGCTGCCGTCGTTCGTCATCATCCTGCTGGTCGCCATGCTCTTCACGGAAATCCGCGAGAATCCGATAGTCGAGCGCATCTTCCGCGGAATCAGGCCCGTAGCGGTTGGCCTCATCATCATCCCGGCCGTGAACATGGCCCGCAGGGGCTGCCGCAGCTGGTGGCAGTGGCTGCTCTGCGCCGGCACGCTGGCCGCCATCGTCCTGCTGAAATTCTCTCCTATATATATAATTCTGGTCACTATCGTCGTGGCGGTGGCCGTCACCCTCATCAAACAGCGCAAATGACGGCCATCTTCCTGCAACTCTTCTGGACCTTCTTCGTCATCGGTCTCTTCAATTTCGGAGGAGGCGGGGCGATGATTTCGCTCATCCAGAGCCGCGTCGTCACCGATCTGGGCTGGATATCCCAGGCTCAGTTCACCGACATCGTCGCCATCTCCCAGACCACTCCGGGGCCCATCGGCATCAACTGCGCCACCTACGTCGGCTACGAAGTCGGCTGCCACGCCGGCACCCTCATCTCTGCCCCCGGCGCCCTTGCCGCCTCCTCCGGCTCCGTCGCCCTCGGTATCGCCGGTTCTGCCCTTGCCACGCTGGCGCTGGTACTGCCCTCGTTCATAATCTTCTGGGGCATCGTCGCCCTGTACAAAAAATACCGCAGCACCCCGCTTTTCGGCAACGTCATGTCCGGCCTCAGGCCTGTCGTGGCGGGGCTCATTGGAGCGGCCGCGCTGCTGCTGATGTTCCGGTTCAGCGGTAGCGCCCTGCCCGGCAGCATCGGCCTCGACGTCTCCGTGCTCACCGAAAACTTCGCCGACTGGACCTCCTGGGCCATCCTCGCCGCCACCGTCGCCGCATCGTTCATATTCAAAGTCAATCCGATAATACTAATAGTGCTCGGGGGTATACTCGGGCTCATAATCTACTGAAAATGAAAAAACTGCTTCTTCTCTTCGCGCTGCTTGCGCCTATGTCCGCCACAGCAAAGGCCCCGACCCTGCAGATTACTCCCCAGCCCAGGGAAATCAAACTGGCCAATGGCTGCTTCAACGTTCGCGGCGCCGGATTCAATTACGACTCCAGCCTCGAAGAGCGCACGGTGAACGCCATCGGAGCCCTGGCTGACGACATTTCCGCGGCCACTGGAAAGATGAGCAGCGTCGCGATCGCCGCCGGCGTAAAGTCTTCGTCCGAGGCAGCAAAGATTAAAGGCATCTACTTCCTGAAAGACGCCTCCCTTCCGGAAGAAGACTACCGCATCGAGATCGCCCGGAAGGGGGTAAAGGTCACCGCCAGCTCGCACAACGGCTTCTTCTATGCGGTGCAGACCCTTCGGCAGATGCTTCCGGTCGGCGTGTACAAAGGCAAGGCAGGCGGCAAATGGAAACTGCCCTGCGGGGTGATTTCCGACGGCCCCCGCTTTGCCTACCGCGGCATGCATCTGGACCCGGTCCGGCATTTCTGGAGCGTCGAGGAGACGAAGAAGTACCTCGACGTCATGGCCCTCTACAAGCTGAACCGCTTCCACTGGCATATTACGGACGACCAGGGCTGGCGCCTCGAAGTGAAGCGCTATCCCGCCCTCACCGAGAAGGGAGCTTTCCGCAACGGGACGATGATAGGGCGCGACTTTGGCTCCAACGACGGCATCCGCTACGGCGGCTACTATACCCAGGAGCAGATACGGGAGATCGTGGACTATGCGTGGGAGCGTGGAATTACGGTGATTCCCGAAGTCGACCTTCCCGGCCACATGCAGGCGGCGCTCACGGCCTATCCTCATCTCGGCTGCACCGGAGGTCCATATGAGGTCTGGACCCGTTGGGGCGTTTCGGAAGACGTGCTCTGCGTTGGACTGGAGGAAACCTTCGGCTTCCTGGAGGGCGTGCTCGACGAAGTATGCGAGCTCTTCCCATCCGAGTATATCCATATCGGGGGCGACGAGTGCCCGAAGGTCCGCTGGGCGGCCTGTCCCCGTTGTCAGGCCCGGGCCGACGCCCTCGGTCTGGTCTCTGACGAGCACGGCACACGCGAGCAGAAGTTGCAGAACTATGTGACCGCTCGCATACAGGCCTATCTGGCAGACAAGAGCCGCAAGGTCATAGGTTGGGACGAGATTCTGGAAGGAGAACTGGGAGATGGTGCCACGGTGATGAGCTGGAGAGGCGTTGCCGGAGGTATTGCTGCCGCCGAGCGCGAGATGGACGTCATAATGACTCCCAACAACTACTGTTATTTAGATTATGCACAGTCTTCCGACCTTGAGTCCGAGCCCCTGGGAATTATTCGCGACCCAAAGAGGGCTGTAACTCTGGAGAAAATCTATAGCTACGAACCGCTGGAAGGCCTTTCGGAGAAAGCCGCGGGTCACATCCTCGGTGTTCAGGCCAATCTCTGGACCGAATACATAGCCACCCCGGAGCACCTCGAGTATATGCTCCTGCCCCGAATGCTCGCTCTCGCGGAAGTGCAGTGGTGTGCGCCCGCCGATCGCGACTACGCCCGCTTCCACGCCGCCCTTGTCGGCCACCAGCAAGCGATCCTCTCCTCCCTGGACTACCACTTCCGGCCGGAAGAGTAGGGCGGCGGGGCTAAGGATGTGGCTCGCGGGCTTGGAGAGGCGTCCTGCGGGGTCGGAGAGGCGTCAACCTTCAAAATTGGCTATTATTGACGGTATCCCCCAAAAAAATAAGGGGGATACCTTCATTTTTGGCTTATAATGACGGTTGCCTATAGAACTTCAAACCGTTTTCCGAAGATCCTCTTCATTCATTCTCACAATCCTTGCGAGTTGCTTATACCCACAGTGAAGTTCTTTTCGAATAAAACCGGCAATCTTTATCCTTTCGTCTGCCGGACAGTACTTTAAACCCTTTCTCCCAAAAATTCCCATAGCAAGCGATTCTGCCTTATTCTTAATCTCTGTGTCTGGGAGAGATGGGACCTCGGGGCTCATTTCAGATAGCACAGCTTTGTCAACATTACCGTTGTTCAGACTGAACATAAAATCCTTTACGCCCGTAAACATACCTTCCGCTGTTTGTACATCGGTATATTCTCCAGGCCAAATCATACCATTGTGTAGGAAGCGCCATTCTTTGGGGAGTTCGGTCTCACTGAAAATAAACCTACTGGCCGCCCTAGCACTGAAGTCCGAAGCGACTCGCGTATTGTCCAATAGGAGAGAATTATCATAAAACATCAAGCGGGCGGAACACCAGGGATAACCTTGAGGAGTAATACGCAATCCCGCTTCAAGAGTTTGCCTTAGAGTGTAAATCACTTTCTCTCTTACTTTATTTGTTCCTTCAGCAGGCCAATGGCCAAGCTCTATACTATCATGCAATCGTTCCCCCCTATGCTTAGCAATCCACTTCCCGGTAAGGTAACTGTAATGCTCCATAAATATCTGCGTATCCTCCTCGGTCCCATACAGCACGAAATGGAAATGGTTATTCAGAAGGCAGAAGGCTACGATGCGAACCGGGTGTCCTTTCTCCAGACAATATAGGTAGCACACGGCGATGCGGTTCATCCCTGCGATGAATTCCTGCTCGTTTGCGAACAGCAGGTCGGCGGTGAGCCCCCGGCTGCACCAATGAAAAAAGCGATTCATGCCAGCCAAGTTACGCACCACCTCCGGCATTGTCAACGGAGTAAATCGATTTCCTCGCAATTTTTTCTGTTTTCGTAGAATCGAAAGATTTATTTTTCGGTTTTCAAACGTTTAACACGCTTTTTGTATCTTTGCGTATATGTTGAAACGACACCTTCTTCCCGCCGCAATCCTTATAGCCCTGGCCGCCTGCGCCACTGCCTGCACTCCGGCCGCCAAGGTCCGCCCCACGAAAAACGTAATATTCATGCTCACAGACGGCACGTCCGAGGGAGCCCTGGCCGCCGCTCGCTGGTATCAGCGCTATATGACGGGCGACATGAGCTTCAACCTCTCGCTCGACCAGTATATCTGCGGCCTTGTGCAGACTCACGAGTCCGACTGCCCCATTACCTGCTCGGCCCCGGGAATGTCGGCCTACATGACCGGCGTGCTCGGCCGCATCGGCAATGTGTCCATGAACCCCCTCCCGCATCCGGGTAACGATTTCTATCCGGTAGACGAAGACCGCGCCGGTCAGCCTGCCGCAACGGTGCTTGAAGCAGCACGTCTCCTCAAGGGCAAATCTACCGGTCTGGTCTGCACTGTCACGTTCCCGCACGCCACTCCCGCGGCGGCATCGGCCCACTACCCCTATCGCTGGACCTACCATCCTATCGCACTGCAGCAGAGTTGCGAAGGGCTCGACCTGCTTTTCGGCAGCGGCACCGACGTGCTGACCGACGAGATGCGCGCGATGATTGCCGGCACCGGCGCCACCCTGATTGAGGACGACGTCGACGCCTTCCGTCGTTTCGAACCCTCCGGCCGGAAAGCCAACGCCGCCAACTCCGACCGCCTCTGGGCCCTGTTCGGCGGCGACATGACCGAGTTCGAAATCGACCGGGTCGACTCGGAGCAACCCTCCCTTTCTGAGATGACCGCCAAAGCGATCGACATGCTTTCCCGCAGCCGCAAAGGATTCTTCCTCATGGTCGAGGGCAGCAAGGTCGACTACGGTGCCCATTCGAAAGACCCCGTCGAGATCATCACCGAGTTGCTCGAATTCGACCGCGCCGTGAAGGTGGCCACCGATTTCGCCCGGAAAGACGGCAACACCACCGTCGTCATCGTGTCCGACCACGGCAACGCCGGCATCCAGATCGGCGGGGGCGGCTATGCCAACTACGAGGCCAACCCGGTCGACTCCATCTACTACGGCATCCGCGGCGTGAAGGCGTCTTCCTGGAAGATGGTCCAGCGGCTGCAAGGCTGCGCTGAAAGGGAGATTCCAACCGTCTTCAAGGAATGGACCGGCATCGACCTGCGTCTGGCGGAGCTCTCCGATATCAAGAAGAACATGAATCGGGTCGAGGGCGACTATATGCAGGTGGCCAACACCTGGAACCTTCAAGGCACGATTGCGAAGATCTACCTTTCCCGCAGCAACCTCAAGCTCATCGGCGGCGACCATACTGGGGAAGACGTTATCCTGGGGGTGTACAACCCGCGCGGGCAGCGTCCGACCGGCGTGATCCGCAACACCCAGCTGAACGCGTATGTTTGCCAGCTGCTCGGCCTCAAGGGAGCTGTGTCCTGGGAAGATAAGACTCTCGGTCCGAATCCCCGCAACCCACTGTTTGCTCTGGCCGACGAGATCTTCGCCCCACACGACAAAGTGTTCGAGGGCCTGGAGTGCAGTGTCGACGAAAGCGGCGATGTGCCGGTGTTGAGGGTGGGGGCTGCCGAATCCGGCGTCTCCCTTCGAATTCCGGCCTTCCACAATACCGTGGAGCTTGAACGCCCCGACGGTTCGGTAGATGTGATCCGCACCAAGGCGCCCTGCGTCTGGAATCCCGACACCAGGAAGTTCTATCTAGACCAGTCGCTGGCTGGGCTCGCGAACGGGAGATAGGGCGACGACTGTGGACGGTTCGTCAGCGGTCGATAGGGTCAACCTTCATTTTAGGCCAAAAATGACAGTATCCCCCCAAATTTTTAGGGGGATACCGACATTTTTAGCGTTTTTTGACGGTTGCCTGGGTCTTGGAGGGGTGCCGCCGGCTTAAGCCGTGCCCTCGGCCAGTCCCTAAAGCGCCCTTACTCCGCGAAAGCGTAGTGGAAGCCGTCAACCTTGTTCCAGTCGCCGCGGGTGAAGTCCGGGAACTCCACGGGCGCGGAGCCGTGCTCGATGGAGATGCGTGAGAGTTCTCCGATGCAGCTCCACTCGGCAAGGTCGTAAACATCCTCGTCCAGAGGCAGGCCATTGTTCAGGCAGTAGATCAGGCGGTAGTCCATGATATAGTCCATTCCGCCGTGGCCGCCCACCTCCTTGGCAAGCTCGGTGAGCTCGGGAGTGAGAACCGGGGTGGGATACCTGGCGAACAGCATTTCCATCTGCTCGGGCGAGAGGGGAACCTCTTCCACCAGATCCTTGGCGTTCACTTCGCCAGTCTCATCCATTTCGGAGCTCAGCAGTATCTGCTCCACAGGATACTTTCCGGCATATCCTTCCGTGCCGACCAGCTGATACATACGGTCGTAGAAGCGCGGGTTCATCACATTGTGCTGGATGAGTATGGTCTTGCCCTTCTCCGTACGGATGAGAGTGGAAGTCTGGTCGCCGTTCGCGAAGTTCGGATTGCCCGTCATCTTGCGGCCTGTGAAGGCGTCGGTATCCATGGACACCAGAGTCTTCAGGCGGTCGCCGCGGTGGATATTGAGGGCCTGGCACACGGGACCGAGTCCGTGGGTGGCATAAACATCACCACGATACTCAGTATTGAACTCCATACGCCAATTCTTATAGTAGCCTCCCCACCAGGGACCGAGATTGTGGATGTAAGCGCCCTCGGCATGGACGATATCGCCGAACACTCCGGCCTGGGCCACTGCCAGCGCGCTCATTTCAAAGAAGTCGTAGCAGCAATTCTCAAGGATTGCGCAGTGCTTGCGAGTCTTCTCGCTCATATTCACGAGAGCCCAGCATTCCTGAAGGTTGGTGGCCGACGGGACCTCCACTGCGGCGTGCTTGCCGTTTTCCATTGCGGCGAGGGCGATTGGAACGTGCATCTTCCAGTCTGTGCAGATATAAACGAGGTCGATATCGTCGCTCTTGCAGAGGTCCAGATACGCCTTTTCTCCCACATATTCGGCGGGACGGGCGCATCCGCGTTCCTCGACTCTGCGGCAGGCTGTTTCAACCCTGTCGGCTTCGATGTCGCACACGGCGGCCACGGTGCAGCCCGGCACGTAGGTCAGGCGAACGGCAGCCCATCCGCCGCGGTCTCCAAGTCCCACGATGCCAACCCTCACATTGGCAATCGGGTCTGCGGTGAGACCGAGCACATTCTCCTGCCCTGCGGGACGGGCGGGAACCTTGGTCTTGATAGGAAGAGTCTGACAGCCTGCGGCAAGGAGCACCGCAGCGGCAACTAAAAGGATAAGCTTTTTCATATCCACAAATTTAGCAAATTTTCGCTCCGGTTACAGCATATTTTTCCTTGAGCAGTTCCACCACCGGCTCCATGGCCTTCGGGAACACCTTGCGCAGGTCGATCTCGTCGCTTTCGCCCAGCACCTTCTTCAGCGCCCTCATGAAGTTGTCCTTGATTTCCGTGGCAAGGTTCACCTTCACGATACCGTTGGCAATAGCTTCGCGCACCTGATCGTGCGGGATGCCAGAACTGCCGTGCAGCACCAGCGCCACCGGGGTGGCGGCGTGAATGGCGGCCAGGCGCGGGATATCCAGATGAGGCGGCTGCTTGTAGAACCCGTGGGCCGAACCTATCGAAACTGCCAGGGCGTCAACCCCCGTGAGCTTCACGAACTCGGTCGCCTGCTCCGGAGTGGTGAATCCGCCGCCCTGCTCCTGGCCGAGCTTGGCCACATAGCCGAGTTCAGCCTCCACATTGGCGCCGTAAGGCTTCGCCATCTCCACGGCCTTGCGCGAAGTCTCGACATTCTCGTCGAACGGCTTCTCGGAAGCGTCGATCATAACCGAGTCGAAGCCCTCGTCAAGGCACTTCTGAACCAGCTCCAGGCTCGGGCCGTGATCCAGATGGATGTAGCCCTGAAGGCCGTAGTCTTCCATCACCTGACGACCCATCTTGTAGGCATTGTGCAGGCCCATGTAGTCGATCGAAGAGCGGGTGAGCTGAAGCATCACCGGCGCCTTCATAGCCTGAGCGGCGCGGGCCACGCAGACCAGGGTTTCGTAGTTGTAGAAATTGGTGGCCAGGACTGCGGTTTTCTTCGCCTGGCAATCGTACAGAACTTCTTTGATGGTCATATCTTTGAAACTTTTAACAATATCCAATTTTCAAACTTCAGATCCAGAGCCTTCTCCTTCGGGCCGATGGTGCCGAGCATCCTTCCGTTCCAGAGGTCTTCGACCTGATAGCGCCCGCGCGGCAGGCCCTTAAACGTGAATGCGCCGTCGAACGCGGGTGCAAAGAGGGAATAGTACCAAACGCCTTCTTTCCGGACGACGTAGACCTCCGGCTCTTCGAATCCGAGTTTGTAGAGGCCGCCGACGAGCTTGCCTTCGGCCTGACGTTCAGCCGCATAGATACCGAAGGCCTTGCGGAAGATGCCTTCGCGTTCCGGGGTGAGCAGACTGCTGCCGCCCCAGGGGTTCGCCAGCTCGTCGGGATTGTCGGCCGGCCAGGTGAACTTCGTCCCCGGAACGGCACCCACCGCCAGCTGGGAGGCGAAGTCGTCGTCTATCAGCTCCACATGATCACCGTAGTAGGGGATGTCTGGCGCCAGCGCCTTCAGCACATAGGCCTTGCTGCGCACCTGCCAGGGGCTCGTCGGGTCGGACGACACCGTCTGGTTGAGGTAGGGAAGATGATACACCGAGAACACGTCGCCGCAGGGGCAGTACTGCACCACCGCCTCTGGCTTGATGGCCAGCGCCTCCTCGTAAATGGTTTTGTAGAAATCGGTTACGTGGTGCACGTCGTACATGGGGCCCTCGGCGCAGCTGAAGTTCTGCGGGGCCGAATTCATCTGATGCCCGTCCAGTTTGATGCCATCGAACCCCCACTCTTCCAGGAACATGCGCACGATGGCCCTGGCCTCGGAGAGCACCAGCGGATGCGTGGGCGACACATACTCACACTCGTGCGACAGCGGCCACGGCCGGCCGAGCGAGTCGGTCGCCACAACCTCCGGATGCTCGCGCACGAAAGAGCTCTCGGCCGACATGCCCATCGGGTACCACCATATCATCGCCTTCAGACCGGCGGCATGGATGGCATCGGCCAGAGCCTTCATCGTCCCTTCGGAGAAGCGGCTCGGGCGCCAGTCGGCAGCACCTCCGCGGGAGGTCTGGAAGCCGTCGTCCACGCAAACCCATTCGATGCCCAACTCCTTGATTTTCGGGAGCGTACCCAGAATCTCTTCGGGGGTGAAGGTGGCTCCGTAGCCCCAGCCGCACCACTGCGTTTCAAGGGCAGACGGCTGCAGTCCGGCCGGCACGACGCCACGGTTCTGCAGAGCCTTCGAATACGCCTGCAACGCCTTCCAGCAGTCTCCCTTTCCGCGATAGACGAAGAGCTCCGGCAGCTGTTCGCCTCGGGCGTCGAAGCTGATGGTCACTGTATTGCTCTTCTTCTCCACCGGGATGGCGATTTCCAGCGGAACGGGGGAGAGGCTTCCCAGGCCGATGCACTCGTCGGCCGTCCACACCACCGAGAAGGGGATACCGCCGCCGTAGGCATGACCGTTCTGGCCCATGTAATTCACCAGAAGGGTATCGCCCTCGAGCGGGAAGACCCAGTCGGGGCGGCTGTCCTGCGAGGCTCCGGAGAAGACCATGAAGCGGCCGTCCGGCGAGCTGATGCTGAGCACCGGGATCTTGGGCCCGCAGCCGGTAAGGGCGACGAGAGTTGCCGCCAGTATGACCGCCATGCCTATCGTTTTGGTCTCTGCTCCGACCGTTTTGGTATAGGTTTTCATTACGTACTTCAATTTCCGTTATGCCCCGTTTCGATTTCGAAAACTTTTCCTTTCGGGACGTTTCGCTTATTTCCGAAAACGTTTCGCGGCCGCCTCGATGGCCTCGGGGCTCGAGAAGGCCCCGGTGCCTCCGGCTGCAGTGGTGGAGATGGCGCCGGTGAGGTTGCCGTTGTCCTGGCAGTCCGGCAGCGGGCAGCCCTTCACGAAGGCCGCCACGAAGCCCGCGTTGAAGCTGTCGCCAGCGCCGATACAGTCCACCGGTTCGGGGTTGAGCAGAGCGGGAACGGCCCTGCGGCTGCCTCCGCTGACCATTATCGATCCCTTGCTGCCGTTCTTCACTACCAGGGTCTTAACCTTGCCAGCCACCGTTGCGATGGCCTTTTCCAGGTCCGCCTCGCCGGTGAGGGCCTCCAGCTCCTGGGCGTTCGGCATGAACACATCCAGCAGGGGCAGCACCTCGTCCCAGGGGAGATCCCATTTCTCGGCAGGATCCCACTGGGTATCCATGGAGATGGTGGCGCCTCCCTGGCGGATATGCTTCAGGATGGGGACAATGTCGCGCTTAAGCTGCTCCTGGAGGAACACCGAGGAGATGTGGACATGCTTCGCGCAGCTGAAGTCCAGATCCTTAACCTGCTCATAACCAAGGAAATTCATACTTCCGGGGAAGGTTACGTTCGCGCGGTCCTGGGCATAGCTCATGCACACTGTGATGCCGGAATTGTGCTCGCTGGTACGGAGCAGCAGGCCGGTGTCCACGCCCCTTTCGCGGAGCGAACGCTCGATGAAATCGCCGAAGTCGTCCGTGCCCACGAGGCCCAGGAACGCGACTTTGGTTCCGAGGGAGGATGCATTTGCGGCAAAAATGGCAGTGGAACTGCCCAGGGTCATGGTGCAGTGGTCCGCAATAATCTCCTTCCCTATTTCGGGGAAGCCCTGAATGTCATTAAGAATGAGGTCGATGTTGAGTTCGCCAAGGGCGACAATGTCATAGCGTTTTGTCATACCACAAATTTGGCGAAATATTTTGGTATTCGCAATAATCCCCCTGCCTTGCTCCCGTCCCGTCCTCGCCCCGTGCCTGGCCCGGCACCTGTCCGGCTGTAGGCCGACAGGTCGCAAGGGTGCATGGTGGCAAGTACTTGACTGTCAGCGAAATGCTGGTTTACCTGTCCGGCTGTAGGCCGACAGGTCGCGGGGGTAAAAGGGGACTTTCCGCTAGAGCAGCGCCACGAGGAGCCAGACGAAGTGCGCGATCACTCCGGCGCAGAACCCGGCGATCGTGTGAGCGCCGATTGCCTTGCCGATGAGTTTGCGGTAGCCGAGCGAATCGAGCATGGCGGTGTGGGTCGACAGATATCCGCTCCAGCACATTCCGATGGCGGTGCAGACGGCGATGGCGTTGCCATCCAGGATGCCGGCTGCGCTGAACGACGGCAGCAGGCCGAGAGCCGCGCCCACAGCGCCGAGAGCGGTCATCGGGAACGCCAGCAGCCTCATGTCCTTGAAGCCGAACAGCCACTCGAACACCCAGTGGATCTTCCCGGCGAGCCACGGCAGGATAGGCACGCCCTGCGCCGCACTGCCGTTATACACTCCCGCCGCGCCGGCGTCGAACGTAATCAGCAGCACGAAAGTGGTGATAATCAGCACTCCAGGGATGATTTGCAGGCCCAGGTCCACGCCGCTCTTGCCGCCGTCGAGGATGGCATTGAGGAAGCGCATGAACACCGATTCGCGGCGGCCCGGTTTCCCGTTGGCTCCGGCAGAATCGCCAGCTTCAAGGCCGGCGTCTTCCGAACCATCCGGCGAAGCACCCTCAATGACGGGGGAATCCATCTCCGGGAAACTCTTCAGGGTGAAGCGCTGCATGAGACGGGTCGATATGATGCTGCCGCAGATGGCACCGAACAGTCCTACCAGCGCCGCCGAAAGCTTGCCGTACGACATCATCATCAGGATCACGATGAGTCCCATTCCGAACGAGGTGCCGAAGTTGGTGAGGCTCACCAGCTGATACTTTTTGAAGTAAGACGCGAACTTGCGGTCCTTGCTGAGGGCGATGATGGCGGGGTTGTCCGACAGGAAGGTCATCACCGCGCCGATGGCGGACACTCCGGGCAGACGGTAGAGCGGCTTCATGAGCGGCCGCAGCAGTTTTTCGAGCAACTGTACCACCCCGAACTCACTCAGCAGTTTGCCGAGGGCGCCGGCCAGAACCGTGATACCCATCAGGAAGAAAACGGTGTTCAGCAGCAGGTCGTGGGCGGTGGCCATGATGGTGTTCATCAGGTTCTTGCCCCCCATGAAATGACCAAGTATGCCGAGTCCTGCAACCAGTACCGCAAGCAGTATCAGGGCTTCGACAACATATCTTTTGATTTTAAGCGGCTTCATGTTTCAGTGTCGGAATCGAGGGCAAAGGTAAGCAATAATTGTTATCTTTGTACCTAATGGACAAGATTGTGATAGTGGACGAAGAGCGCAAGCTGGCAAGGCGCCTGAAGGAGCCCGAAGAGCAGCCGCAATGGTACGCCATGAGCGCGACCTACTGCCGCGAACTCAAGGCGCAGGCCGCCATGGGAGAGGCGTCGATCCAGTGCTATGTTCCCATGCGCTATCAGCTGGTCCAGAAGGGCGCCGTCCGCAGGCGCATGCTGCTTCCCGTCATCCACAACCTCATCTTCGTCTACGGTCTCCGCAGCCGCATCGATGAAGTGAAGCGCAAGATCGAGTGGCTCCAGTACCGTACCACCGTGCAAGGAGGGAAGAACGTCCCCATAGTCGTTCCGGCAAAGCAGATGGCGGACTTCCGTCGCGTCTGCGAATCCGAGAACGAAAAGGTCGAGGTGCTTCTCCCCGGGCACGTCCGGCTGGCCAAGGGTACCCGCGTGCGTATCGTCGGCGGAGAGTGGAACGGGGTCGAGGGCGTCTTCGCTCGTCTCGCCGGCCACCGCAGCCGTTGCGTCGTCGTGGAGATCCCGATGGTCGCCTCCGTCGCCACAGCCACCATCAGCCCCGATCAGATAGAATTGATAGAAGAATAGCAGAACGGCTCCCGCGCTTTGCCGGTGCGGAGACCGCCCGAATAGAACTGAACGAATGATAGCAACAGTAATACAAGGCAAGACCTACGCCGAGATACTCTCGCTCCTGGACGACCCCTGGGTCGAGCTGGCCGAGATCCGACTGGACTTCTGCCCCCTCTCCGACGCCGAGATAGAAGACCTCTTTTCTAATACCGACACCCCCCTCATCGCCACCTGTCGCGCGGACTGGGGTTGGGGTGATGCGGCGGAGGGTGCTGCCGGGCACGTCGCCGGGGAGGCCGCCGGCATGGGGTCTGCCGATGAGGCTGCCCGGGTGCGGAATCAAAATTGCCCGAAAATGCAACACCCCCCGGTCAAAATCGAGGGGGGTGCATCAAAATCGCCCGAAAATGCTACCGCCCTCTCTCCGGAAGTCGCTGCGGGGGCGAATTCCGCCCTGTCTGCCAGCGGTATCTCTCCAGCTGAGGCGGAGCGGCGGATGACCCTCGCCATTCAGGCGGGTGCGCGATACGCCGATCTGGAAATCGAGGCCGAGGCCGGCTGGAGCAAGCGCTTCCGCGACCTCTGCCACGACTTCGGTGTCGAGATTATCCGCTCCTGGCATGACTTCACTGGCACCCCCTACCTGGACTACCTCCGTCAGATCCAGGCCCGTTGCTATCGCTACGGCGCCGACATCGCTAAGATCGTCACCACGGCGTGTGGACCGGCCGATTGCGATGCGATCCTGAGTCTTTACATGGGTTCCGGCGAGGAGCCCTGTCAAATCTCCGAGGAGCCCTGTCAAAAAGGGCCGAAAATGTCAGACCCCCCGGCAAAAATCGGAGGGGGTCCGTCAAAAATGGCCGAAAATGCAGGGGAGCCGGGGTGCTCGACGCCGGACTCTGGTCGCCAGGAGCCTCGGCGCCTGATTGCCTTCGCGATGGGCCCGGCAGGGCGCGAAACCCGCCTCGAATGCCTCCGCCTCGGCGCCCCCTTCTCCTACGCCGCCGCCCCATCCTCCCAAGCCTGGGTCCCGTTCTCCCAATCCGGGGTTCGGGAAGAGGTCAACCGTCAAAAAACGCCGAAAATGCAGGTATCCCCCTCAAAAAATGGGGGGATACCGTCAAAATCGCCCGAAAATGACGGTTGCCCCATCGATGCCGCGGCTCCCATCGCCCCCGTCGATCTTGGCCAGTACGACTTCGAAGAGATGCATCGCCTGGTCTATGGCGACTTCCGGGGCTTCTGGCGCGTCGGCGGCGATCTCGCAGTGCCCTGCTCGAAGAGCTTCGCTCAGCGGGCCATCGTCTGCGCTGCGCTCGCCGAAGGCCGCAGCCGCCTCCGCGCCTACACCCCCTGCGCCGACAGCGAGGCCGCCATCGCCGTCGCCCGAGCCCTCGGCGCTTCCGTGCGCAAAGAGGCCCCCGGCGCCTCCGACCCCGCCGGCTCCGCCACTCTCGTCATTGATGGGATAGGGGTTGTTCCAGGAGGGAACGCCGGAGGGGCGCCCTTGCAAAAAACGCCGAAAATGCAACACCCCCCGGTTAAAATCGAGGGGGGTGCGTCAAAATCGGCCGAAAATGCTGCCGCCCCCGGTCAAGCCCCCGCCGCCCCCGGAACCCCCGCAACCGCCACCCCTCCCACCCTCTCCGTCGGCGAGAGCGGCCTCCTCGCCCGGCTCTGCATCCCGCTGATGGCCGCCATCGCCCGGAACCCCGTCACCATCACCGGCGAGAAGACCCTCCTGCGCCGGCCGCTGAAGGGCGTGCAGAACGTCATGGCGTCGTTCGGAGTCCCCATCCGCAGCGAACGCGTCCCCATCACCGTCGTCCCGCCTCTCATCCCCGGCAATGCCGAGGTCTCCGGGGCCGACGGCAGCCAGATCATCAGCGGTCTGCTCACTGCCCTTCCCCTCTGCGCCAAGAATTCAACCCTCTATATATCAGAGCCTAAGAGCATCCCATACATGTTCATCACGGAGGACATCCTCCGCAAATTCGGAGTCAAACTCAAGTCCGAAATGGAGGGCGACGAGCGCATGATCGAGGACCAGGACTGGAGCGGCTGTTCCCAGATCAGCTTCAGTATCAAGGGCGGGCAGCACTACAAGGCCGCTGACCTCACCCTCGAGGGCGACTGGAGCGCCGCCGCGAACTTCCTCACAGCCGGCGCCATCTTCGGAAAGGCTGAAGTGAGCGGCCTGAATACCGACAGCCTCCAGGCCGACCTCGCCATCGCCGACATCCTCGTGCAGGCGGGTGCGGTCGTTTCGGAGCTCGACGAAAGCGTCTGCGTGAGCAAGGCCCCCCTCGAGGCGTTCGAAGCCGACCTCGGCAACGCCCCCGACCTCTTCCCCATCTGCGCTGTGCTGGCAGCCTTCTGCGACGGCGAAACGGTACTCCACGGGGTCGATCGGCTGCACGGCAAAGAATCCGACCGCGCCGCGGCGATACTGGAGATGCTGGAAGCCTTCGGCGTCCCTGCCCGTATCGACGGGAACGACCTGACCATTTTCGGGGAGACGCTCCCGAGCCGCCTTCTGAACGGCCGACTACTGCGCGGATCCTTTGCGGGCGATGGTCAGGGGCAGCCCTGTCAAAAAGGGCCGAAAACGTCAGACCCCCCGGCAAAAATCGAGGGGGGGCCGTCAAAATCGGCCAAAAACGCAAGGGCTGCTAGCGAAATACCGGCCCCAGAGCGCCGAATTTTCCGGACTTTCGGCGACCACCGCATGGCGATGGCCATAAAGATCGCCTCGATGGGCGCAGACTCCCCGGTGGTGCTCGACGACCCCGACTGCGTCGCTAAGTCCTTCCCCGAATTCTGGGAACAATTCGACTATTAGACCATGCACAAGACTTTGGATATCAAATGGATAGACCTCCCCGACGGACGCCGTCTGCTGGGAGACGAAAACGGCCTCGGCTGCATCGTCGCCTCAGCCGCTGAAACCGCCGACGGCGCGTCCGAGATTGCCTTCGCCGGCGAACTCAAGGGCGGCGTGCTGAACGGCTACGGCTTCGTCTTCCGGAAAAAGGTCACCGAAGAGACCTACACCCGTCGTCCCACCTACGAAGAGGTGATGAGCACGGCTGAATTCGACAACTGCGGCCGCGTCATCTATTGCGACGGCAGCATGCGTACCGAGGTCCGCAGAAACGTCGAATGGCTGAAAGAAGGCATCGGCCTGTGGAAAGACGGCCACCTCGTCGAGCCTTCAAAAATGGTCTTCCCGGAGGGCCTCGTGCTCACCGCCAAGTGGGACGAATACACCTACGAAAAACTTAACTACGAATATATGCCCGAAGACATGCCGCTGTCCGGAGCGAATGAAGACGGCGTCGTGGAAACAGGTTGGTACAAAGCCTGCGTACAGCCTCTCCCAGACGGTCGCATCATGGTACTGGAAGGCCACGGGGCGGTTGCTATCCTCGCCCCCGGCGACTCCTTCACCTTCGAGCACGACAAAAACCCAACCTGTTATAACGCCTACACTTATACCTTACGCAAGCAGACAGATGAAACCAAATAAAATCCTCCCTCTCCTGGCATTGTTGGCCCTGGCGGTCGTCCTGGGCTCGTGCAAAAAAGACCCCAAGGTCAAGAACCTCAAACAGGTGTCGTTTGCGGTTGCAAAGGCGGATATCTCCAACGCCGTCGCCCTCACCCTGTGCACCAAGGACGACACGAAAGCCACGAGGGCGGACGACGATGACAGTGTGGCCGGCTTGTATAAGGTAGACGAGAACGGCAACCTCTCCTACGTGATCTTCTACTTCGAGGTCCAGACGGACACCACCGGAAAGGAAACCAAAACCGCCAAGGAATTGAACCTGGCACTTATCCCCACCTGGATAATGCCATACGGCAAAGACTTCATCCTCCTGGGCGGCTGCGTGGGTGAATATAAGGGAGACCTCAGCAGCCTGCCCCAGAACATGCAGGCTGCGGTAGACGCCTTCTGCGGCTGCGGAACGGTGTATCGTTGCGACGATGGCATCTACTCTGTCCAGCAACGCAGCATCCCGGGCTACTGGCTCCTGCTGCGCAAGTCCGATGGAAAGCTTTTCGACATTTCCGGGTCGATGTATTATGACTGGTCGTCTGCGACTCCGTCTCCATTATATTTCCCAACTCCATATCCCAACCTGAAGGAAACAGTGGATATAATCAGGGATCGTAGGAATAACGGATTCAATGACGAATACATGTTCCACTACGTGAACATCGAGCGCGAGGGTTACCTTCATGAGGTCGGAGACAATCTATATGTTACAGCCAACTATATCAGCCGTAGCGACAACTGCATTGCAAAGGTTTCCTCTGAAGGCGACAATCTGATAGTTTCCGAACTGACTAACTCCAAACTTTGTTTCGGTAAGGAAGGATTCCTTGTAAATAGCGATGGCCTGTTCCTCTCACAGACAGGAACGAGAGATATGGCCGATCAGGTTATGATTATTGACCGCAAGGGCGAGATGGTTGCTCTCCAGGACAATTCTATCCGCTGGCAGAATATATTCCAAGTAGGAGACAAGTGGTATGCAGGGTTGGGGAGTAGGATCAACCCCGACGGCTCAATCACCCCGGTCACCATAAAATATCCCAACGACGACAACCAATATTTCATACAGGATCGTTCCCGTCTCACCAAATTTAACCCGGATGCGAAGACCTCAGTGCTGGCAGTATTTCAACATCAGGACAGCGAAGTCCTATGCATCCTGACCATCGATTCCGAAGCCGACGAAATCCGCATCTCCTCCTTCCCGGCCGACTTCCCCACGGACTACGACCTTTACGGTAGCGACGGAGTGGCGTACATCCTTTCGGACGACATCAAGAGCATCTCCAGCTACGACATTTCCACCGGTGGGTCGAGAACCTACTCGACCGACCTCAGCGCCATCCCGTCATTCGTGCTTCCGACCCAGACCTACGACGCAGAGAACAAACGTTTCCTTGTGAACGCCTACCACGGCCAGGACAACATCTCCTTCTACATCGATGCTGTCACCGGGAAGGCGGATCTGCTTGGGACCGCTACCGGAAGCCTTCACACGACTACTTTTGTGCCGCTGAATTAATTATTTCTGGTAACAGGACTTGGCCAGAGTGCCGCTGTCTACATCGTCTTTGTAGGGACAATTCGCCGTTCCGCTCACACCGGCACCTGTCCCGGTGAAGAGGTTGATAACCACCTTGATGATATAACCCGCGAGCGCGAGCATGGCTATCACGACACCTACCGTGATGGCCAGAAGGTCGAACATTATCAGAAGGAAGGCCACGGAGCGGTTGCTATCCTCGCCCCGGGCGACTCATTTACCTTCGAGCACGACAAAAACCCAACCTGCTATAACACTTACACTTATACCCTTACGGACGCAAACCTGTCCAGATAACGGTTTGATGCAGCGAGTTCCTTGAGATCCCGCTTCAGATAAGCATTGCAATACAATTCCCTGAACCGGCAGAGCTCTTTCCACATGGAAGATCTGGCGGATGGGCTTTCGTGCTGCCGGCCGAACTGAATGGTAAGGTCGATCAACTCCTGAAAACGGATGAAAGCACTCTCTGCCCTGGATTCTTTTCCAGACTCAAGAGCCTTGTATATGCGCGAAGTTTCACTGCCGATGTTTGCCATCTGCTGTGGAAAGGGCATAGCTGCCCAGCGCCCGTTTTCCAGGGTTGAGTGCTGCATCGTTACAGAATGAATTTGTTTACAATTCCGGCGATAGCAGACCGTACTTCAGGGTCCAGGACGTCGCGCGACGGATTACCCTGCCATGCGCGAATATTAATAAGGGAATCAAACTCGATAAAATCTTCGCCCTGCTCGTCAACCCAGAGATTGAAACCCCAGAGGTCCTGCTGCATGGAGCCGTTCTCGAGCAGATAACGCTCAAGGTCGGCGTGAAGATCGGCATCTATGGCTATGAGTCCACGGCGCACGTCCGCCACAGCCTTGACCATATCCCCGAAAGTGTTTGCGGCGATGGATTTGAGTTCGTCCCTTGATATGGGTTGATTGAGTATCAGCATGGCGGGCAAGATTAGAAGCGGTAGCCCATACCGATCCGTACCGGAACGTAGTTCAATCCGATACCGAGCTCGACCAGGCCGAATAGGCGACGGCCGAATTCCACACCTATCGGGTTAAGTTGAACATTGGGAACAACCTGGAAGTCATCCGTACCAATGGGTAAGAAAACTCCGGCTTCCAGCGAACCATAGAGCTTCACCGCCGGGCGGTTGAGGTAATTGCAACGGCCCACTGCGGTGACCGGAAGAAGCGTGAAATAACTACGGCCCTTTATTTCGCCAGTGGCTTTATCCTTTCTTATCATCTCGAAGCCGGAATAGCCGACAGCCAGGCCTGCCGACCAGCGGGGATTAAAGGAATAGAGGGCTTCAATCTGGCAGAACGGCGGGAAGGTGATATCTGTCTTCTCGGTTTCGTTATTATTGTTGGCAAGGCCAATTGCAATAGCAATAAAAGGCAGGGCCACTGTGGGAACGGTGGGATAGTATCCTGCAGACGCGCGAATGGTCCACTTCTGCTCTGAAGTTTCAGTTACCTGAGCGAACACCGGCAGTGAAAGCGCTGCCAGCAAAACGATGGTTATCAGCTTTTTCATAATGCAAAGATAGAAAATCCATTCGAGAATTGCTATATTTGTACTATGACTATCATTATCATCATTGCTGTCGCGCTCCTGCTCGTCCTCTGGATCGTGGGCGTACAGCGCAAACTCGTCTCCGCAGAAGAACTCTGCAAAAACTCCATGAGCCAGATCGGCGTTCAGCAGAACAGCCGCTGGGATGCCCTAACCGCCCTTGCCGAACTCGTTAAAGGCTACAACGAACACGAGTACAAAACCCTCATGGACGTCATCGGCCAGCGCAAGGAAGTCGGTTCCGCCAGCACCGCCGCCGACGCCCAGGCTCAGGAAGACGCCATCGGCAAGGCCTTTGCGCAAATCAAGGTCGTGGCCGAGCAGTATCCCGACCTCAAGGCCAACGAGCAGTTCCTCAAAACCATGGACAGCGTGAACACCTACGAAAACCAGGTGCGTCTCGCCCGCATGACCTACAACGACACGGTTACCAAGTTCAACCGCATCGTCCGCATGTTCCCCGACAGCCTCGTGGCCGGCCTCCTCGGCTTCGCGGCAAAGGACTACCTCAAAGAGCCCGCCGGAAAGACAGAAATGCCTTCCATGAAGATCTAACTTCGGATATGAGGCGATTCCTCTCCGCCCTGGCCGTTTTTGTGGCCGCCGCTCTCTTGTCCGGAACGCCGGTTTTCGGGCGGAACGTCGTGCGCGACGTCGCCATCTCCCTGAACCTTCAGGCCGACGGCACCGCGAACGTAACGGAGGTGTGGATGGTCGATGTGACCGAGGGCACCGAGTGGTACCTGGTCCGCGAGAATCTGGGCGACATAGTGGTCGAGGGACTCTCCGTGAGCGACGAAACCGGCCACAAGTATCTGGTGGAGCCTGAGTGGAACAGCGACCGCCCCCGCTCCGAAAAGGCCCGCCGCTGCGGTCTCATCCACAAGCGTAAGGGAGTGGAAATCTGCTGGGGCATAGGCGATTACGGCAGCCGTGTGTATAAGGTGAGCTACCGCATGACCCGCGCCGTCAAGACCTTGCGCGACGCCGACATGCTCCACCTCCAGCTCCTCTCTCCCGGCATCTCCAGCAAACCGCAGCACGTGAGCGTTCGCATCAGCGCCCCCGGCCTCACAAAAGAAAACGTGCGCTTCTGGGGCTTCGGTTTTGAAGGTCAGAGTTGGTTTGAATCCGGCAGCGTTCGTATGGAGACCACCGGCTGTCTCCGTTCCGTCATCGCCCTGCTGCGCTTCGAAAAAGGCCTCTTCAATTCGCCGTCGGTGCAGAACCGCCGCTTCGAAGATGTGCTGGCGGAAGCGCTCGACGGAGCTCATTTTGAAGACGAAGGCGACGAAGACGACGACGCCTTCCTCGGCATGCTCTTCTCGCTCATAATGACCCTTGCCGGCGCTTTCACCGTTGTTGCAGGCGCAATCACTAGCAAGCGCCGGGTGCTCGGCTGCCGTCCCTCTCAGGTCGATTGGTGCCGTGACGTCCCCTACGGCGGCGACCTCCTCGCGGCCAACTACACCCTCGGCCGTCTCGGGGAGATAAAGAAAGGCAGCTCCTTCGCCTCGGCCATGATCTTGCGCATGATCTATCGCGGCGCGCTCGAGACCGGCAAGGCGGGGGAGAACAAGGTTGACATATACTTCAACGACGAAAAGGCCTCCGGCCTGGATCCAGAGGCCCGCGAACTCTACGACATGCTCAAGGCAGCCTCCGGAAGCGACCTCATCCTCCAGGACAAAGAGTTCTCCCGCTGGAGCAAACGCAACTGGAAGAGGGTGAACAAATGGGTCACCGACGCCTCCGAGCGCGGCTCCAAGGCCCTTCGTGGCCTCGGCCACATCGGCAGTTATTTCTACACCGACGCCGGCAAGGCCGAAGCCCGCAAACTGCTTGGATTCAAGAAATTCCTTTCCGACTTCACCTTGGTCAAGGAACGCGGCTCGCGCGAAGTCGGCCTCTGGCAGGACTACCTTGTGTACGCTTCCCTTTTCGGCATCGCCGACCAGGTGGCTAAGGAACTCCACGACATCGACCCGCAGCTCTTCGAGGAGACGGTCGCGATGGACTACAACCGCACATCCTGGCTGCTCTGGCACAATAACCAGATGGCCACGGCCATCACCAACGCCCAGGTCCGGGCTTCGCAGGCCATGGGCCGCACCAGCGGCAGTTTCGGCGGCTTCGGCGGCGGCACCTCCTTCGGCGGAGGCGGCGGTTTCAGCGGCGGCGGCTTCGGCGGTGGAGCACGTTAAACGACAAATATTTAGCACCATGAAAAGAATCGTATTCCTTCTTCTGACCCTCAGCCTGCTGATGGCACCAGTCACCTCGTGCAAGAAAGACGATGGCGCGAATAACACCACCACTGAGGACGCGAATAACACCACCACTGAGGATAAGTCCAAGCCTGATAATCAGCCAAAGAGAGAGTTCCCCACGTCGATACAGTTCAAGAGTATTGACCTTTCAAACGCCGCCGCATTGGCTGTGATGTCTTCTTCCGCATCCTCGCCTTCCAATATCAGAACAAGAGCAGAAAGAACCGAGTACCGGCTTTATATCGTTGACAAAGAGGGAAATACCAATTTAGCCTCATTGACCATAGTGGTTGTCGGCAATCAGAACGATACTCTCTGGAAGGAGATTTTTAAAACACTGACACTGGTTCCTTCATATATAAAACCGTACTCAAAGCAGTTTATTCTGCTAGGGGGAGTGCAGCCGGTCTGCGATTTCGACTGGGAGGCAGAACTTCCGCCTTCAGATCCACAGTCAGCAGACATAAAAGCTCTACTGCAAAGACTATTCAATAGTGTTACAGGCGACTACCTGTTGCGCTCGTCTGATGGAGGACTGTTCCGCTGTCCCCTTGTGGTAACAGGTAGTTATTTCGATGACTCCATGAAAAATACTGCCGATGGGAACAATCTTATATACATTCCATTCCAGGGGAAGTGTGAAGAGACGGAAACCTATCCTGTGGTCCTGTCGGATATGGGAGACTCTCTCCTGATGAGAATGCCGTCCCAACGGTTGTTCGAATCAGGGAATGAGGACTATGCCGGCTATTTTATAACAAAGGAAAACCGTATCATCCCTCTTGTTTCCGGGGATGGTACATGGACTTTCTCACTCGATCTCTCTCCCCTGTTCGTAGATTACAGCGACAAGTTGAAGTCGATGATGTCGACCCTCTCCGGAGCGAGTCGCCATAATTATATCTGGCAGACAGAAGATAATGTTTATATGCTCTATAGGTCTTCCAAGGCGACGCTATGGCGGATCTTTGAAAATGGGGAAAAGATAGACTGCGAACAGATAGGCAGTTCCAGCGTCACATTCCCCAAGTATCTGGATAAAAGTGTCGTTATCCGTAAAGTGGAGAACGGACTTGTCGTCTTTTATACCGGAGGTATTTCCAAAATCAATGTCCTTACCGGAGAAATGACGGAAGATAGAATTCCTTCCGATTTCCCCCAGGATCCCCTCCAGTACGATGAGAACGGCTTCGCCTATACATGCGACGCCAACAACATTCAAAAATACGATATCAATACCAAGACGAAAACCACAATTCCCATCAAGTGGTCTGCCTCTGAGATTGGCGGGCTGGTTTCCATCACCAACTCCGAGTATATAGAAGGCGCCTTCATCATCACCGGTCTTACGCGCACTGCCCAGACAGTCACTGTCATGGTTAATGTCGAAACGGGGGACGTTACCGTTGCCAGTCAGGACGAATATGGAGGTTCCGTCGTCAGTTCCTACTACCGTTTGAAATAATATCTATGAAAAGGATTATTCTGATTGTCGCTTCGCTCGCGGCATTCGGCCTCTTCGTAGCGGGCCTTTCCTCGTCTGCCCAGACCACCCCGCCGCTCAGGGGCAGCGTCTCCGCAACCGAACTCACTCCCTACGTTGAGGAACTCTGGCACGGCACCGGCAGCGCCGCCGGCATCGCCAGGCAAATAGTCGACGATATCGACTCCAGAGCCAATATCCGCGGGGGGCTCATGAAGAACAATCTCAAGGGCCAGACGGTCTACTGGGAGCACTACGCTCTCTCCTCGTCTATCCGTGTTCACCGTGCCGACAGCACTGAAGCACAGGATACTTATAGCGAGGGAGCAGCCCGTCACACCGGCTACACCTATACAACGCGCGAAAGCAAGGACGCAACCCACTACACCGAGCGCACGGACTTCATGGACGAAGGCTTCGTGAGTATCTGGGACGGCTTCCAGAGCTTCGATTCCAGCCACAAGAAGGCCTCCAAAGACAAGAGCATGTCGGGCGAAGCCGCCGTGGAAGTCTGGTACACCCCGCTTAAGGTACACGTGGCGAGCGCCGAGACCGCCGTCCCCGTCTACAAAGACTGCACGGGCGCGATGGACATCATCCTCACCGACACGCAGGACCGCTGGGTCATCGACGGCTACACCCTCAAAGTCACCTCAATGAACACCGAAATCTTCACGGTCGAGGCCGCGGAAGTCACCACCGGAGCCGACGGCAAGGCCCGCATCCGCATCCACGGAGTGAAGGAGGGCAAGGGGCGTCTGCGCGTATACATGTACCTTGCCCAGCCGGAGAACAACTGCTACGTTGAGGTGGAGGACTACTTCGACGTGGAGGTGCTCGATGCCGAAAAGTGGACCTACGATATCGCCGTCCACGACGAGTTCACCCTCCCGGCGCACGACTACACCATGCACGGCAGCTTCTCGGTGGTCGCGTCTCTCGGCGAAGACGACCTCCCGCACTGGCAGATGCTCGACGTCGTGCCCGTCACTCGTTCCGGCGGCGGCACATTCCCCACCATGGGGTCGTTCCTCACTGAAACGGTTCGGGAAGACGGCTTCGCCCTCGGCTTTGACGTGATGGCCATCATCGGCCGCGCCGGCGGTTCCCTCGGTGCCCACATCGGAGCGGCGGCCGAAGGTATCATGTGGGGCATAACCGGCCAGGCGGAGACCAACAGTTCCAAGAACGTCATCACCACCATGCTGGCGTCGCTGGAAGAAGGCAGCTGGTCGTATCACTTCGACCTTAAGAAACTGGAACAGATCACCGGTGCCAGCGCTCCCGGCAACGATTTACAATCGCTCGATGCCGCGGCAAAAGAAAGGATGGCTCAGGCGCAGGCCGAACAGGAAGAGCAGTCCGGTGGGAAGTCCGGCAAGAAGAAGAAAGAAAAGAAGACCAGCGCCCTCAAGGAACTCCGCAACGCGATGAAGGAGCTGAAGAACTTCGAGATGCCGGATATAGATCTTTCGCAGCCCTACAGCCAGACCCTGTCCCCACAACAGGAAGCCGCCAAGGCCGCCCAAATCGCCTACATCAAGGAGCACCACGTCATCGTGGTCCCCGACCTCACCCAGATGCTCCTGCCCAAATGGGGCAACGAACTCAAGGAGGTCGAGCGCTCCGGCGAGAACATGGATGTCTCCTGGAAACACATCTCCGGCTCGCTAACGCTACATAAGGAGAACTAACAACAAAGGCGTCTCAATCGAGGCGCCTTTATTATACCGGGAACTCTCGGTTATCCGATTTCAATCTGCCGGATGTTCTTCTTGACCTCAGACGGGGTGAGTTTCGGGATGAGGATGTTCAGCACGCCGTGCTCCATGTGGGCGGAAATCTTCTCGATGTCGGCATTCTCCGGCAGGGCGAATTCCTGATGGAACTGCTCATACGAGAATTCGCGGCGCAGGAAGTGCTCGTGTTTGCGCTCATCCTTGTGCTCCTGCTTCTTCTCCATGTGAAGCACCAGGTTGCCTTCGGTGTCGAGGTTGATCTTGAAATCGTCCTTGGTGAGGCCTGGGGCGGCAACCTCCACCTCATACTCTTTTTCGTTTTCCTTAACATTGATGGCCGGGGCGCTATAGTTCACCCTTTCCATCCAACGGTTGTCGAAGAAATCATTGAAGATTTCAGGCAGCCAACTCTCATTAGTCCTTCTCTCGGGTACCATAATTTAAATCTCCTTTGTTTTTCAGAAGCCTGCGGCTTCCAATTTCTTCTCCGGCCATCCGGGGGCCGTTCCCGGCAACCCTTGCGGCGGGCCTTCCGGCCATCCTTCCGGGCTGCACAACCAACTATGGCAAACCCCGGACCAGTGACAGAATGTCAAAAAACGAAGAAGGACCGGCAGATTTCTCTGTCGGTCCTTTTCGTGCGGATGGTGAGACTCGAACTCACACAGGCCAAACGCCCACTACCCCCTCAAAGTAGCGTGTCTACCATTCCACCACATCCGCTTTGGGGCTGCAAATATAGATATATTTTGGATAATTGCAAAAATTTTTTCTAACTTTGCACCCCCTTCGAGAAAGGGATATTAAACCTATTATTAATTTAAAACAGATTCACAATGGCTGTTAAGATTCGTCTCCAGCGCCACGGAAAGAAGAATTTCGCATTCTTCCACATTGTCGTGGCAGATTCACGCTCACCGCGCGACGGTCGCTTCATCGAGCAGCTCGGCTCGTACAACCCCAACACCAACCCTGCAACCATCGTTCTCAACTCCGAGAAGGCTCTTGCATGGCTTAACGTTGGCGCCCAGCCCAGCCTCGTGTGCCGCCGCATCCTCTCCTACGAAGGAGTCCTCCTCCGCAAGCACCTCCAGGGTGGCGTTGCAAAGGGAGCTCTCACCCAGGAGCAGGCCGATGCTAAGTGGAATGCATGGAAAGCCCAGAGGGACGCAAAGGTAGCCGCCAAGGTCGAGGGTCTTGAGAAAGACGCCGCCGCCAAGGCAAAGGCCGCCGCTGCCGAGGAGCGCAAGGTGAACGCCGCTCGCGCCGAGGAACTCGCAAAGAAGGCCGAGAAGCTCGCTGCAAAGCAGGCCGAGGCCGAGGCTGAGGCCGCTGCTGAGGTTGCCGAAGAGGCCGCCGAAGCCGCTGTCGAGGAAGCTCCCGCCGCTGAGGCTCCTGCTGCTGAAGAAGCTCCCGCCGCCGAATAAGCCGCGTCGCTTCCGATGCTAGCAATCGCCCGCATCCTCAAGTCCTACGGGACCGACGGCGGCCTCCTCGTGAGCTCCGACGTCGACCTGGAAACTCTGGAAAAAGGGGAACCCGTGTACATCGTTTACGATGGGCTCGAGGTTCCCTTCTTCATTTCCGCCTGCACCCCTAAAGGCAGCCGTTACATCCTCCATCTCACCGACATCTGCTCGCTGGAAGACGCCGACGAGGTGGTCGGCCGCGACATCCTTGCCGACGTTTCGGAAGAGCCTGACGGCCCCGACTTCATCGGCTGGACGGTGTACGACGGAAAAACTCTTCTCGGGGTCGTGACTGACGACGCTCCCATCCCCGGCAACTACTGCCTCTACGTCGGCGAGCTCATGATTCCCCTTCACGAAGACTTCATCGTCTCCGTCGACCCCGAGCGCCGCGAACTCGTGCTCAATCTCCCGGTGGGGTTGTATTAAAGGATTCTGTCGATCAGAAGTGCGGTAGACGTCCCAAAAAACGGGACGCCTACTGCATTTTTGGCCTTTTTTGCGGTAGACGTCCCAAAAAACGGGACGTCTACCGCACCCCACCCCCTCGGCACCTGTCGGCCTACAGCCGGACAGGTAAACCGGAATTTCGCTGACACTCAACCACTTGCCACCATGCGCCCCAGTGACCTGTCCGGCTACAGCCCGACAGGTGCCAATAATTTACTATATTTGTGGTTATGAAACTCGTAAAGATGATTGCAATTGCAGCGGGGATCGCATCGGCCGCAGCCTGCGCCCCCAAAAACGCCGAATTCAAATACTCCATCGACTCCTTCGCAGACCTGCGCATCATGCGCTATCAGGTCCCGGGCTGGGAGAACCTCAGCCTGCAGCAGAAGGAATACATCTACCATCTTTCCGAAGCCGCCAAGCTCGGGCGCGACATCACCTGGGACCAGTACTGCCGCTTCAATCTCCCGATCCGCCACGCGATAGAGGATATCTTCGCCAACTACTCCGGTCCTCGTGAAGGTGCGGACTGGGACGCCTTCGTGGTGTACGCCAAGCGCGTCTTCTTCAGCAACGGCATCCATCATCACTATGCGGAAGACAAGTTCTTCCCGGAGTGCAGCCGCGAGTACTTCGCCGGCCTTTTGGCAGACGTGGCGAACGAGGGGGAGACCGACCCGACTGCGGTAGCCACCCCCGCCGCGGAAGCAAGTTCCGAGGCCCAGCCCGCCGCTGCCCCCGCCGCCCACGTCGAGCCGCTTCCGAGCTCCAACGTATACTGGACCGGAGCCGAAGGCCTCGCCATGACCGCCGAAGAGCTGCTGGACGTCATCTACAACCGCGACATCTACCCGCAGAGACGCTCGACCGCCCGCGACAAAGACATCGTCGCAGCCAGCGCCGTGAACTTCTACGGCCCCGGCGTCTCCCGGAAAGAAGTTGACGATTTCTATGCTCGGCAGGCAGTTAAAGGCGACAAGCACCCCGTCTCCTACGGGCTCAACAGCAAGGTCGTCAAGGAAGGAGGCCGACTGGTCGAGAAGCAGTGGAAGGTCGGAGGCATCTACTCCGCCGCCATTGAGCGCATCTGCCGCGAGCTCAGCAAGGCCAAAGAGGTCGCCGAGAACGATCTCCAGAAAGCCGCAATCGACAAACTCATAGAATACTACACCACCGGCAGCCTCCGCACCTGGGACGACTACAACATCCTCTGGGTGCAGGACACTCTGGGCACGGTGGACTACGTGAACGGCTTCATAGAGGACTACGACGACCCGCTCGGCCGCAAGGCTACCTGGGAAGGGCTCGTGAACATCAAGGACGCGGCGGCATCGGCCCGTACCGAGACGCTCAGCGCCAATGCCCAGTGGTTCGAGGACAACTCCCCCGTGGATCCGCGCTTCAAGAAGGCCGAATGCAGGGGCATCTCCGCCAAGGTCATCAACGCGGTCGCTCTGGCAGGAGCCACCTACCCGTCGACCCCGATAGGCATCAACCTTCCGAACGCCGACTGGATACGCAAAGAGCACGGCTCCAAGAGCGTCACCATCGCCAATATCACTCACGCCTACAACGCCGCCGCGCTCGAGCAGCCGAAGAGCGTGCTGGGCGAGTTTGCGTGGAATCAGGCAGAGATAGAACTCGTAAAGAAGTACGGCAATGTGATGGACGAGATCCATACCGACCTGCACGAATGCCTCGGTCACGGAAGCGGTCAGCTTCTGCCGGGAGTGTCCTCCACCGCCCTGGGCGAGTACCAGAGCGCGCTTGAGGAAGCCCGCGCCGACCTCTTCGGTCTCTACTACTGCGCCGATCCCAAGATGGTCGAGCTCGGAATCGTGCCCGACAAGGAAGCTTACAAGGCCGAGTACGCGAGCTACATCCGCAACGGCATCATGACCCAGTTCACCCGCGTCGAACTCGGTCGCCAGAACACCGAAGCGCACATGCAGAACCGTAAGCTCATCGCCGAGTGGTGCTACGAAAAGGGCGCAGCCGACGGCGTTCCGGGAGCCTCCGGGAGCGTCATCGAAAAGCGCGTCCGCGACGGCAAAACCTACTTTGTAGTAAACGATTACGAGGCTCTTCGCGGACTCTTCGCCGAGCTGCTCGCAGAGATCCAGCGCATCAAGAGCGAGGGCGACTACGAGGCCGGCAAGGCGCTCATCGAGAAGTACGCTGTCGACATCGACCCGGAACTGCACAGCGAAGTTCGCGAGCGCTACGCCGCCCTGAACCTGAAGCCCTACGGCGGCTTCGTGAACCCGGAGATCGAGCCGGTGTTCGGGGAAGACGGCGTCGTGGTCGACTACACTCTGAGCTATCCCGACGACTACCTCGGCCAGATGCTTTATTACGGAGAAAGGTATAGGACGCTGTAAAATTTCGGACAACGTGATGAAAACCGCCATAATAGGAGCCGGATACCGAGGCCGCACCATCCTGGGTCTGCTTCGGGGGATGCCGTTCTTCGAGCTGATCGCGGCGGCGGACCCCCGTTTTGCAGGCAGCCCTGTCAAAAACAGCCAAAAACGTCAGATCCCCCAGGCTTTTGGGGAGGGGGGTCCGTCAAAATCGGCCGAAAATGCTGGGGCTCCTTCGATGGCGGGTACCGGTACGGCCGATCCCTTCGAGGGTTTGCGGCTCTACTCCGACGGCCCGGAAGACTATCGCCGCATGCTGGCGGAAGAGCGCCCCGAACTGGTCTTCATCTGCTCTCCATGGAACTGCCACATCCCCCAGGCGCTCGACTGCCTGAAGGCCGGATGTCATGTCGCCCTGGAAATCCGCGGTGGGCGCGAACTCGGTGAATACCAGCCGCTTATGGGCTTTCCTGGGAAAGTGTTTCCGCTGGAGAATATCATCTTCCGACGCGACATCCTCGCCGTTCGCGAGATGGTCCGCGCGGGCCTTTTCGGGGAGATAGTATCGATGCGAGGAGGCTACCGTCACGACCTTCGCGACGAGCTGGTCGATGCCGCCGGAGTGCTCGGCGGAGACGCAGCCCCGGTCGCTCGCTCGGCGGCCCCCGGTTCGCCCGCCGCCGCTTCTACTGCCGCTGGCTCGCCCATCTCCGCCGCGGCCCCCGGCCTTCGCGAGCGTCCCTCAGAGGCATGGCGCGGCCGGCTCTACACCAGCGAGAACGCCGACATCTACCCGACCCACAGCATCGCCCCGCTCTGCCTCATCGGTGACGTGCATACGCTCGCGAACGTGACCGCCTTCGCCTCCAAAGCCGCCGGTCTTCGCGAAAGGCTCGGCGCAGGCTGCCCGAAGATTACCTTGGGTGACATCGTCTCGACCGTCGCCCGCACCTCCGACGGTAAGCTGCTGACCCTCACGCACGACACCACCCTGCCGCGTCCACGCAGCTATGGTATTGAGATTCAGGGCACTCGCGGCATCTGGGACGAAGACAACCACCGCATCTACATCGAAGGCCGTAGCCCCTTCGAGCAGTGGGAGCCCGACGCCGGGTATATTGAGGAGTACCTCGATCCTATGTGGCGACGCTGGGGCGCCGAAGCGCTCGCGGCCGACCGTCACCACGGCGGCATGGACTACATCATGCTCCGCGCCATCGAGGAGGATCTTCGGGGTGAGGGCGCTGCGGGTCAGTCCGGCTCGCCGGCCCCAGCCTTCTCCTACCCCGCGACCCTCGCCGACCTCGCCCTCTGGACCTCCATCACGCCCCTTTCCGCAAAATCCATTGCGGAGGGGTGCACAGTAGAGCTCCATTAAGATTTATTTTAATAAAGAAACAATAAAATTCACGTTTACTCCAGGATTTACTCCCTTGGAGTCGGTTTTTTTGTAATATAATTGTGGTCATTAACATTTAAAACTGTGTTATGACTACAATTGACAGTAATTACGACGCCGGGGTCTACATAGATCCTCTGAGCGACTGGGGGTGGAAGACCCTCTTCGGTAGCGACCGCTACAAAGAGCATCTCATCAGTTTTATCAACGCCGTGTATCCGGAATTGGGGGTGACCGACATCTCGTACCAGAACAATGAGGATATGGGCGATTCCTTCTTCTCCCGTTCTTCGCGCTTTGACCTGGTGTGCGATACGGACAAAGGCGAGACCGTAATGGTCGAGGTACAGAAGGCGGAGCAGACGTATTTCTATGAGCGGGAGATCTGGACTTCTTCGTTCAAGATTCGCGACCAGGCTCCTCAGGGCGATTGGGACTATCATCTGAAGGGGGTGTACTCGATAGGTATCGTCAACTTTGAGCCGGAGAAGATAGAAGGCTACAGTTGGGACGATGATGAGTTTCTGCATTCATTCACATTAAGGGAAGACAGGGACTTTCAGCCTATGACGAACCTGCTCAGATTCTCCTTCATCGCCGTGAAGAAATTCCACAAAAAGGTCGAGGAATTGGATAATATTCTGGAAAAGTGGGTATATTTGTTCGGAAACATGAAACGATTGGAAAACCGTCCGAAGGAATTGCAGGACAGGGTTTTCGAGAGTTTCTTCCGGGCAGCTGAAATAGCAAAGCTGCCAACAAAAGAACTACAAATTTATAGGAATAGTATCATGAACGAGAACGACTGGAAGAACGCCATCAACCACGCGGCCGAGCTGGCTGAGGAGAAAGGCAGGGAAGAGGAAAGGATGAAGAATGCCAAAGGCTTTCTTTCGCAGGGAGTCCCCGCAGAGACTATTGCCAAAGTCACGGGGATGTCTCTAGAGCAGGTTCTAGCGTTGAAATAGGATTTATTCTCTGAATATGAAGCCACCCTTGGAGTTTTCTGATGGTGGCTTTTTTGAGTGGCTCCGCCGCCCGTCAAGGCAAGCCGGGCGGCTGGCGGTACCCGGCGGCAGCTGCGGGGGGTTGGAGGGAGGACCCTCCTCGCCGCCGCCGACCGCCTGCCTGCCTGCCCCTGCTGGCAGTGAGCCTGAAGATTGAGGCTCGCCTACGAAAAAGGCCTAAAATGTGGGCGAACCGCGATAAAGGCGAGATACGGCGGAGAATACGGTGGAGCGAACCGTCAAAAATGGCCGAAAATGACGGTATCCCCCCGAAAAATCAGGGGTATACCGACAAAAAAAACAAAAAATGAAGGTTGGGTGCCGGCATGCGTGGGAAAAGGATGGTTGGATGCCGGTGAAGGGAGATGGCTGGAGCAAAAAGGGCCAAAAATGCTGCACCCCCCTGCAAAAAACCTGGGGGGTCCGTCAAAAATGGCCGAAAACGTCAGGGCCCTCTGCCAAAAGGCCGAAGGAATTATTCCGAAACCAGGAGTTTCAGCGACGGGTCGTTCAGGCGGATGCGAAGCCAGTCGGCGAGGCGCTCCTGCTCGGAGGCGGAGAAGCGGCCGATGGTCCGGACGATGACGACGGTGAGCTGGCTGGTAACCAGTCCGTCGGGGGAGGGCGAAACGGAGGTCACAGTGTCGCGCTGGCCCCCGCCCCATTCCACGGCATCCCCCTTCGAGAGATACACCTCCGCAATCCGACCAGGATAGTTGCTGCGGATCTCGCGGGCGATCTGCTCCGAGGGCAGCACTGCGGCCTGGAGGGAATCCAGCTGCTCGCGCAACCTCAGGATGGTGGCGTCGCGCCGGGTGATCTCCGACTCCGAACGCTCGAAGAATCCCGCGATCTGCTCGCTGCGGATCAGATCTTCCGTCTCCTGAAGAGTATTCTCCGTGATCGTCAGTGCTTCGTAAGGAATTCCGTGGGCGGCGGCGCTCGCATACACTGCGTCGCGCATCTCCGCGGACATGCGTCGGCCGGTCACGCGAATCTCCACTTTATGGGCGGCTCCGTCGATATGATAGTCGTAGATATAGGCCTTATCCATCGAGCGGTTTTCCTTCACGAACGCCTCAGCATTACTCTGGAAATTATTGTTTCTAACGATGCGTACGGCCGACCAGCCACTCAACACGACCACTATCACCACGAGCGCAGAAACCCATCCACGGGTAATGCGCGCCTTTTTGGCATCCACGAACTGAACCTCCTTGAAATGGAGCAGTTTCGCTACCAGATAGGTGGCCAGGGCGATAAAAATCGTATTGATACCGAAGAGCCCCATCGCCCCGAAGAAAAAGTGCCCGTTCCAATGGGCGATGCCATAGCCGGCGGTGCAGAGAGGCGGCATGAGTGCGGTAGCGATCGCCACTCCGGAGATCACCGTCCCCTTCTCCTTGCGGCTTTGCTCAACAATGCCGGCAGCTCCGCCGAAGAGGGCGATCAGAACGTCGAAGATACTGGGCGACGTGCGCGCCTCCAGTTCGGTCGGGTTCGCAAGTTCCAGCGGCGACAGCAGGAAATATATGGCCGATGCCATTAGGGAAATAACCACCATCACCAACAGGTTCCAAAGGGAGTCCCGCAGGAGCTTGGTGTCGTTGATGCTGCCCGCCAGGCCGAACCCGATGATGGGTCCCATCAGGGGAGATATCAACATTGCGCCGATGACCACGGCGGTGGAGTTCACGTTCAGACCCACCGACGCGATGATTATCGAGAAGGCGAGAATCAGCACGTTCGTCCCCTTGAAATGAATATTGTTCCGGATATTGAGATCTGCCGCTGCGGTGTCCACGTCTGCCCGGAAATTGAGCAGCGACCGCATGGAAACCTTTATGTATTCAAAAATTCTCATACTTCGTAAATGATCAGCCGCAAATGTAGCAAAAAGATTCGCTTTTATATATAGGTCGCGCGCTCGCACAAGTCGATTAATTTGCTATCTTTGTAAATTGATAAGGTGCACCCTGGCGGCGCAACCTATCTAAATAAAGGCTTAAACGCTTGAATTTCAGCGCTTTAACTGAGATTCGAGGAGCCAGAGAAATGCACATACCACAACAAGCATGATCATAGCAGTAGCAGGAACCGGTTACGTGGGTCTCTCGATCGCCACCCTCCTCGCCCAGAAAAACGAGGTAGTGGCGGTGGACGTGATTCCCGAAAAAGTAGAAAAACTCAATAAAAGGCAGAGCCCGATCCAGGACGACTACATCGAGCGCTACCTCGCAGGTACCGACGCCCACGGCGCGCCGGTAACCCTCAACCTGCGCGCCACCCTCGACGGGCGCGCCGCCTATGCAGACGCCGACTTCGTCGTCATCGCCGCCCCCACCAACTACGACCCCAAGAAGAACTTCTTCGACACCTCGCACGTGGAGGAGGTCATCGAACTCGTGCTCGAAGTGAACCCGAACGCCGTGATGGTCATCAAGAGCACCGTCCCCGTCGGCTACACGAAGAACATCCGCGAAAAGTTCAGCTACCGCGAGCGTCTCGCCGACGGCAAGTTCCGCACCGTCGTCCCGAAAATCATCTTCGCCCCCGAGTTCCTCAGAGAGTCGAAGGCCCTCTACGACAACCTCTACCCGAGCCGCATCATCGTCGGCTACGACGACGCCCCCGGCACCCAGCCGGCCGAAGAACTCAGGCCCGCTGCCGAGCAGTTCGCCTCCCTCATCAAGGCCGGCGCCCTCAACGACCCGCAGGTGCTCTTCATGGGCAGCACCGAGGCCGAAGCCGTGAAGCTCTTCGCCAACACCTACCTCGCCCTGCGCGTCAGCTACTTCAACGAGCTCGACACCTACGCCGAGATGAAGGGACTCGACACGCGTCACATCATCGAAGGCGTCTGCCTGGACCCGCGCATCGGCACGCACTACAACAACCCCAGCTTCGGCTACGGCGGCTACTGTCTCCCGAAAGACACCAAACAGCTGCTGGCGAACTTCAACGACGTGCCGGAGAACCTCATCAAGGCGATTGTCGACTCCAACCGCACCCGCAAGGACTTCATAGCCGACCGCGTGCTCGACCGAGCCGGCTACTACAGCTACACCGGCACCAACGCCTTCGCCCCCGCCGAAGAGAAAGAGGTCGTGATCGGAGTGTTCCGCCTCACCATGAAGGCCGGTTCCGACAACTTCCGGCAGTCCGCCATCCAGGGCATCATGAAGCGCATCAAGGCCAAGGGCGCGAAGGTCATCATCTACGAGCCCACCCTGGAAGACGGCAGCACCTTCTTCGGTTCGCGCGTCGTCAACGATCTGAAGGCCTTCAAGGCCCAGAGCGACGCCATCATCGCCAACCGCTACGACGACGCCCTGGCCGACGTGGCCGGCAAAGTTTATACAAGAGATATTTTTAAGAGAGACTAATGAAAGGAATAGTTCTCGCCGGAGGCTCCGGCACCAGACTCTACCCCATAACCAAAGGCGTCAGCAAACAGCTCCTGCCCATCTACGACAAGCCGATGGTCTACTATCCCATCAGCGTGCTGATGCAGGCGGGCATCCGGGAGATCCTCATCATCTCCACCCCCGACGACCTTCCGGCCTTCCGGCGTCTTCTGGGCGACGGGGTCGACCTCGGCGTGCGCTTCGAGTATGCCGAGCAGCCTTCACCGGACGGCTTGGCGCAGGCGTTCCTCATTGGCGAGAAGTTTATTGGCGACGACAGCGTCTGCCTGGTTCTGGGCGACAACATCTTCTACGGGGCGGGTTTCGGCCCGATGCTGGAGGCGGCGGTGCGCGACGCCGACGGTGCTCCCGGCACCCCGGCAGCCAGCGGCGTGCAGGCCGGCCGCGGGCAGGCCACCGTCTTCGGCTACTGGGTCTCCGACCCCCAGCGCTACGGGGTGGCGACCTTCGACGCGGCCGGCAACTGCCTCTCCATCGAAGAAAAACCGGCGAATCCGAAGAGCAACTACGCGGTGACGGGGTTATATTTCTATCCCAACCGGGTAGTGGAGATTGCCAAGGGCATCAAACCCTCCGCCCGCGGCGAACTGGAGATCACCAGTGTGAACCAGGCCTTCCTGGCAGACGGGCAGCTGCGC
Source organism: Bacteroidales bacterium (assembly GCA_017412645.1). GTDB lineage: Bacteria > Bacteroidota > Bacteroidia > Bacteroidales > UBA932 > Cryptobacteroides. The sequence goes on along the minus strand of JAFPWX010000015.1, from coordinate 13,526 downwards.
GTTCAGACCCTCGGCCGCGGCTTCGCCTGGCTCGACACCGGCACCCACGACTCCCTGGCCGACGCCTCCATCTTCATCGAGACCCTCGAAAAGCGCACCGGCTGCAAGATCGCTTGCCTTGAAGAAATCGCCTATGAGCAGGGGTGGATCAGCGCAGAGAAGTTGAGGGAGCTGGCGCAGCCGATGATTAAAAACCAGTATGGCCAGTACCTGTTAAGGCTGGCGGGGGAAAATTGACCCAATTAAGAAAGAGAAATATGAAGTACTCTAGAAACAAACTGAACAATACCGGGGAGATTCTTATCTCGGAAATCGATGACTTCTTCCGTTACAACGATGCTATGAACATCGTTGATGATTGGCGTAAGAATCATCAGGTCCCGATGCAAGAGCTCTTCCGTTCGGTTTCATCCGTGCTTGCAGAAGCTGGCGTCCAACCCTCTTTCTCATCCCAACGTTTAAAACGTATGACTTCGATAATCGGTAAACTTCGCCGTAATCCCGATATGAGGTTGGGTGGAGTCCAGGATATCGGAGGTGTGAGATTTGTTTTTCCAGATATTCCTACCATGGAAAGGGCCTACAATCTTTTGTATGGAGTGGAATTGCCGAATTTTGAACGCGCTAACGAACCCAAGAACTATGTAAACAAGCCAAAATGCAGTGGATATAGAAGCATTCATTTCGTATATATTTATCATTCTGCAAATGAAGATACCGATGGTCTACGCATAGAGCTTCAGATCCGCACCAAACTCCAGCACGATTGGGCAACAGCAGTGGAAACGGCTGAACTTATTTCCAAATCACCATTGAAGGCTGGTATTGGAGATGAGAATTGGTTGCGATTCTTCAAACTTATTAGTGCCATATTCGCCAGGGAGGAAGGAATGCCCATTCCCGAACAGTTTTCTGATTTCTCCGAGGCGGACTATTGCCGAGAGTATGCCGCGATGGATAAACAGGGACATTATCTTATGCGACTCGGCAGCCTAATAAAGGCTGTGGATTATACTGAACAAAACTCTTTTGAGGGGGGATATGCACTACTCATGACGGATTTTGAACTTAAGAAAGCAAAACTCCGGCATTTTTCAGAAGATGAATTCTCAGAAGCTAATGAGACGTATAAGAACATGGAAAGCCGTCTTGAGAGTACTAAAGGAGCAATCGTACTTGTATCCGTTAAAGATATGAATGAGTTGCTTGAAGCGTATTCCAGTTACTTCTTAAACACAAGCGAATTCATTGATGCACTCAGTCTTTTTACTAGAGAATGTTTCATTAAAGGATATCTAAAGGAATAATTTTCTCTAAAATCTCCGTTGAATAAAATACGATAATGAAAAAGATAATGCTAGTTTTCGGAACTCGCCCTGAGGCAATCAAGATGTGCCCCCTGGTGAAAGAGTTCCAGAAACACCCGAAAGAATTCGAGACTATAGTGTGTGTTACCGGTCAGCACCGAGAGATGCTGGACCAGGTGCTGCGCATCTTCGAGGTCACCCCGGACTACGACCTCAATATAATGAAGCAGGGCCAGGACCTTTACGACGTCACCGCCCGCGTGCTCACCGGCATGCGCGATGTACTGAAAGAAGTCCAGCCCGACGTGGTGCTTGTCCATGGCGACACCACTACCAGCACCGCCGCGGCTCTTGCCGCCTTCTACCAGCAGATTCCCGTCGGCCACGTGGAAGCCGGTCTGCGCACCCACAACATCTATAGCCCCTGGCCGGAAGAGATGAACCGCCAGATAACCGGCCGCATCGCCAGCTACAATTTCGCCCCCACCCCGCTCAGCGAAAAGAACCTCCTGGAAGAAAAGGCCCAGGGTAAGATCTACGTCACCGGCAACACCGTGATTGACGCCCTCCACATGGTCGTGAATAAACTCAAAAACGACAAGGCCCTGGCCGACGAACAAGTGGGTGTGCTGAAGGCGGCGGGCTACGACGTGACTCGTCTGGACGGTGGCCGCAAGCTGGTCCTCATCACCGGCCACCGCCGCGAGAACTTTGGCGACGGCTTCATCAGCATGGTCACCGCAATGAAAGATCTCAGCGAGAAGTATCCGGACGTGGATTTCGTCTACCCCATGCACCTCAACCCCAATGTGCGCAAACCCATTCATGAAGTGTTTGGCGAAGATCTTACCGCTTACAAGAACTTCTTCTTCATCGAGCCCCTTCAGTACCTGGAATTCGTGTACCTGATGGAGAAGTCCACCGTGGTACTGACCGACTCCGGCGGCATTCAGGAAGAGGCCCCCGGCCTCGGCAAGCCGGTACTCGTGATGCGTGACACCACCGAGCGCCCCGAGGCCCTGAAGAGTGGCACTGTACATCTGGTAGGTACCAATCACGACCTGATTGTGAACGAAGTAAGCACTCTCCTTGATGATGCAGCTGCCCACGAACGTATGAGTAAGGCTGTAAATCCTTACGGAGACGGGAAAGCCTGCTCTCGAATAGTTAGAGCACTCAATGGTGAAGCTGTTGATAGGTACGAAGTTTAACATTTAACATTTTAACAAGTCAACATCCCCGCTACAGGCACATCTGGGACAAGCCCAGAAGAGCCTTCCGCTCCCCACAGCAAGACAGTGGCCGGCAAGCCGTCCACAGACTTGCTTGAACCTACCGCACAAATGAACAAGCACTGAGGGATAAGACAATATGATTAAGATATTTGGTCTTTTTATAGTAGTAGCAATACTCTTAGGACTTCTCATAAAGGTCCTTTGGGACTTGTTTCTTGACAAAGATGGAGAGAAAACCACAGCGGAGAATTTGATAGTCGCTGCTGTTGATATCATCATTGCTTCACTTCCTTCTTGCTCTGATTCAATTCTGCAATTTTTGTATGATTGGTTGCAGATTCAGAAAACAGTAGGAGAAGAGGGCTTTTCTCCAAGGTGGCTGATGGCTATTGGTTTACTTTTGTTAGTCGTTGGTGTTATTCTGAAGGTCATTGATGCTACTACAAGTTGCGTTATACTTAACATGCCAGGAACCATTCACCATACCAAGGCGGATGGGATGCTTAAGGCGCTTAAATGCCAGAATTGTGATGAAATAGAAACAAATACTGCTAATTGCCAGGCAGAAATGCATGGTTTATCGCAAACACGAGCAAATGCAATTATAGCAGATATTCAAAACCAAATGGAGCGCTTTAATCGTGAAGCCAAAAGCAAACGGTGTTTCACGGGAATGGCTCCCATTCCTTTCATCATTTATGCAGGAACTAAGCATCGTGGTAGCGATATCAGATACTATTTAGAGTTCAATAAGGCTACACAGGAATATACTAAGCTCAATAATGATAAGAAGTTCCCAGAATTACTGAGACCGGCGATCAAAACTAATGAAGCAACAGAAATAGTGGTGGCAGTTTCAACAACGGCTATAATCAATGAGACAAACACCAGTCACTTTAATTTACCAGTATTTAGCTTGTCTCTTCCAGAACCCAAAGATAATGCCATTTTCAGCAAGAGACAGCTCAACGCTTATATAAACGAGACCGTGACTTTCATCTCGGAAGTGTGTAAGAAGAATAGTCAAGTCAAGAGAGTACATTTGTTATTGGCGACACAAGCTTGCTTCGCATACGCTTTTGGAAAGTCGCTCGTTCTTATGCAGAACCGTGTTCCACAGATTGTCTCCTATCATTACGCTGCGCCTTCTTACAAAGTGGGGATTACCATTAACGGCAGTTCAGCGGGTCGGATAGAAAAAGTTAAAGAGGTGCAGAATGTTTGATTTAAGCGCAGAATTCAATAAGTTCTATAATCAGGAAGTCGTTCTTCCTGGTGATACTCAGACAGACCTTTATGATAAAGGAAAGTTGAATATTAAGCGTCTGAAAGAAGGATTGAAGACCTATAACGAGAAACATGGAACATCCTATCGGATATCTGAAACGATAACCCAAGGGAGTATGGCTATGAACACTGCTGTTCAGAGTGATTCGAAGGATTACGATATTGACATCGCAGTGGTTTTTCGCAAAGATAATATTGGAGAGATAGGTGCACAGGCCATAAAGAATATAATCGTTGAAGCCTTTTCATATAAGTGTGGCCAGTTTAGTGCTAACCCAGAGAAGAAGACAAACTGTGTGCGTATTAAGTATAGTGGAGGGTATCATATTGATTTTGCGATATACAGAAAAGACACTGAACACGACACAGTAGTGTATTATCATGCCGGTAGTGCTTGGAGCAAACGAGACCCCAAAGCAATCAATAGCTGGTTTAAGAACTGCATCAATACAAAAGGACAGAATCTTAGAAAGGTTATCCGTCTCAGTAAAATGTTCTGTAAGTCACGTGATGGCTGGGATATGCCAGGTGGCCTTATCCAAACTGTATTATGTGAAGAGCGCTTTCAAAGTGGTGAAAGGCTTGATGAATGTTTCTATAATACGATGTGTTCAGTCAGAGACAGGCTCCAATGGAATAAGGAGGTGTATAACCCAACCGACGTAACGCTTTCGTTATTACAGACAGAAGCACACAAACAGCGAATGGAGGTCTTTTACAATCGACTGGATTCATATCTGTCTAAGTTGAGTGTTCTCAATGAAGCAGATTGCACCCGTGAAAAGGCACTTTCCGTATGGAGTGACTTCTTTAATCATGACTACTGGACAAATCTGGTTACTGAGGCCTCTACAAGGATGTTTGCCCTTGAACCTCGGAGTGTTCAGGACGTGGCAGTGTTTAATGATACGGAGCAATATATAGAAGACATGATGCCAGTCGTTGAACAATATGATGCTCATATAACAGCAACGGCACAAGGGAATGGATTCCTATCCCATCCATTACAGTATTTTCTTGATAAATACAGCAAATGGATACCACATCACTTCTGTATCACATTTACCTGTAATCATAACGTGCCTGGAGCTGTTGATTATTATTGGAAAGTTAAGAACGTCGGAAAGACAGCTGAGAAGCGAAATTGTATCAGAGGGCAGGTGGTAAAAAAACAACAGACTATCACAGAAAACACCAATTTCTATGGCCCTCATTACGTAGAATGTTATGTTGTGAAGAATGGCGTATGTGTAGCAAGAGACAGAATTTCTGTACCGATAGGCAATGATTAAAATATGGAATACGATATAGACATGACCAAGGTAATATTTGTGGGTTTTTGCTGGCAACAGCCAAACACACAAATAAAGTAGCGGCATAAGCAGGGAAATGTGATAGGAAAGAATCACATCATCTGCCAAACATTGAACAATTAACAGTTAACAAATTAACATTGCGATTTTAGCGAGAGCAATACCGAGCTTGCTTGAACCGAGGGAGCAGCGAGCGCCATCTGAGCTTGCTTAGTGATGGCCGAGTCGCGTCCGAGGAAGGCGACAGCCAACATTGCCGAGCGTGAGCAAGGTCGACCGCAGGTCAACATTTAACATTTGAAATAATCAATTTAAGTAACAGATATTATGTCAGTATTTAAGGACAAAGTCCTCCTCATTACTGGAGGCACAGGTAGTTTTGGTAATGCAGTGTTGAACAGGTTCCTCAGAACCGATATTGGAGAAATCCGCATCTTCTCCCGCGACGAGAAGAAGCAGGATGATATGCGTCACGACTTCCAGGCTCGTATGCCGGAAGTTGCTAACAAAATCAAATTCTATATTGGTGATGTTAGAAACAAATCAACGCTGAAATATGCTATGAAAGGCGTTGACTATGTGTTCCACGCTGCCGCACTAAAGCAGGTACCCAGTTGCGAGTTCTTCCCTATGGAGGCAGTGAAGACCAATGTGATTGGAACAGACAACACGCTGGATGCCGCCATTGATGCAGGTGTAAAGTGTGTTATCTGCTTGAGCACAGACAAGGCGGCTTATCCTATCAATGCGATGGGTATCACCAAAGCCATTGAGGAGAAGATAGCTGTAGCAAAGAGTCGTCTTTCTGGTGATACAAAAATCTGCTGCACTCGTTATGGTAACGTTATGTGTAGCCGTGGTAGTGTTATTCCTCTTTGGATTGACCAGATTCGCAAAGGCAATCCTATCACCATTACCGAGCCTTCTATGACCCGTTTCATTATGTCGCTGGAAGAGGCTGTTGACTTGGTGTTGTTTGCTTTCGAGAATGGTAAGAATGGTGACATATTAGTGCAGAAAGCCCCCGCCTGTACGATTGAGACGCAGGCAAAGGCTGTTGTTGAACTCTTCAAGCACCAGGCACCTAATGATCCTGAGATTCGCGTGATTGGTATACGCCACGGTGAGAAGATGTATGAAACTCTGCTGACCAAGGAAGAGGCTGCCAAGGCAATAGATATGGGTAACTTCTATGCAGTGCCTGCTGATAACCGAGACCTGAACTACGACAAGTACTTCAAGGAGGGTGATGTGAAGCGTGCGCTGATTGATGAGTTCAACTCAAATAACACTAGGATTCTGAATCTGGAGGAAACTAAGGATAAGATAGCTTCTTTGACTTACATCCAGAATGAACTTAATGGTATTCCTAATCTTATATAACTATGGCAGCATTTAAAGATAACGGGAAGCTGAAGCTTCTGATTATTGTTGGCACAAGGCCGGAGATTATCCGCCTTGCTGCAGTGATTAATAAGTGCCGTCAGTATTTTGACTGCTTGCTGGCACATACCGGTCAGAACTATGACTACAATCTGAATGGAGTATTCTTCAAGGACCTGAAGTTGGCAGACCCGGATGTGTATATGGAAGCCGTGGGTAACGACCTGGGCGAGACGATGGGTAACATCATCGCCAAGAGTTATCAACTGATGGTGGAGGTAAAACCGGATGCAGTACTAGTTCTTGGAGATACCAATAGTTGCTTGTCTGTAATAGGTGCTAAACGCCTACACATACCTATCTTCCATATGGAGGCTGGTAACCGTTGTAAGGATGAGTGTCTTCCTGAGGAGACGAACCGCAGAATTGTGGACATCATTTCTGATGTAAATATGGCGTACAGCGAGCATGCAAGACGTTATTTGGCTGATACCGGTCTGCCCAAGGAGCGTACTTATGTGACCGGTTCACCTATGGCTGAGGTGCTGCACAATAACCTTGCAGAGATTGAGGCATCTGATATTCACAAGCGTTTGGGCTTGGAGAAGGGCAAGTACATTTTGCTCTCTGCACATAGAGAGGAGAACATTGATACAGAGAAGAACTTCCTGAGCTTGTTCAATGCCATTAACAAGATGGCAGAAAAGTATGATATGCCAATTCTCTATAGCTGCCATCCTCGTTCAAGGAAGCGTTTGGAGGCATCTGGATTCCAGCTGGATAAGCGAGTGATCCAGCATGAGCCTCTGGGCTTCCATGACTACAACTGCCTTCAGATGAATGCTTTTGCAGTGGTGAGCGACAGCGGCACTCTGCCCGAGGAGAGCAGCTTCTTCACCAGTGTTGGACATCCGTTTCCGGCTGTATGCATCCGGACTTCTACTGAACGTCCTGAAGCATTGGATAAGGGTTGCTTTGTGCTGAGTGGCATTGACACCAAGGGCCTCCTGCAGAGTGTGGATGTAGCTGTAGAGCTCATCCAGAACCACGAACCCGGCATACCTGTTCCCGACTATGTAGATGAGAATGTAAGTACCAAGGTGGTACGTATCATTCAGTCTTATGTAGGTGTAGTGAATAAAATGGTGTGGAGGAAGGAATTGTAATAGTTTAAGGAGTTTAAAGGTTTAAGAAGTTTAAGATGGCTGCAGTAAGAGACTTTGAAGAACTTGCAATCTCCCAGAAAGCACGTGAGCTTTCAAAGAAGATTTATCCTGTTACAAATAGGGAAGGGTTCAAGTCCGATTATCGCTTTGTTCAGCAGATACGTGCAGCAGCTGGTTCCATCATGGATAATATTGCTGAATGGTTCGAAAGAACTGGCAATAAAGAATTCTTGAACTTCTTATATATCGCTAAAGGTTCTTGTGGTGAAGTACGCTCTCAGCTGATAAGAGCAAATGATATTGGCTATTTGACTCCAGAAGAGTACGAAGAACTCTATTCTGATTGTAGAAAACTCTCAGCCTCTATCATGAACTTTATTAAGGAGATAAAAACGAGCGAGATTACAGGCGCGAAATATAAACCTTAAACTCTTAAACATCTTAAACGCTTTAAACTTTTCATGATATGAAAATTTTAGTTACTGGTGCGAAAGGTTTTGTTGGTAAAAACCTTTGTTGGGCACTGAAGAATATACAGGCAGGTAAAGATAAGACCCATTCTGGCTTGACTATTGAGGCTGTATTTGAGTATGACATTGACAGTACTTCCGAGGAGTTAGAAGCATGGTGCAAAGATTGTGACTTTGTTTTCAATCTTGCAGGCGTGAATAGACCTCAAAATCAAGAGGAGTTTATGCAAGGCAATTTTGGCTTTGCTTCTACTCTTCTTGATACTCTTAAGAAGTATGGTAACAAGTGCCCTGTAATGCTGTCAAGCAGCCAACAGGCATCACTAACAGGCCGTTTTGGCAATAGCGAGTATGGACGCTCTAAGAAAGCTGGAGAAGATCTTTTCTTGGAATATAGTAAGGAAACAGGTGCAGATGTGCACGTTTATCGCTTTCCTAACCTCTTTGGTAAATGGTGCCGTCCAAATTACAACAGTGCCGTAGCCACCTTCTGCAACGCCTTTGCCAACGACTTGCCATATACAGTGAATGACCCTAGTGTTGAGCTGGAGTTGCTGTATATTGATGATCTTGTAGATGAAATGATGGCGTTATTGGAAGGCAAAAGTCATCATTGTGAGTTTGAAGGATTAGAGGTTATTCCTGGGCCTCTTGGTAAGTACCGTTATTGTCCTATTACCCATAAAGTAACATTAGGTGAAATCGTGGAACTGCTGAAGAGTTTTGCAGAGCAGCCCAAGACCCTGATGATACCTGAGATACCCACTGGCAGCTTTGCCAAGAAGCTCTTCAGCACCTACCTAAGCTACCTGCCTTACGAGAAGACCGCCTTCTCCCTGAAGATGAATGTGGACGACCGTGGCAGTTTCACCGAGTTGGTGCACACCCTCAATGCAGGTCAGGTGAGCATCAATATCTCCAAACCTGGCATCACCAAAGGCCAGCACTGGCACAACACCAAGTTTGAGCAGTTCATTGTGGTCAAAGGTCACGGCCTTATCCAGCAACGCAACCTGAACGACCCTGAAGGCAAAGTGCTGGAGTGGGAAGTGAATGGCGATAAGATTGAGGCAGTTCACATGCTCCCAGGATATACCCATAACATCATCAATCTGAGCGAGACCGAAGACCTTGTTACTGTGATGTACTGCAATGAGGTTTTCAATCCAGACAAACCTGATACGTTCTTTGAGAAAGTATAATATTCCTGTTTTATCCTCATCACTTAGCTGAATATTTCATGAATCTAAATTCAGTCTTGCTTGTAGCATATCTTTTATTGGGTATTTTCAATAGTTCGCCTGTACGAGAACATATAGTTATAAAACAAGAGAATAAAGAGTTGCTATCAAAAGATAATTCTGTTTTTGTTCTCAAAGATACGATTAACTTTAATGGCGATACGGTCCTATTAGGTAAGAATAGTCAATTGTTGTTTCGCGGAGGGCGTTTAAAAGACGGCACAATTATAGGTGATAATAATAGAATTACCGGACTGAAAAAGGGTGTGTTTTATGATATACATTTCCAGGGTTCTTTTATAGTAAGAAAAGTTTCTTACAAGTATTTTGGTAATTATAGGCCATACATAAGTGAGAAAAACAGTGAAAAAGTAGGAGCAGATACTTATTTAATTGCTGCAATGTTTGATTTGGCATTGAGGGGGAAATCCCCTTGCTCGCTTGAGTTGGAGCCAGATAGAACTTACCGGATATGGAAGGAACCTCTATTTGATATTAAGGGGAATCGACTTAGATCATGTATTTGTGAATATACAAACATTTCGGACAAGATAATTGAGGGAAATAACGCTACGATATTAGATCTTAGGACAAATCATGAAGAAATGAATTCTGCTCTTTCGATTTTTTTGTCCATCACAAGCTCAAAAAATCTGACAATACAGGACTTGAACTACAGGAGTGAGAATAATGATTGGGGAGAAGATTTGTATAGAAATAATGACTCTACTACGGCTGGTTTATTCACAACATGGCAGTCAGGCATAGGGTATTTTGGTCAAACTTTTATCCATTTATATAAAGATTGTTACAATATAAAAATTCATTCGAATATTTATGGCGCTCGTTATGGTGTGATATCTGGAGATTATAGTAGGCCATATCTGACTGGTGAAAATGGTCTTGTTAATTCTGAACTGAATGTAGTAGCCGAACGATGTGGTTATCCTGTAACCATTCATTTGGGATCCTATAATAGTATTGATGTGATATCTGACAAGCAGCATAGATCCTGCTGGTTGGCTGGTTTATCTCATTGCAAAATTAATATAGTATCTAGGAATGAATACATTGCCAATAGAGATTGTATTTTATCGCCTGCAAGATATTCGGATAGTCAAGGAGTATATAAGTATAAAGGTTCAGACAATCTTATATTTAATATAAAAGTGATGCCCGCAGACGATAAGGAATCTCAAATTGATAAAGGCCCATTTGAAATTACAATGTTTACGGCATACGAACGTGAACCCGTTTCTATGAATAATATAGAGGTTTCAATAGATGTTGAGGAGGAAAGTATGCCAAGGACAATAATGTGGAATGATTCCGACATGGGTTTAGAAGATGTTTACGAAAACATCCATATTAAATCTTCCTTAAAAAGAGCAAGTATCCCATCTAATCGTACTATCTATAATTATATTTTTTTCGATGATATAAGTAGGCATAATAATGTGGATTTTAAGGTGAATGGAATAGATTATTTGTTCGCACAGAATAAGGGGAATGATGCAATAAAGATTTTTCAGTCAAATATTCCAGAATTGGTGATTACAGGAAAAGTTACGATAGAAGATTGTCATAATGTGAACAGAATTCAGTTCAAAGCTCATGAAGGTTATGATAACGCAGAAAACCATTTGAAGATTCGCAGATGCTCATCACCGAAAGGAGATATACCTTTCTATTACATAACAAAGGATCTGTATTTAGATACTGATAATAGTGACATAAAGGTATTCTATCAAGATAAAAGTTGTAAAATAATCAATGTAAAAAACGATGATAAGAATAACTTACGAGTTTATTGATAATAAATGACTTGTAAGAACATTTAAAGCATATAGCAGTATGATTCAAAATAATAAAAAGGTTTTGTTTATTCTTCCACGTTTTACATTCGGAGGTACTGTATTCAGTACCTTAAACATGTTGTCTTACTTATCAAAGTGCAATTTGAATATATATATATTGGGGATGACCCACCAAGGACCAGTAAAGGCGTTATATGAGGATTATAAAATCTTACCAGAAAGCTTTATCCTTTCCGCATTGACGGGAGATTATAAGAACGAAAAATCATCTATTAGAAAAATATTATTCCTTTTCATAGAGGGAGTTGATTTTCTTTTAAAAAAAATTGGCTATAATATAGATAAACATATATATAGAAGAATCGCAAATAGAATTCAGAAAAAGGAAAAGTTTGATATAGTGGCATCTTGTCAAGAGGGAAGTTCAACGTATTTAGCCAGTTACTTCAATTCTCCAAAGAAATACGCATGGTACAGAACGGAATATAGCCATTACAAGAATCAAATTTCGGCAAAAGATAGAGAATATGAGCAACATTGCTATGCTCTTTTTGATAAGATCATATGTGTCAGTAAAACTACACGTGATGATTTTGCATTATATTTTGACACAATTGATAATAAAATAATATCTATTCATAACATCCAGAATACAGATAGTATTATTTCAAAATCACACGAAGAGATAGATGATCAAAGGTTTTTAACCGATAAATTTAGAATTGTTTCTGTAGGCAGAATAGCTCCACCCAAGCAATTTCCAAAAATTCCCGAAATAGCTTTCAAACTTAAACAAAGAGGGGCTAGTTTTATTTGGTATATTATAGGAGACGGCAATGTAGATGGTCAGTTTGACCAATTAAAAGATAAAATACTTGCATTTAATGTGGATGATTGTGTAAAGTGTCTAGGGGGAAAGATTAATCCCTATCCATATATTTCTCATGCACAACTGATAGTGAATACTTCATCTTACGAAGCATGTCCAAGGGTCGTAATAGAGGCAAAAATATTAAAAACACCCGTAATATGCTCTGATTTTAGTTCCGCCAAAGAATTCGTAACAAATTCTTACGATGGTTACGTTGATAGAATTGAAAATTTGGACACACATATCTTTAATTTGATTCATAACAAGGAGGAGTATTCTAGAATTAAAAAGAACTGCGATAAGTATGTAATTGACAATGATACAATTTTTAAACAACTAAGTGATCTCTTTTTGGCCTAATAGTATAAGGTAAGATAAAGCCCAACATGGCAAATACGTCGTTAATATTTAAAAATACATTATTACTCTATCTTCGCTCTTTCATAGTACTACTTATATCTCTATATGCCTCAAGGATTATTCTTGAAGAATTAGGTGTAGAAGATTTCGGTATTTACAATGCAGTCGGTGGAGTAATATCAATGGTGTCTTTTGTAAATACATCCCTTTTGGCCGCTTATCAGAGATATTATAATATCGTGATGGGCGAGGGAGATAAAAGCAATTTGATAGAATGGTTTAGGGCATCATTTGGCGCTCAGGTATTGTTAGTATTGTCCGTTCTATTGATCTCGGAAACCATAGGGTTATGGTTTCTAAATAATAAGATGATTATCCCTGAAAACAGATTGATCGCCGCCAATTGGGTATACCAATCATCTATTGTTGCTATAGCATTTACAATCTTTCAGTCTCCATATACCGCTATGGTGACTGCATATGAAAAAATGAATGTTTTTGCTATTATTTCGGTAATAGATGCGGTTCTTAAATTATTAATAGTACTGGTTCTTAGATTCGTCGAATCAGACAAACTGATATTTTACTCCATTTGTATTATGGGTATTTCTGTGTTGGACTATGTCTTATATGTAATCTATGTTGAAAGGAAACTTGATTTGGGGCGCTTTTTAATATCATGGAATTGGGCGAAAATCAAGGCCTTAACTGCCTTTGCTGGCTATTCGTTTGTGGATACACTTTCCCAAACTTTAAAAAGTAGTGGACTTAATATTTTGTTGAATGTATTTTTCGGTCCGGTTGTAAATGCCGCCAGAGGCTTGGCATATCAGGTCTTAACGGCAACTAATCAGTTTGTTCAAAGTTTCCAGACAGCATTCAGACCCCAGTTGACAAAGTCATATGCAGAAAAAGATTATGGTTTTATGAAACGGCTATATTTTTCATCCAGCAAAATATCTTTTTATCTGATTCTTTTAATAACGCTGCCAATAATAGTTGAAGCATCAGCTGTATTACATATTTGGTTGGGTGACAATGTCCCAGAGCACACTGTGTCTTTTGTGCGTTTGATT
>JAFPWX010000014.1 GCA_017412645.1 Bacteroidales bacterium | reverse complement strand
GCTCCCTCGCAGGAAGCGATGCTGCGCGATACCTCGTAGCTGAAGTCCACGTGGCCCGGAGTGTCGATGAGGTTGAGGGTGTAGCCCTTGTACTTCATCTGGATGGCGTGGCTCTTGATGGTGATGCCCTTCTCGCGCTCGAGGCTCATGTCGTCCAGCACCTGGTCTTCCATCTGGCGGGAATCCAGCGTTTGCGTGAGTTCGAGCAGGCGGTCGGCCAGGGTGCTTTTTCCGTGGTCGATGTGAGCGATAATGCAAAAATTTCGTATCTTGTCCATCTCCATAGACTACAAAGATACGTAAAAACTTGGCACGGAAAATGCTTTAATGCCCTGGTATAGAAAAAAAAGACTGTATGAAAAACTTTAAACTTCTGGCAATAATAGCTGCAGCGATGCTCCTTTTACCGCTAGCGTGCCGCAAATCCTTCGACCTTACAGAAGCCGACTCCGATACAACTCAGTCCTCCGGGATAAACCCCGACGACCCTTCTGACGATGTAGCCACTTTCATCGGCTCATACAACATCGCGGTCGAGTATTCCGGTACCGCTGCGACAGTAACCATTACCGACACCCTCGGCAATGCACTTTCCGCAATCGACAGCCTCGAAGTCACGGTACAGGGCGCCGGCGTGACTGTTCGCAATCTCGGGCACAGTACCATCCACTACACCCTTTCCGGCAGCTCTACGGCCGGCTTCTTCAAACTCTACAGCCCTGCCCGCCAGGAGATAGAGCTCGACAATCTGACCCTTACCGGCAGCAACGGCGCGGCCATCAACAACCAGAGTGACAAGCGTACCTACATAGTGCTCACGGGCAGCAGCATCATAAAGGACGGGGGTTCTTACAGCTCCACTCCGGCCGATGAAGACGAGCGTTCGGCCTTCTTCTCGGAAGGTCAGATCTGCGTGAGCGGCAGCGGCAGTCTCAGCATCACGGCTTCAGCGGCAGACGGCAAAGGCGGCCTCTTCTCGGACGACTACATCCGCTTCCTTAGCGGCACTGTGAGCGTTACGGCCTCGAAGGGCCATGCGATCCGCGGCAAAGATGCGGTTATCGTGTCAGGCGGCACCATTAATGCCAGTTGTTCGGCCGACGGCAAAAAGGCCGTCACGACCGACGGCTTCTTCCAGCAGGACGGCGGCAGCCTCACTGCCAGCAGTACCGGTGCGGGCATCTACGATACCGAAGAGAAAGACATCGACGCCGCTTCGGGCCTGAAGTGCGACGGCGACTTTACAATCAGCAACGGCAGCCTTACTGCCAGCGCCACCGGAGCAGGCGGCAAAGGCGTTTCGATAGGCGGCGCCGCCACATTCAACGGTGGATCGGTAACGGCCACCGCATCCGGAAGCAACCGCTTCTACGTCAGTTCGAAATACTCCGACATGACGAAGTATTCCGACAGCTACAAGAGTTACCCGCATTCCTTCGCCAAGGCCATCAAGTGCGACGGCGCTGTTGTCGTAAAGGACAGCGCCTGGGTTTACGGCAAATCCGCCGCCCACGAGGGCATTACCTGCGACGGCACCTGGACTCAGGACGGCGGAACCGTGATTGCTGAAGCCTACGACGACGCGGTGAATTCCGCCGGTGCCATCATCCTGAGCGGAGGATTCCTGCGTGGCACTTCCTCCAATAACGACGGAATCGACGCTAACGCCGCCATAAGCGTCACCGGTGGAGTGATGATAGGCGAAGGCGCCAGCTCTCCGGAATGCGGCATCGACTCTGTGGAAGGCACCAGCGTAACCGTGAACGGAGGCTATGTCATCTCCCGAGGTGGCGGGCTCAACTCCTTCGTCACCACAGCTTCCAAGGCCTTTGTTCAGACTACGGTGGCGGCGAACGCCAAGATAGCGCTCTGTTCCGGAACCACCCAGCTGGTGGCGTATCAGGCGCCTTCGTCTGGCGGAACCACCACCCTTATCTGCACTCCTGAACTGAAGTCGGGGAGCTCCTATACCCTCTATACAGGCGTGAGCTCAATCAGTCTTGCCGATGAGGGCTTCCCGCGCTTCGGCACTTCCTTCTCCGGAGGCTCGGCGGGCTCAAGCCTTTCGGCGTCGTCTTCCGCCGGGAGCAGCGGCCATGGCGGCGGAGGCCCGGGCGGTGGCGGTGGCGGCCGCTGGTAGCATCTCCCTTTCTTTTTACTATATTTGTAAGTCAATAGGTAATATCGCAGAATATGAAAACAGTACTTCTGTTCCAAAACTTCGGTCTGTGGGAGATTCTCATCATCGCCCTCGTCATCCTTCTCATCTTCGGAGGCAGGAAGATTCCCGAACTCATGAAGGGACTCGGCAAGGGTGTGAAGAGCTTCAAGGCAGGAATGGCCGAGGCCGAAAAGGACCTGCAGGACATAAAGAAAGACGTTGACAAGCCGGAAGACAACTACAATAAGTCCGAAAGGTAGCCAATGTCCGAAGAGATGTCCTTCTGGGACCATCTGGACGTCCTCCGTTCCCATATCATCAGGGTCCTGGTGGTTCTCGCAATCGTGCTGGTGGGGTGTTTTTTCGCCCTGCCGCATGTTTTTGATACCATCATCCTGGGCCCCACCCACGCCGACTTCTTCGTCTACCGCTGGCTGGGCTTCGCCTATGGCCCCGCCGAGGACGTGGAGATAATCAATATCGCGGTAGCCTCGCAGTTCCTCACCCATATCAGCACTGCTTTCTGGATCTCGCTTGTGCTGGTTTTTCCATACTTGATGTACCAGATCTGGGCCTTCGTCAAGCCCGCTCTCTACCCCAAGGAGCTGCGCGGCGTCCGCACGGCTTTCAGCGCCGGAACCCTGCTGTTCTATCTGGGCTGCGCAGTTGGTTATCTGGTAGTGTTCCCCATCATCTTCCGCTTCCTGGTACAATACAGAATAGGAGCGGAGGTGCTCAATCAGATCAACCTCGGCTCCTATATGAGTCTGTTTCTCAGTATGGTCTTCATAATGGGCCTAGTGTTCGAGATGCCCATCCTGGCCTGGATGCTCGGGGCCCTGGGAGTGCTGAACAAAAAAATGCTCAAAAGCTGGCGCCGCTATGCCGTGGTGGTGCTTCTGGTGCTTGCCGCCGCCATAACCCCCACCGGGGACCCTTTCACCCTTTTCGTCGTATTCCTGCCGCTTTATCTGCTGTACGAACTGAGTATTCTGATCTGTCCGAAGCCCGCGGCAGGGGAATAAACTTATTCGGGTATATCTTCAAGCATTAAGCTGCGGAATTCGTTGATTTCGGCCTGAGTTACACCGATGTCCAGAAGGTAGCGGCGCACACCGTCGTAGAAAGTACCGTCCTGGCTGAGGCCCCAGAAGTAGGGGACCACATCGGAATATACCCAGTGGGTGCGGTCGTTCTTGAAGATAGGCTCGGGATTGGTGCTTCTGTCGGAAGAAGACACGCTGTAGCCTACAGGAGCGAAATAAGTGAGCTCATATTCCTTGCCTATATCGCCTTCGCGAACACCGAGGATACCCATGATCAGAATCTGCATGGTGCCGGTGCGGTCGCGGCCGAGCGAGCAGTGGAAATACACGCCCTTGCCAGCCTTGACGCTGTTCAGCACGAACTCGAAGCACTCTTTGGTCTTGGCCTTATATGCGGTCTGGAAAGCGGTATATTCGTCGTTTGTCGGGGTGATTTCAGCAATCTTATCTTTATCAATCCTTCCGTCGCTCTTCAGGTAAGGAGCCTTCTGCTCGGCAGTCCAGGGGCTCGCTGCGTCGAAAACCAGCCACTTCGCGCAGTTCTTGGCAGAGGGCTTGGTCACGCCAAGCATCACCTTCCCGCCTTCCTCGATGCAGGGATGGCAGTGGTCCAGACTTTCGACTGCAGGCTCGGTCATATAGTCGTCGGAGCCGCGGAGCTCAAGTTCAGCGCCTATGCCTTCGTCCAGGACTTCCTTCTTGCCGGTCTTGGAAAGCAGGATCTCCCACGGGTCGTTCATGCGGCCGCCACGGTAAACCTTGCGGTATTTTATCCTCTTTCCATCGGTGGTCTGCCAGCCGCCAAGGTCGCGGGCGTTGCGGCAGTTGTTCTTGAAGAACACCTGATGTACGTGACCGGTGGTGAAGAAATTACCCTCTGCCATAACGGTGCCGTTGGAAGAGGTAACCTTATAGGTGTATTCCTCATTCGGCAGCATATTTTTGATATCCACATAGCAGGCGCCGGCCTTGATGTCGGTATCGGCGGACCATCCGGTTTTGTCTGCCAGATGAAGAACCATCGCTCCGGCATCTATATCTGCAATCCAACGTATGCTGTAGAAGTTGGGCTTGTCCGAGTTCGGGACATGTTCCCAGTTAAAATTCTTACCGTCGAAGCCGCCGTAGTAGTCGAAAATCTTGGTAAATGACCAGTCCTTGTCGGGATAATTCACCTCGGTGACGAACTTTTCCACATTCTCGTTGGTGACAAGATAGGTGCCGCCGCTCTTGATCATGGGGGCAGCTTTTGCGTAGGCTTCGCCCTCGAGCGGATCGGGCTCTTTCTCGGGACCGTCATTGTTTGCGTTGCCTTTGCAGCAGATGAGCATCGGCATGATTAAAAGAAGCGCAAGTAATTTTTTGCTCATAGTTTTAATTGATTATCAGTTATTTTACTTCTATTAGATAATTACCTTTGAATTCGGGGCGTATCACCGGGTCGTCGCCGCTCACTTCGTAGCTGCGGGGTTCGTCGGCTGTGTATTCAGTGACCGTATAAGTGCGCCCGGGCTCCAGGCCGCGAAGCTCTATCGCCTTACCCTTCCACTCGGGAGCGTAGAAAGCGTAGTACATTGCCCCGTCTTTCCAGATCACGTGCGCCTCGGGCTTGTCGAAGCCGTAGTCGTAGAGAGGCAGGTAATCGCCCTTCGAGAGCATCTTTTCGTTGTAGATGGGAACCCATTTGCGCAGCAGTTCTTCCTTCTCTTCGGTGAGCAGGCTGCCGCCGTTCTCGGTGGCGTAGGGGTTGGGTTCGGGCCATGTGAACTTGGAGCCTATAACTCCGCCCACGCCTACCTGCGAAGCGAAATCGAGGCCGCCGTCGGAGAGTTCCACATGGTCGGCATAATAGGCGAGGTCGGGGCACATTGCCGCGAATGCCCTGCGCTTCATGCGTATCTGTGCGCTGGAAGTGGGATCCGACGCCACAGCCTGGTTGATGTACGGGGTGTTGAAGAAATTGAAGGCGTCGCCGCAGGGGCAGAGCTGCAGTACGGCTTCCGGGTTGATTGCCAGCGCCCTGTCCTTGATGGCGGCGAAATACTCGGGCAGACGTTCGCAGGCTTCTTCCGGACGGGCGAGTCCACTGGCCGGATTGTAATCGGGGGCGCACATGTTGAGGTGCTGCCCGTCCATCTTGAAGCCGTCGAAGTTCCAGTCTTTCAGGAACATGTCCACCAAAGAGGCGGTATAGGTTTTAGTATAGGGATTTACGGGAGACAGATACCAGCTGTCCCACCAGCTTATGTCTTCGTGAGAACCGTCGGCCTGCAGGAGCAGCAACTCGGGATGATTCTGCGCAAGCGAGCTTTCCGGATCGGCCGCGAGCGGGCACCACCAGAGTTTGGCCTTCAGGCCCGCGGCGTGGATGGCGTCGGTAAGGCGGCGCATGCCGTCGGGACCGATGCGGGGGTTGGCCTCCCAGTCGCCTTCGCAGATCTGGAAACCGTCGTCCACGTCGACCCACTTGAAACCGAGCTCCACCACCTTGGGCAGAGTGCCGATGACTTCGTCTACCGTGAACTGGCGTTCATAGCCCCATGCGCACCAAACAGATTCATATGCTGCTTCCGGGGAGATGGGGGCGCTGTAGCCATATTCCACCTTCATCCAGGATGCGAACGTGCGCAGCGGCACGAAGAAGTCTCCTTCGCCCTCGAGCACGAACTGACGCACGCTGCGCAGGGTATCTCCGGGAGCCAGCACCACCGGCTCTTCGAAATCCTGCCGTATGGCCGCGCGGGTGCGGTTGCACTTGCGCGAAACCGGCATCGAGACCAGCTTGAGGCAGGGTTCCGCAACGCCAACGCTAAGGTTTGCGGAAGGAGTCCAGATGCAGACCATGGGGATGCCTCCGCCATAGTCGCTGTCGTTCATTCCGAGGTAGTTGCGCTGGTAGAAACCGTTCTTAACAGGGAAGGCCCAGTCTTTCCTTTCGGCCGTGGAAGAAGGCTGGAAAGTCCAGACCTTCGAGCCTTTCACTTCAATCGCAGATGTTTCGATTGCGCTCACTTCCACGGGCGCTGAGCCGGTGTTCACGAACGCTACGGTGCGCACTGTGAGTCCGGGGAATCCTTCGGGGAAAAATTCCTCAACATTTACTTCTATGTTCTCGAGGGTTTTACCGCCGCCCAGGAGCCTGTCCGCCGGAACCTGGCCGCATGCGGCCACGGCAAGTGCTGCAGCGAGAAGAAAAATGTGCCTCATATCCGCTAATATGGCGAAAATCCGCGGAAATCTTTCATTTAACTTTTGTTTTTCATAAAAAATCATTTCGTTTTGTTTCATTTGAAATAAATGCTATCTTTGTCATGATAACCGAAATCAATAACCAACGCCATGAATATCTACGACACCGCTCAGGGACGCCGTTCGGCGATCCTCCAAAGGCTCAAAGAAGACTCGACAGTAAATGTAACCCAATTGGGTAAGATCTTCGGCGTTTCCGAAGTAACCATCAGAAAAGACCTCAGAATTCTCCAGGAACGCAAGCTTCTGACACGCGTTCACGGTGGCGCCATAATGGCGGCCGGAACCGGACCAGTGGAGCCGGAAGAAAGGAATTTCGACTACAAGCAGATGGTGAACGTCCGGGAGAAAGAGGCTATCGGAAGGATGGCCGCAGCCCACATCAAAGAGGGCGACACCATCATCATTGACTCTGGCACCACGGCCATGGAGATAGTGAAGAATCTGGACCGATTCAACGACCTTACCATTATCACCAATTCGGTGAATGCAATGATTGAGGCTGTCAAATACAAGAGGTTCAATGTTATCCTGCTTGGTGGCAACGTACGCGAAACCAGCCTGTCCACAGTTGGTCCCGTCACGGAATCCAGTCTCAAGTTGTTCTACTGCGACAAACTTTTCCTGGGAGTGGATTCGTTCAGCGTGGATGCCGGCCTTTCGACGCCCAGTGTGGAGGAGGCGAGCACCAACCAGGTGATGATTTCCCGGGCCCGCGAAGTGATCGCCGTGTTCGATTCTTCGAAGCTGGACAAGAGGGCGTTGGCATTCATCTGTATGCCGGATAAAATCAACACGGTCATCACCGATTCTCATCTTCCCGCCGGAGTGAAAAACCAGCTACAGAGCATGAACATCAACGTGGAGACCGTAATGGTATAATTGTAATCGAAACGTGCGGAAACGTTTTTTGCTTTCGATAATCGTAACCCAATCGAAACACTCTTAAGTAATTTTCTATTTTTGTGCCTATAATGACACATACCAATTACACCTACTGCGAAATAAAGCAGCAGCCGGCCACATGGCTCAGTTCCTATGATATTGTGCACGCGCGCAAGAAGGAAATCTCTGAATTCGTTCACAAGCATCTTGATGAAGATTATTCCGTAGTGCTCACCGGAGCGGGAACTTCCGCATACATAGGCGACGCCCTGGAGTGCTCTTTCTTCAACACCATCTTCAGGGGAGCCAGGGCTATCGCCACTACCGATATCATCACCAACCCGGGCCTGTACTTCGATTCCAGGAGCAAGGTGCTCCTTGTCTCGTTCGCCCGCTCCGGCAACAGCCCCGAAAGCGTAGCGGCCGTGAATCTGGTGGAAAAGACGGCAGGGAAGGTGGCCCACATCTTCATCACCTGCAACGCCGAAGGCGAACTGGCCAAAAAGAAGGGGAACAATATCCTCACCATCCTCCTTCCTCCAGAAACCAATGACAAGTCACTCGCGATGACCAGCAGCTATTCTTCGATGCTGCTCACCTGCTCGCTGATTTCCCATATCGACACTATAGATGAGGATTATCCTCTCGTGCAAACCGTTGCCAATGCTGTTGGCAAGGCAATAGAACGCTACGAGAACGACATCAAGGAAATTGCAGCCCGCGACTTCAAGCGTGCCGTGTTCCTCGGCTCCGGTCCCCTCAAGGGCGTAGCGGAAGAGTCCCGCCTCAAGCTTCAGGAACTCACCGACGGCGCCGTTATGTGCGCTTTCGATTCCTTCCTGGGCTTCCGTCACGGTCCCAAGGCTGTGGTGAACCAGGACACTTTGCTGGTATATCTGCTTTCGCCCAATGCCGACGTAAGAAGGTACGAAATGGATTTGGTGAACCAGATTCGCAAAGGCAACAAAATCAAGGGTGCGGTAGCCGTGTATATGAAAGGCTGCGACACAGATTCCTCCCCGTTGGATCTTTCCGTCGAGCTCGACATCCCTTCGAGCATGCCTTCCTGCTATGGAGCCGTGGCATACATCTTCGTGGCACAGATGCTAGGCCTGTTCAAATCCATGGCCCTGGGCCTGAATCCGGACACGCCTTCCGTTTCCGGCAACATCTCCAGGGTTGTCGAGGGAGTAACCGTGTATTAATGACAATTCAATAAATAACCAATAATTCATTATCAATGAAAAGAACGTTCATCAGAGTATTGGCAGTGATGGCTGGTCTGTTGCTGTCGATTTCTGCCTTCGCCCAGAAGATCACGGTCTCCGGGCAGGTGCTCGATTCGAGTGACGGCCTGCCTGTGATAGGCGCAGGCGTCGCCGTTTCCACCGGAGGCGGAACGATCACGGATTATGACGGCAAGTACGTCATAACCGTGCCTGAAGACGCGACTCTCACATTCTCCAATATCGGCTACAAATCCGTCACGGAGAAAGTTGCAGGACGCACGGAAATCAACATCAATCTCACCCCCGACACCGAGTCGCTGGAAGAGCTTGTTGTTCTGGGTTACACCTCCCAGAAGAAAAACGAACTTTCCAGCTCGGTTGTTTCGATCAGCGGTGACAAGCTTGCAGACGTCACCACACCCGACGTTGGTAACATGCTGCAGGGCAAGGTTGCCGGTGTGGTTGTCATGAACGGAACCGGCCAGCCCGGTTCTTCCGCCGACATCCGCATCCGCGGCACCGGCTCCATCACTGCAGGCGCAGGCCCGCTCTATGTGGTGGACGGTGTTGCAGGCGGCAGTTTCAACCCCAACGACATCGAGACCCTTACCGTTCTTAAGGACGCATCGGCCACCGCTCTCTACGGTGCCGCTGCTTCCGGCGGTGTTATCGTCATCACCACCAAGAGCGCCAAGAGCGACAAGTCGAATGTCAACTTCAAGGCTAGCGCCGGTATCAAGAAGGCCCTTTCCGGAAGGTTCAAACCCATGGATGCCTACGAGGCCTACGAGTTCATGTCGGAAATCTACTCCGAAAGCAATCTCGCCAAGAACGCTCCCAAGTACGACGACCTTGATGAATACAACTTCAACTGGATTGACAACGTGTTCAAGACCGGTGTGGTGCAGGACTACTACGTATCTGCAAGCGGCAAGGCCGGAAAGGTGGGTTACTATGTGAGCCTTAACAGATACGACGAGGATGGTACGCAGATCAATTCCGGATTCGTGCGCAATGCCGCCCGAATCAACCTCTCTGCCCCTCTTTCCGAACGCCTTACGATGAACGTTCGCCTGAACTACCAGAAGTCCTCTTCGCAATGGGCATCTTCCGGAACCCGCGAACTGGCATACGTGATGCTGCCCTTCGATGTCCCCTATAAAGTTGAGAACGACGGCACTGTCACTGCCGAGCCAATTCAGATTTCATCTGCCACCAGGTCTGACAGTCACCGTAAATGGTATTCAGCCAGAACATTGAACGTTCTGTTCGGGGAACAGTACAACTATTCCCGTGGCCACGACGAAGGCCTTACCGGAGACCTCCAGCTTACGTGGAACATAACCGACTGGCTCACCTTTACTACCACCAACCGTTTCGACAGTTCCAATTCATTCTCGGAGTCTTATGAGGACGCCAGGGTGAATGGAGAGGGAAGCCTCAGTAATACCGATAGCGAATGGAACGGCTGGGGAACCACCAACCTGCTCAAGTTCCACAAGAAGTTCGGCGCACACGACTTCAATGCCGTGGGCGGATGGGAATACGGCGAAGGCTATGTGCGCACAATGGGCGCTTCAGGAACCAGCCTGCCTCCCGGACAGAGGTCTCTGAGCAATGCAGCCAAAGCCGGCAAGCCTAGCGGGCAGGACTACGACACCCGTAGCTGGGGCCTTCTCAGCCAGGTGCAGTATTCCTACCAGGGTAAATACGTTGCCACGGCTTCGCTCCGCTACGACGAGAGCTACAAGTTCGGTCCGCTCAACCGCGGAGGTTTCTTCCCCGGCGTTTCCGCTGCCTGGATTATCAGCAGTGAGAAATTCATGAAAAACGCCCCGGCGGTATCTTTCCTTAAACTTCGTGCGGGCTATGGCAAGACCGGTAACGACAACATCCCGGCCTTCAAGTATCAGGATTCTTTCGAACTTTCCAGCAGTTATAACTCAAAGGCGGCTGCTTTCGTGAAACAGGCGGCCAACTACAGTCTCGGCTGGGAAGAGGCCTATATGGCCAGCCTCGGTATCGATGCCACTTTACTGAATAATGTGGAGATCACTCTTGATCTGTACAATACCCTTAACTCCAAGCTTCTGCTCGACGCACCCATGGCTCCTTCAACCGGATTCTTCGCCGTTACGAGCAACGTAGGAAAGGTGCGCAACCGGGGCGTAGAGTTCGTATTGAGCGCTCCTATTCTCAAGAGGGGAGACTTTACATGGCAGGGAGGTCTGAACCTCGGCGCCAACCAGAACCGCGTACTGGAGCTTCCCGAGCATAAGGATATTCTTGCCGGCGGTTCCGCAAAAGTTTATCAGCTCATAACCGAAGGCCGCGACATCTATTCCTGGTATATGCCCAAGTGGGCTGGAGTGGATGTTGAAACCGGTTTCCCGCTCTGGGAGCACATCATTACCCAGAAGGAACTCGACGATCCGGACAGCAAATACAGCCCGGACTTCTATAAAGCCGGTGACGTGATTCTCACCAGCAAGTATGGCGATGCCACGGAACAGTTCGTAGGCAGCGCATCCCCGTGGTTCACTGGCGGTCTGAACACCTCTCTGTCCTGGAAGGGTATCACCCTCAGCGCAAACGGCAGTTTCGTGGTGGGTAACAAGGTTTACAACCGTACCCGTCAGGATATAATGGACACCGACGGTGCAAAGAGCGGATACAACCAGCAGTCGTTCGACAACGGACTTGGCTGGGTACGCTGGTATGCAGATGACCGTTACGGCACCAACTGGAAGGCTACTCATCCCGAAGCCGTGAACGGCGGTAACTCCGAGGCCAATGAGTATTCTTCCCGTTACCTCGAAGACGGCAGTTTCTTCCGTCTGAGGAACGTCACTCTCTCCTACGACCTGCCATCGAATCTTATCAGCAAGGTTAAGATGTCGAGTGCCAGGGTTTACGTGTCGGCCGACAACATCCTCACTCTCACCCGCTTCTCGGGAATGGATCCCGAAGTGAGCCTGGAAGGCGATACCTATTCTCTTGCCGGATTATTCTCGGACAACTATCCGGTTCCGATGTCGGTAGTGTTCGGCATAGATATCAATTTCTAAACAGAGTTCAATCATGAAAAAGATATTCATTTTCGGACTTTCACTGCTAGCCATCGCAGCCTGCGATATGGATTTCGTCCCTTCCGACGCCATGTCTTCGGCAGCTCTCAAGACAAATCCTGAGTCCGCCGTATATACCACCGACGGCATCTATGCCCTCTTCAAGGATCATCTTCCGTACAAAGGAGAGGAAAAAGGCCCCAATGACAACCGTTTCGTGCGCCACTTCTTCCAGCTCACCGAGACCAGGAGCGACAACGTGACCATTTCCGGTCACTCCACCGACCCGTTCCTCGGCCCCTACCGCTATGAGGACAATCCCAGCAAGAACAACATCTACTACACATGGTGGATTTCTTATAAGATTATCTATGCCGCCAATGCCAACATCGACGGTATTAGCGAGAACGCGACAGGTGCAACCGCCCATCTTCTCGGTGAGAACTATTTCCTCCGTGCATTCACGCATTTCAATCTGGTGAACATGTTTGCCTTGCCTTATTCCGCCGGCCGCGACAACCCCGGAATTCCGCTTCGCAACAGTATGGACTATGCAACCACCACCAGAGCTTCCGTGGGTGCTGTGTACGATGCTATAGTCTCCGACCTCAAGAAGGCCATAGATTATATGGACAAGGGGGCGGCCCGCGGATGCGAATATGCCTCTGCAACCGCAGCCAGGCTGCTTCTTTCCAGAGTGTACCTGAGCATGGGCGACGAGCACCTGCAGGATTGCATCGACCTTTGTGACGCGCTCATCAGCCGCGCTCCGGCTACTGTAAGCGCTCCATACAGCGAAGAAACCCTGGCTGCCTATCCAACAGCTACCTACAGCTCGCCCGAAACCATCTGGTGCATACGTCATTTCTTCCCGGAAGATCTGAACGATGGATGGGGCAACTTTGAAAGGAATGTTACCGTGGGCGCAATGTACTATGCAACCGGTGCCGAAAAAGACGGTTGGGGAGAATGGTATTGGAACGATGAACTTATCGAACTCTTCCAGCGCTATCCCGAGGACAGGCGTTTCAAGGCCTATTTCCACTACAACCCGATTGGGGTTCTGGATAATGGCCTCAAGATGGTTACATTCCCCGTCAAGGATGCAAAGGGCGACTTCTGCTATTCGGGTATCGCCAAGGAACTCACCGCTAATCCAGACGGTTCCTACTCATTCACTTACGAGAAGAAGAATTACACTGCGACTCCGCAGGTAGTTAACGGTTACACGAAGTACTACCTCAACGGCAACCTCACCGGAGACGCTACTTTCGGCAAGGACGGCAACAGCCCGGCATATATCCGCGATGATGTGGATGCTGACAACGGCATACGCAGCAATATGTATGTCAAATACTTCAACACCAAATTCAGCGGACAGGACGGTTATATGACCTGCACGTCTCCCGTTTTCCTTCGCTGGGGTGAAGCCTGGCTCAACAGGGCCGAGGCGTATGCACGCAAAGGCCAGGTGGGTCCTGCACTTGCGGACGTGAACGTAATCCGCCACCGCGCCGGTCTGCCCGCTGCTGCGGATTTCGATGCTACCAATATGGTCACCCGCGGCTATACCGATGCCCTTGATGTGGTTCTTGACGAGCGCCGTATGGAATTCTGCTTCGAGGGTCAGCGTATGTTCGACCTTCTCCGAAACAAGAAATCAATCGACCGCCGCTATGTGGGTTACCATCCGTGGGAAGTCATCGCATACAATGACAATCGTATAGCCCTTCAGCTGCCCAAGGATGAAATTGCGGCTCCGGGCTCGGACGTGACTCAGAATAAACGATAAAGCACGACAATATGAAAAAGATATTTGTTCTTTCTGCCGCCGTTCTTGTGGCACTCCTTCAGGGATGCCAGCAGGAACCTACCGGCAATGTTGCAACGGAAATTCAGGAGAAGCCGGATCCGGAAATCTCCTTCTCCGGAGTTCCTAAGGATACTCTGGAATCCGGAAAATCGTTCACCTTTACGGTTGGTTCCCTGTCCGACGGCAAGATAACCGTTGCGGTGGATAAGCCCACGGCTGCAATCCTGAAGCCGAATGCAGACACAACCGCATACAAGATTACGGCCTTCTCCGCAAAAACCCAGAAGGTGACAATCACTGCCACTCAGGTTTCCACCGTACATTATGCGAATGCCAAGAAAACAGCTTCCTTCATCATCCACGGTTACGGTGCGGTGGATCTTCCCGGCCCGGATGATGCGATAACCGGAACCGAGGTGACCTACACCGAGGCGACAGGCGTTGTATACGGTCCCGAGAGAGGACTTTATACCGGCTTCGAAATCTCTTCCGATGCAGATGTACCCACAGCTGCTGACATAAGTGCAAAGCGCGTCCAGGGCTACAATGTGCTGCTTCTGGAATTCAATCTGAACCAGTTCGTGAGCGGCGGCGGCATTTCCGCCGATTACCTTACCGTGGTGCAGAAGGCGTTCGATGCCGTTCGCGCAGGCGGATGCAAGGCTATAGTGCGTTTTGCTTATATCTTCGCTTATAACGAGGCTACCGACTGGCCCAGCGTGGTCACCGATCCAGAGGTGGACAAGGTGCTCGATCACGTAGAACAGCTACAGCCGGTGCTTACCAAGAACGAGGATGTAATCTTTGTGGTTCAGGCTGGTTTCGTTGGCGCATGGGGTGAGTGGTACTACTCCACCCACTTCAAACAGCCCGGCTCCAAGGAGAGTTATGAAAGCCGCAAGCAGCTTATGGATGCTCTTCTGAAAGCCGTTCCGGCATCCAGGCAAATTGAGCTCCGCACTCCGGAATTCAAGTTCAAATTGGGCTATGAAAAGTCCCTGGCAGACACCCTTACGGCCGATACCGCTCACGACGGTTCCACGAAGTCCCGTCTCGGTGGTCACAACGACTGCTTCCTGGCCGATGCCGAAGACAGGGGAACATTCCCGGCGGACAGCTTACGTACCTTCTGGAAAGCCGAATCCCGCTATACCATTATGGGCGGCGAGACCTGCGGCCTTTCCGATTACGGCCTGTGCGAAAACACCATCAAGGACCTTGAAGACTACCACTGGACCTATCTGAACGACGGCTACCACGAAGGTGTAATCGCCCGCTGGAAGACCGACGGCTGCTACAATACCATCAAGGAACGTCTGGGCTATCGCCTGGTACTCAAGGATGTCCACTATGACGCAATCACCGTGGGACAGCAGTGCAAGGTTACCATAAGGTTCTACAACAAGGGCTTTGCCGCCCCGCAGAATCCTCGCGAGGCGTGGTTGGTCTGGGTGGATCCGGACGGAGGTGAGGAGAAGTATCCTCTCGGTTTCGATCCCTGCACCTGGCATTCCGGTTATAATGCTGCTGTGGGAGCCTTCATTCCTACTAGCGAAAAGGGAACTCTATATCTGGAGTTGTCGGATCCGCTGCTTTCGAGCAAGCCGGAATACAGCCTCCCGCTGGCTAACACCGATATCTTCGATCCCACAACGGGTTACAACAAACTGTTTGAGATTAATTAGTTGACAGATGAAGAGCAGATTTCTTCTCTCTCTCATTTTTATCGCTACTGCTGCCGTTTCCTGTAACGGCAGCAGTTCCGATAATAAAGAAACGACTCCGGAAGATCCCACCCCCAAGCCGGGAACCTATAAGTTCGTTGCACCTCCGCTGAAAGGCAGCTGGAGCGCAGGTGACAAGATCTATGTACACGGCTCTATGGGCACATTTGCGGAGGTAGTGACCATTTCCGAAGAGAATATCTCCGCAGACGGCAAAACCGCCACCGCAGAGCTTGGTTCAGTCACGGAGCACACGGTCGAGCCGGACTATCTCTATGCCGCATGGCCGGACGAGGCAGTCAAACACAGTAAAGGTAAAATCAGTGCCAAAACCAGTTTCTCCCTGTGTGATCGGCCTCTTGGAGCCGCATATCTGGATAAGGATACCTTTACCTTTATAGATGCCTCCGGTAGCATTTCTTTCACCGTGACCGGCGATTACGACCGATTCGCACTGGCAGGCAACGGTCGTGAAGGAATAGTTATCAGCAACTTCCAGGTAGAGCACACTTCCCAGAAGACCGCTTTTACCCAGAAAGAAAACAGCGGCTATCCATTTATATACGGAGATGTGACTTCCGGTAAAACAAATGAAGTGTGGTTCTCC
This sequence comes from Bacteroidales bacterium, assembly GCA_017412645.1. GTDB lineage: Bacteria > Bacteroidota > Bacteroidia > Bacteroidales > UBA932 > Cryptobacteroides. The sequence continues at coordinate 3,209 of JAFPWX010000014.1, read as the reverse complement.
GGAAACATGAGTTTCAATGACGGAATCAGCATCTATCTCTCAAAGAATGATGCATGGACCGCCATCTGCACCATTTCAGATAAGATTAAAGTTACCGCCGGGAAGAACGTCGACATAGGCGACCTCACCACTTCCATCAAACCTTATGACGGGCGTGCGCCGAAGATGCCTCAAATGGGTGAAATCACCGAGTACGACGTTGCATTCAACGAACTCTCCGGGCTTTGCCTGAGTGCCGACGGAACCTTCCTCTGGGGCATGGGCGACGACGGCTCCATAGCCAGACTTTCCCTGACAGGCGAGGTGCTCGAAGAGCATTGGATAGGCTGCGACCTGGAAGCCGTTACCATCGACCCGAGAAACGGCAACCTGATCGTGGGTATCGAAGACTGCTTCAATCCCAAGGGAACGGCAGAGGATGATTATATCTGGTCGTACAATGGAGTGGGCCGTATCGCAGGACCGAGTTTCAGGACGGTCGAAGGCTTGTTCCGTATTGCTGATGCGAAGAGTTATAACAATGCCGGCATCGAAGGCATTACCTACTATAAGAACGGTCAGGTGTATGCAGGCGCGCAGGCGAATTCACACCTGTTCATCTGCGATATCGACCAGAATAAGGTAGTGGGCGACATTAAGCTCCGTGAGGTATTCCCGCAGATTACCGAGATTGCCGACCTCTGCTACGATTCTCTCACCGACTGGCTCTGGGTGATCGATTCCGAAGCCCGCAAGTTCTTTGTGCTTACCGGCGACGCCAGCGAGATGCTTGGTTACTATGCCACCGGAGATATTGCCAATCCTGAAGCCATTTTTGTGGATCACGTTCACAGCTGCATCTGGGTTGGTGACGACTACGGCGATGTATCACACCTCTACCGCTTCGACTTCACCGGTCTGGACGATGCAATAATAGCCGCCCATTAAGAGAGCGGCTTGCCAACGAATAAGGGCGACCCGAAATGGGGCCGCCCTTATTATTTGATGAAAAGAGTAAATTACGGAAGAGCGATTTCGAGGAACGGAACCTGTCCCACATCTGTTCCGATAGGAAGCATACCAACCTGTGCCCAAGAAGCGGGGGGTACCATGTTATAAACAATACCAAAGCCGATCTTGCCCTTTGCGCGAGCATTGATGGCGCTGCGTAAAATAGAGAACTCAACAAAAGCGGTACCGTTTACAACCTTACCTGCGGACTCAATGAATCCGGTGATTTCGATCTGTTCGTTGGTAGCGCCATTGCCCCAGAACTCAACCTGCTCGCCGGTGGCGGGATCGGTATAGTTCAGAGCCTTGTAGATGGCTGCATCTTCCATGTTGATAACGGCGTCAAGAGTGGAATTGAGGATACCAGCTTCGCTTTCGATCATGAATTCGTAGCCAGAGGGTTTCCAGATCCAGCTGGTGAAACCGGTGGTAGGATCGTTGTCGGAATCGATGAACATGTCGATAGGTGCAGCGGTCATGTCTTCGGGGATAAGTGCCTCGAAATAGATGTACAGATTCGTGGCATCTGCCGCGGCCTTGAGAGTGAGCATAGAAGCCCTGGATTCAACAGTCTCTTCGCCCCCTTCGTTAATCTCTGCGGCAACAGCTACATCTGCCCAGTCGGAAAGATCGCCGTCAATCTTGATATTGACTTCGGTAGCGGTCTTTTTGCCCTTTCCGCCTTTTCCATTGTCGTCCTTGTTGCAGGACACCATGCCCACCACTGCGATGGTAGCAAGGATTGCTAAGAATACTTTTTTCATTTTTTTGATAAAAATATTGGTTGTTTTTAATGTTTTGGTTCGGGTGTTAGTCTCACAAATATAGATTATTGCACAAAAATCTCAAAGTTTGCTCCGATATTTTTTCGTACGAAACGTTTCGGATAGTTTCGAAACGTAAGTTTTACTTACGTGTTCCTGTAAACAGGTTGCCAGAAAGATGGTGAGAATATGGAATATATTCAATGAATAATTTATGAGATTTTGGAATTTGCGTGCAAGGCTCGGGTCCTTGTCGAACGTGTTTCTGTAACCCTTAAAGTCTGCTGTACCTATAACTTGAATATCTCCATTATCAAGTGCATGGCTTAGCATTGATGCCTCGTGCCGTGCGGCAAGGCTATTTCAGGCCATCCCGTCGGAACTGAGCAAGAATGCTTCGCGCTATCAGGTGGCAAGTGTGTTGAGCGACAGCGAGCGCAAGAACCTGGACGAGGTACTGGAGAAGATGCGTGACAGCATGACCGTGAACTTTGCCTATCATTCGGACGACCCCAACGTGGGGCTGGCGCTCAATTGCGACATGGACCAGTATAAGATGTTTGTGAGTGATACGGGCCTGTTTGTGACGCTGGCGTTCTGGGATAAGGATGTGACGGAGAATGTGATTTACCAGAAGCTGCTGGGCGACAAGCTGAGTGCCAACCTGGGTTATGTGTATGAGAACATCGTGGCGCAGATGTTAACAGCAGCGGGCAACAAGCTGTTCTACCATACATGGCCTACGGAGAGCGGCAAGCACAACTACGAGGTGGACTTTATTTTGTCGAGGGGTGCCAAGATTAGGCCACTGGAGGTGAAGTCGTCGGGCTATAAGACACATGCCTCGCTGGATGCGTTTTGCGGGAAGTTCTCGGAAAGCGTGGGCGAGCGTTTCCTGGTTTACACGAAAGACCTGCGCAAGGATGGAGCTACGATCCTGCTGCCGGCGATGATGGCGATGATGCTGTAGGGAAAGCCCTCATCCCTGTAAACAGGTTGCAGATTCCAAGGCTGAGGGGCCGGTGACGCACATCCGCGAAACCGGCCTTTTGCATTGTAGCCGTGCAGTCTTGCGGTTTGGGGAAGTTCAGGACGGAAGCCGGCAGATAGCGGTAGGCGGCCTTGTCTTTGGAGATGCCGGCGCCTATCAGCGGCATAATGCGGGTGAAATAGAATTTGTGTGCCGCGCGGACTAAGTACGCACAGCAGTCGCCCGTTTCCGGAGGGGGACCTTCCATGATTTCGGCCCTTTTCGTGCCAGGTCCTCGTTTCCAGAGGGGGACCTTCCATGATTTCGGCCCTTTTCGTGCCAGGTCCCCGTTTCCAGAGGGGGACCTTCCACGTTTTCGGCCCTTTTCGTGCTAGGTCCCCGTTTCCAGAGGGGGACCTTCCACGTTTTCGGCCCTTTTCGTGCTAGGTCCCCGTTTCCAGAGGGGGACCTTCCATGATTTCGGC
>JAFPWX010000013.1 GCA_017412645.1 Bacteroidales bacterium | reverse complement strand
CCCTCCGCCCCCTCCGCCCCCTCCGCCACCCCGGCTCCCGCTTCTGCTCCGGCCTCCGCCCACGCTGCCGCCTCTTCCGGCAATCCCCGCCGCTCACGCAAGAAGGCTTCCGGCGACTTCTACCGCGGCGCCTTCGACTCCATCCCCTTCCTCAACGAGGACGCCAAGCGCACCTTCACCCATCTGCTGCTGCGTCCCGGCTACATGATCCGCGACTACATCCGCGGCGATCACGAACGCTACCTCGCGCCCCTCACCGCGCTCATCGTCTTCTACGCCTTCTTCGCCCTCGTCTTCTCGATACTCCAGCCCGTCCAGCAGAAGGAATCCGCCTTCGAACCAATCCAAATGGAATTGCAGGACGAGGATGGCAATCAGGTCGGCGAAGACCTCCTGGCCCAAGTCGCCATGGTTTTACAGAAGGGCTACACCTACCTCAACCTCGACCAGCATCCGGAAGAAGTTCACACTCAGGCAGAATCGTCCCTGGCCGCTCTCGAAGGCACCCTCCGGAGTCAGGGCATCCCGCTCTTCATCGGCCGCTTCTTCCTTCTGTGGTTCGCCCTCGGCATCGCGCTCCGACGGTATCGAATGGGCATGCCGGCAATCGCGGCGGCATCGGCCTATATACTCTGCCAGTTCAGTTTTTTCATGCTGTTCGCGGTCATCCTTACCTTCGGCCAGAGTAAATCCCTCGGCCTGGCTGTCATGGCGGCGGTGATGCTGATCGACCTGCGCCAGTGGCTGGGGGAAACCTGGAAAAAGAGCCTCGGCCTCACCATCCGCACCGGCCTGTGGTATGCCTTCCTCTATGGCTCCTTCCTGCTTCTGGTGAGCGCTGTCGTGGTGCTGATCGCCTGGATTAGAGGGGTGTAAACCTGCCCGTCCGCGTTCAACCTCTCCCTTCCGTCCTCATCTATCGCCGTATTCTCCCAAAAGTGCGGTAGGCGTCCCGTTTTTTGGGACGTCTCCTGCATTTTTGCCCCTTTTTGACCGAGACGTCCCATTTTTAGGGACGTCTCGGTCACTTTCTCCTGTTTTCTCCGGCACTGTCCAGCTTTACCGCACTTTTCCGGAAAGGTATTCCTGTCTCTCCGCCTCCGAGAACTTTTCGATCGTGTATCGGAGCATGGTCCGCGGCATGGATAAGTAGCGCGGGGTGGCGGCGTTGCCAGAGGGGGCAGGAGCGGCGGTCGGATCAGTGCCTTTCAGATACTTTTCCAACGCGGCCTTATCCCGCTTGCCGGCTTCGCGAAGGAGCCAGCCGACAGCTTTGTGGATGAGGTCGTGGGGGTGATGAAGGAGGATGTCGGCGATGGCGAAGGTGTCGGCCAGCTGCCCGTGGCGGATGATGGTCATGGTGCTGACGATGCCGATGCGCTGCTCCCAGATTGTGCGGCCGCGGCGGGAAAGATCGTAAAGGAGGGTGCGGTCCTTGTCGAGCAGCCACTCGCCCAGCAGGGGGTAGCAGCTCAGGTCGACGAGATCCCAGTTGTTGATGCGGTCGGTGTGGGAAAGGTAAAAGTCGACGCAGGCCTGGCGGGAAGAAGAATCATGTTTGAAAATCTCGACAAGGGTCAGCAGCGCGGCGAGGCGGACCTCATGATACTCGCTGGCGATGCAGTCTTCCATTTCAGGAAGGCCGACCTGGCGCCAGCACTCCTTCACCACCGCGCGCGTTACCGGGACCTTGATTCCGAGGAACTTGTCGCCCTCGCCGTACTGGCCCGGGCCGGTTTTGAAGAAGCGCGCCAGCCCCGCCACCTGCGACTGGTCCGCGTGGGAGAGCATCTGTTGGAGAAGGATGTTCATGGCTATTCCGATGGGGTGGCTCCGGAAGCGGGAGATGGGGCTGCGGTGGCCTCGGCGCCGGAAGCGGCAGCGGCCGGGGCGGCGACGGGGGCTGCGGCGGCAGGAGCTGCTCCGGGAGCCGCGGCAACATTCAGCCTTTTTGCCAGCATCCAGCCGATGGATCCGACGGCGATTGCCAGGGCAAAGACCACGATTTCGGTAGCCAGCATGCCGACACTCTTACTGATGATCACGGCAAGGGCGTCCACCAGGGCATGCAGCAGTATCGCGGCCGGGAAGAGCCAGAGCCACTTGCCGCCTTTGCGGACGGCGGTCCATACTATGATCGACAGACCGATCTGAAGGATAATTGCCGACACCCTCTCCCAGAGTCCGAAGAGGAGCGTGCCGACAGTCAAGGTCTGAAGTCCTTCCAGCTGAGCCTGAACCTGAGCGCGATTGGCTTCGGGAACGGTGGCCAGAAGCACGTCGAGGTTGCCCGAGTTGATGAGGGCGGAGATGGCGAGGTTCGATACCATCGTGACTCCGAAGATAATCAGCAGTTCGATGCCGCCATGGCCGACTCCGTAAGCGATACCGGTCTTAGCGGCGGGAGACTCCTTTTTCAGAATGAACTTCATCGAGAGGAAACGGCCGGCCTCTTCGAAAAGTCCAGCCATCAGTCCGCCGTAAAGCGCATAGTAATAAGTGTTTCCTATGATGGCGGCGCCATGGGGACCCTTCAAGACTATCTGATGGACGATAGATTCCAAGATCAGGGCGAACAGCACGAAAACGCCGGCACCGGTGAGGACCGACTTGAGGCCGGCCTTGAGGTTTCTGATGGCCCACCGGGCCAGCAGGAAAGGTGCGACAATGCCGATAAGGGCGTTTATCGCCATCATGATAATTGAAGAAACAGCAACCATTGAAATATTGTTTTAATCGTTTAGAAACGGATTTTACCCTGGTGATTTACACCTCGGCGAGCAGGCGGCGAAGTTCCTCAACGCTGCGGGCGTAGTGGGGGACATTAAGTTCTTCCTGCGAGCTGTAGCCCCAGGTGACCGCGATGGCGTCGATTCCGCCGTTTGCCGCCGTGCGCATGTCGGTGGGAGAATCGCCCACCAGAATGGCGTCGGCGCGGGAGATGTGCTCGCCGCCCCCGTCTTCCCGCTTCAACACATCCTCCACTATCTCCGGGGATGGCTTCAACGGCCAACCGGGACGGTTCCCGAGGATCGCCACGAAATCGACGTCTGGGAAGAACTCCTTCACCAGGCGCTCGGTTCCTTCCTGGAACTTGTTCGACACCACCGCCATCTTCACCCCGGACTTTGACAGCTCCGAGAGCAGTTCCGGCATCCCGGGGTACGGGCGCGTGAAGACGTCGATATTCGCGCAATAGTATTCTTTGAAATCCGCCAGGGCGGAGTCGATGTAAGCGTCGGTGCGAACGTCCTCAGGGGCTCCAGCCGCAGGGGTCACCTCCGCCAATGACGCCGCCTTCTCCAGGGCCTGCGCCACCAGATTGCGGACACCATGGCCAACCATCTTCCGGAAATCCTCAGAGCTGAGCTGGGGCAAATCCCGAAGCGCGAGAGCATGGTTCACAGCCGCGCCCAGATCCTCCAATGTGTCGATCAGAGTGCCGTCCAAATCCCAGAATACAATTTTTTTCATATGTGCAAAAAAAATAATTTCGTTTTACACCCCGATTTACTCCACAAAAATAAGAACAAATCACCTATTTTTCGCAAACCGGGCTCTAATGCCCCGGAGAACATAATGAGAAGAATCTTTTTGCTCAGTACGGAACATCTCGAGGAGGGGCTTTGGTTCCGTGACGAAATAGACTTCAAAGTGGCGATGAACTACATCGCCATACAGGCCGCACAGTGTCCGGAGGTCGTAATCCTGGCCTTTATCCTCATGTCCAACCACGTCCACTTCGTGCTCAAAGGGGAGCGGGAAGAGGTGATAGCGTTTATTAATCAGTTTAAGCATCGATACTCCTTATACTACCGCCGAAAGTACAAAATCAAGGAGTTCTTGCGTGGGAATAATCTCGATGTGAGAGAAGTCAGCGCATACGACGAAGGTATTGAGAAAGCCATTGCATATGTTCAGATGAATAGTGTGTCTGCAAACATTTGTTCTCATCCAAGTCAATATCGCTGGGGTACCGGAAGCGTGTTCTTCAATCCGTCGCTCCCTTCAGGCCGATTCATAGGAGATTGTTCAGGTCGCGAGCGCTCAAAGATTCTTCGAAGTGAATTCATTGATCTGCCTGACAAATGGCTGGTCGGCGGGGAAGGGTACGTTCTTCCATTTTCATATACAGATGTAAGGTTTGTAGAATCCTGTTTCCGCACCCCAAAGCGAATGGATTACTTTCTTAAATCTTCCTCCAAGGCCCGAAGACGTCTGGAAGCAAATGAAAACCTTCCCGCTTTTCGAGATCAAATCATCTTTGCCGCGCTGCCGGATCTTTGCCGAAGCCTGTTTCAGAAATCATCGGTGATAGAACTCGCGAAGGAAGAGCTCGCTGAACTAGCCCGACAAATCCGTTTCCGCTTCAGCGCGGATGCCACACAGATTGCCAGAGTCTGCGGAGTTTCTTATTTCGAAGCCGCCTGTTTGCTGGAATCATTGTAAGTTGAGGTGGTAGGGTGTAGGAGACGTCCCGAAAAATGGGACGTCTCCTACGTTTTTGGGCCTTTTTTGACCGAGACGTCCCGAAAAATGGGACGTCTCCGACACTTGCGGAACTCCTCGGACTGTTAGCTGCACTTGCGCCGATGCCCCCCCACCCTACACCTTCATCTTATAAACATTGGTTTTGTACGGCAGGAACCCGAGGCTGCGGTAAAGCTGATTGGCGGCGACCCGCGCCGGACGTGAAGTGAGATTCAGTTCGACGGGTGCGAGCTCCCGGCGTGCGAACTCCAGAATGTGTTCCATCAGCCAGCGTCCGATTCCACGCCCCCTATAGGAAGACGCCACCGCCACATCCTCAATCCGGGCCTTAGTCTCTGAAGGACAGTGCATTACGCACAGGGAAGCGGTGCCGATCACGTGTCCGTCTTCCACTGCCACAAAAAGATGTGTGTCCGGATTCTCAGCCGCCGCCCGCAGCATCGTCGGCGTCACCGCAAGCGTGGAATCCAGCTCCTCCATCAGCCCCAGCAGGTCCGCGACCATGACTTCGGTAGAAATGCGAGGCGACTCACCTGCCAGCGCATCCAGAGAATGAATTTCCAGAATCTCCATATCACAAAAATAATCAATTCGCGCGACTATCGGCTCCCGAGGCGCTCCAACATCCAGAATTTTGTTATATTTGTGGGAAAATTCTTACTTTTTATACCATGCAAGAAAACGACGGCAAATACATCTTCGGCGTAGTGAAGGTGGGGGACAAAGGCCAGGTGGTCATTCCCCGCGACGCCCGCAAACTCTACGACATCAAACCCGGCGACGCCCTCCTGGTCCTCGGCGATCAGAAAGGCATGGTGCTCCTCAAAACCGAAATCTTCCAGGATGCCCTTGGGCAGATGATGGATGGTTTAACCAAGTAACCCGCAGAAATCATGAAAAACGAAATCTATGCTCCAGCCGGAACCACTTCCCGCAAATTCTGGCTCGACAATCTGCGCTGGGTGGTAGTCCTCCTGGTGCTCTTCTATCACGTCATCTACTTCTACAACAACAAGGGTGTCTTCGGCGGCATCGGCGGCTTTGGCCCGTATCCCGATTGCCCCCAGTATCAGGACGTCGTCATGTACATCCTCTATCCATGGTTCATGCCGCTCCTCTTCCTGCTTGCTGGCATGAGTGCAAGGTATGGTCTGGAGGGGAAGGGAGTAAAAGAATGGTTTAATTCCCGCACCCGCAAACTGCTCGTTCCCGGCACCATCGGCCTTCTCGTCTTCCAGTGGATGGTGGGTTACTTCAACACTGCCGTCGCCGGAGTCGCGCAGGGGACCGACCTCACAGCAGGTGTGCCCGGCGTGGCCAAATACATCATCTGGTCGTTCAGCGGCATAGGGCCCCTCTGGTTCATCCAGGACCTCTGGCTCTTCTCGCTCCTCCTGCTCATTATCCGTAAACTCGACCCGAAGAACCGCTTCCACGACTGGTGCGGCCGCGCCTTCGGGGGAGAAGTGGCGGATGCAGAAGCCGGGGCGTCCGGGAACGTCGGCGCAGGCCGCAAAGTGCTGGCTGTGATCCTGCTGCTGGTTTTGGGCCTGGCGTTCTTCGGCGCCGAACAGCTCATCATCCGGAATCCCCGCCCGGAAAGCCCAGACGGCCTCTACAATCTCTACAAACCGCTCTTCTACTTCGTGCCGTTCCTCATGGGCTACTTCATCTTCAGCAATGACTCCGTGCACGACCTCCTCGGCAAATTCTGGGTGCCGACAATGGCAGCAGCAGTCATCGCCGGCGGCCTCCTCATCGGCACGTCCTTCGGTCAGGACAATACCTCACCGGCATACCTGGGTAGCCCGCTCAACTGCGCCTACGGCTGGCTGGCCTGCCTGGCGATGATAGGCTGGTTCCGCGCAAAGTTCGACCGCACCGGCCCGGTGGCCTCATACCTCACCAAAAGCAGCTACGGCCTCTACATCGTCCACTACCTTGTCATCGCCTCCCTCGGCTACATGATGAAGGTCTACACCCAGCTGCCGCCCGTGGCGATGTACGCCATCCTTACCGTGGCGGTCTTCACCCTTTCGCCCCTGCTCTACGAGCTCCTGCGCCGTATCCCCTTCATCCGCTGGGCGGTGCTGGGAGAGAGAAAACGCTAGCTTCTGTGGTGTAATCCACCACAAAAAACTAGTTCGGAAAACGTAACTTTGTCCGAAATGGACAGAGTTATGAAAAAGTCTCTTATACTTGCTCTCGCGCTCCTGCTCCCGGCGTTCGCATGGGGAGGGGAGCCCGTGATGGGCGTACGCAACATCCGCTGGTGGGATGCGGATTATCTCACCGTCACGTGGGGCGGCGACCTTACCCCCAGCTGGATGGACAAGCAGTCCAGGGATATACGCCAGTATATCATCTCCATTCTCGACGCTCCCACCAGGGCGGACCAGAAACTCTTCTGGCGTCCTACCGAAGAGCCCATCTACGTCGGCTCCAGGGTCCTTGCGGTAGACGGCCGCGACGCCCGTGGCTGGAATGCCGACCGTTTCTACGACGCGATTGAGTCGCCCTACAGGCACGTCCTCAAGCTCGAGCATCCGGCGATAGGCGAGTACGAGGTCACCTTCGGCACCGATTTCCCCGCCTGGATGACGGCGGCCGGCTTCCACCCGGCTCAGGCCAAATGGGTGTCCAAACCGTACAACAACATGTCGGACCGTTACAAGATCCGCATGGACAAAGACGCCGCCTGGCGCAGCTTCAAGACCTACGACTACTACTTCTCCTCCGACGACGTGCTGGCGGATAAAGAGCTCTTCGAAACCATCTGCACCAAGCTCGAAAAGGTGGGCCTCAAGCGCGACGAGAACGATCCCGACGTCGTCTTCACTATCGTGAAAGACGCCAACCAGAGCGTGGAATACAACTACGTTCCCGAAACCGAACAGCAGGTTCAGACCGGTAGCACCAGCACCCCGGTCTACGGCTGGAAGGGCACCTATCTCGGCAGCGTCACCAAGAACAAATACACCACGGTGAAGTCCGGCGGATACACCCACAAGAGCGCCTCCACCACCGCATATCTGGAAATCGACCTTCTGGAAGCCAAAAAGCTCGGCCAGAAGACCCTGCCTCTAATCTATCAGCTCAAATACAACTATCAGGAGAACACCGACGCCAACATCGACAAGCTCTACGAGAACGCCGTGACCTGGTTCGACTGGCCCTCCGAAGACTTTTCGGAAGAAAAAGAAGCTTCGGGCTGCACCCGCTTCTTCTACAAGGACATCCCGCTCTACGACTTCGGTATCATCCTGGCGGGTGACGGTTCCGTGATCGGCCTGGACAAGAACTCCGAGGTGGTGAAGCAGAGCGGCCTCAAGATTGGTGACGTGCTCAAGGGCCTCGATGTCACCGAGGGCCAGACCCTGGACAATCGTCACCGCACCTACTACTCCGGCACCATCAAGGTCGAGCGAGGCGGCTCCAACAAGTCGCTCAAGTTCAGCAAGTGCGCCCGCACCCGCTTCTTCAAGTCGATCAACTACCTCACCGGCGAAGTAACCCTTTAGAGATCAAAGCCATGAAAAAATTCATCATCCTCATAGCCCTTCTGGGCCTCGCGGTGCAGGGATTCGCACAGACCTCCTTGCAGAGATACGCCAGCTACGATCTCGAAGAGCATACCAACACCATCTCCGATGTGCTTCGCGTGAGAAGTGGCGCTTGCATCAACTTCGGCTACCTCAACATGCAGTGGTACGACCCGGTGGGCATGTACTACTACTATCCCGACTACACGGTACACGGCTTCAACTATAATGGTGACTTCCTCTTCCCAATCTGGGGCCCGCTTGCTCTGGACTGGAACATGATAGGAATGAGCTTCGGCATGGGAAAAGTGAAGGGGACGGACGAACTCGCCACCCACATGAGCTGGAACATGGGCCTTATGCCGGTTCTCAACTTCTTCGTCACCCCGAAGATCCAGGTCCGCGCATACGGCGGCGTGAAGGGATACCTCCAGTTCATGCTCGACGGCACCGACAACTACCCCATCAACACCCTCTCCGACGGAGTGAAAGATATCGGCCGCATCGGCTGGCTCAACAAGAGCTTCGGATTCGAGGTGGTCTTTAATAAGACCGGCATTCGCTTTATGTATGAAGACGCACTCGCCGGCCGTCTGAATAACCAGTTCTACGAGGATCGCGGCATCTCTCGCACCGTGTACGACCCGCGCTACAAGATGATCTCTCTGGGAGTAACATTCTGGATGGATTAACGTAATTCCCGAAGGAATTGCTATATTTGTGTGATATGGCAATATTCAATTTCTTCGGGGAGACGGAGCACCGTACCTACAATCACAAACCGATCTACTACGACGCCGAAAAGGAAAAGCGCCGCCAGTATTTCGGTGCGGTGGACGGCAGTGCCAAGAAAGAAGGCTACGTGCCCGGCAGCTACGTTCGCGGGGCCTTCCGCGACGGCGCCTACAAGCGCACCAAGTCTCCCATGAAAACCGTGCAGACCATTATCGGCATTATCACCATGCTTCTGGTGGTCGCCGTGATTTTCTTCTTCCTGAAACTCTATCCCTATCTCTTCGTCAAATGAGTAAGTTGCAGATACTGCCGGCCCGCCTGGCCAATATGATCGCCGCCGGAGAAGTGGTCCAGAGGCCCGCTTCGGTGGTGAAGGAGCTGATGGAGAATGCGGTCGACGCCGGCGCCACCGACATCAAAGTGGTGGTGGCCGATGCCGGCAGGACTCTGATCCAGGTGATAGACAACGGCTGTGGTATGAGTGCGGCCGATGCCGTCCTGTGCTTCGAAAGGCACGCGACCAGCAAGATCGCCACGGCGGAAGATTTGTCCGCGATCGGAAGTTACGGCTTCCGTGGCGAAGCGCTGCCGAGCGTGGCCGCCGTAGCGGAGGTGACCCTCCGCACTCGTCGCCCCGGCGACGAGACCGCCACCCAAGTGGTGGCCGGCGGCCCCGATATCCGCACTTCCACCGTCGCGGCCCCCGTCGGCAGCAACTTCGCGGTGCGCAACCTCTTCTACAACACCCCGGCGCGCCGCAAGTTCCTCAAGAGCGACAACGTCGAACTCAAACATATCGTCGAGGAGTTCACCCGCGTCGCGCTCACTCACCCCGAAATCGCCTTCTCGCTGCGCTCTAACGACCGCGACCTCTACGTCCTCCGCCCCGCCAAGTCCCTGAAATTCCGCATCCTGGAGCTTCTCGGCAGCTCGGTGGCAGACGACATCGTCGACCTTGAGGCCGACACCACCACCGTCCGCGTGCACGGCTTCCTTGCCCGTCCCCAGAGCGCCCGCAAGACGGTGGCGAACCAGTATTTCTTCGTCAACGGCCGTTACTTCGGCAGCGGCTACCTCCGCAAAGCCGTGCTCAAAGGCTACGAAGGCTTCATCGCAGCGGACGTCCAGCCCTCCTGGTTCATCTGGCTTGAGGTCGATCCGGCCGATGTGGACGTGAACATCTCGCCCACCAAGAGCGAGGTCAAGTTTGCCGACGAAAACGTCGTCTTCCAGATTCTCTACGCCTGCGTAAAGGAAACGCTCGGGCGCAACGCCTTCGGCGATGGGATTGATTTCGACGCCGCCTCCGGCGTGCAGATGCCGGTGCTCGGCCGCAACTTCGAGGCCATCCACGGCCCCGTCTCCGCCCCCGCCCCCGACCTCGACCCCAATTACGACCCCTTCGCCTACGGAGCCGGGGAGGCTGCTGCCTCCGACCCGGTTCGCGGCTTCGCCGCTCATCCCTCCCAGCCTGGCGGCTGGGCCCCTCGAAGCGAAGGAAACCGGGGTCCCCGAAAATCTGCTGATTTTTGGGGTGCTCACGAGGGTGGCACGCCTCTCGGAGGCAGCACCTCCCCGGCTCCCTACACCCCCGACCGCTACGACGCCCTATTCGACGGCTACCCATCCCCCTCTCAAGCCAGCCGCGCTTCAAGCTCTGAAGCTGGCCAGGGTGGCAGCCCCCTGGCAGCTGCAGCCCCCGGCACAACCGCCGGAGCGGGGCCTAACCTCTTGATCGTCAAGGGCAAATACATCGTGTCGCAGTCGGCCTCGGGGCTGCTTGCAGTCCATATCCGCAGGGCCCGGGAACGCGTCGCCTACGAGCAGGCGCTCGCGGCCCTGAGCCACTCCGCTCACATCTCCCAGAAGTCACTCTTCCCCGTCGCCGTCCAGGTCGGCCCTGCATCGCGCCTACTTTTCGAAGAGCAGGCCGGCACTCTGGAAGCTCTGGGCTTTGACATCGCCCCGTTCGGTTCCGACACCGTGGTCGTGAACGGCGTGCCCGAAGGCTTCTCCTGTGAACCCGGAAAGGTGGAACAGATGGTACAGGACCTCGTCCTCATCCTCTCGGACAACAATCCTTCGGCTCCCTCTGACATGGTGTGGAGCGCCATCGCCGCCAAGTTCGCCACCCTCGAATCCATAGGCTTCACGCTGTCCGACGCAGCCGGGGCCAAGGCTCTGGTCGACGCCCTCTTCGCCTGCGAAAACTCTGAGCTCACCCCGGGCGGACGCCGTATCGTCGCCCTTATCCCGCTCGAAGAGATCGACAAAAAGTTTTAGAAGTTTCCAGCCCATGTCCTACTACGACCAGCAGCCATATGAAAGACGCCCGATGATTCCGGTCGTCACACGCAATATCCTGATAGTCAACGCTATCTTCTTTATCGCCACGCTCGTCAACGAGAACTTCATGGTGAGCACTTTCGGACTTTTCTATCCGGCGTCGCAATACTTCCGCTGGTGGCAGCCCCTCACCCACATGTTCATGCACGGAGGATTCTGGCACCTCTTCTTCAACATGTACACCCTGTTCATTTTCGGCATGGCGGTTGAGCGCACGATAGGGGAGCGCAAGTTCCTGCTCTTCTACTTCATCTGCGGACTCGGCGCCGCGGCCCTGCACATGGGAGTGCAGGCTCTTCAGGCGGCATCTCTCATGAACCAGATGGCCGACGGCGTCTCCAAGGCAGCTGCCCTCTACGCCCAACTCAAGCTCACCCCCACTGTGGGCGCTTCCGGCGCAATCTACGGCGTGCTCCTGGGCTACGCCTTCCTGTACCCGGAAAACCGCATGACCCTGCTCTTCCCGCCCGTCACCCTCTCCGCCAAATGGATGGTGCTCATCTTCCTGGGCATCGAACTCCTCACCGGAGTCACCGGCACCCTCGACGGCGTGGCTCACTTCGCCCATCTCGGCGGCGCCCTCTTCGCCTGGCTCCTGATGACTTGCTGGAAGAAGTCCGGTTCGCTGTATAATCAATCCTGGTGGTAGACGAATGGCCACAAATCACGATATAAGCGATGTCATCGCCGAGACCCTCGACGTCCTGAAACGCGGCGGCCTCATCCTCTATCCGACCGACACCGTCTGGGGCATCGGCTGCGACGCCACCAACGAGGCGGCCGTCCAGCGCGTCTTCGCCCTCAAGCGTCGCGCCGAGGCCAAATCCCTGGTTCTGCTGGCCTGTGATCTCGACATGGTGGCGCGTTACATCCGGAAGATCCCGTCGATTGCCGTCGACCTGGTCTCCGTGAACGACGCCCCCATGACCATAGTCTATCCCGGAGCGGTAGTTCAACGCGTAGCAGGAGAGGGGACTGCCCCTGAGGGACGTGCCTCCAGCCCCTCCCCTGCAGCCTTCGGCCTCGCCCCCTCGGTCGTTGCGGCCGACGGCTCCGTCGGCATCCGCATCCCCTGGATCGGCTTCGATGCCTCCGCTTCCCGCACCCCCGCAGGCAGCCCGCGCGACTCCCGTTCCCAACGCGCTGCCGCCGAGGCCGGAGACGAACGTCCCGTGTCGGCCGGGGCGGTCTTCTGCAACCGGCTGATCTATCGTCTCCGCCGTCCGCTTGTCAGCACCTCGGCCAACATCTCCGGCGAGCCCGCTCCGGCCTCCTTCGACGAGATCTCTCCCGAGATCCTCGCCGGGGTCGACTACGTCGTCCCCGCCGCCGTCTCCGGCCTCGCCCTCCCCGTCCTCTCCCGCGCCGTTGCCGGCCAGCGCTCTGCCGCCCCGCCACCCGCCTCCCGCGCCGCTACCTCTGCAACCTCCGCCCGCCAGCGCCCCGCTGCCCCTGCCCCCAGCTCCCGCCAGGCCCTTTCTGCCGCCCCGCCACCCGCCTCCCGCGCCGCTACCTCTGCAACCTCCGTCCGCTTCGACGACTCCGCCACCGGCCGTCCCTCGCAGATCCTCAAACTCGGCCTCGACGGCGAAGTCGAAATCATCCGTCCCTAAATGTTCAAGGTCAGCGAAATAATCACGACTCCGCCTCCGGTTTTCACCACTACTCTCCAAAGGGAGATATACGGGGCCTTCGACCGCCTTGGCATCTCGTTCGAACGGGTGGACACCGACCCGGGCATCACCATGGAGGACTGCCGGAATATCGACTCGAAGATCGGCGTACAGATCGTAAAGACCGTTTTCCTCTGCAACCGTCAGCAGACCGAGTTCTACCTCTACGTCACCCCGGGCGACAAACCCTTCATAACCAGAGACTTCTGCGCCTCCCTCGGAGGCATACCCAGGGTCTCTTTCGCACCTGCCGACAAACTCCTGGATCTCACCGGAGTCGAGCCTGGCGCCACCACCATCCTCAGTGCCATTCTCCCGCAAAGTGCCTCCGTCAGACTGGTGATGTACCGCAGTGTGGCAGACGCAGAATGCTTTGCCTGCACCGACGGCACCGCCACCTGTTTTGTAAAAATCCGCACCAGTGACTTGCTGGATAAGTACATTCCGGCAAGCGGTCATACGCTCACGATAATCTGATGAAAATAGGCTTATGGAGATTTTCTATTCCGACGACATCCAGGGTTCCATCCTCAGCCTTCCCCCCGAAGAGACCGCTCACTGCGTGAAGGTGCTTCGCCATCGTCCGGGCGACCAAATCGAGGTCATCGACGGCCGCGGCACCCTCTATCACTGCACCCTCCTGGACCCCACCATCGCTCCCGGTTCTGGCCCGGCTCCCTCGTCAGCCCTTTCCACTGACATCGAGGCCTCGTCGACTCTTTCCGCTAACCTCGAGGGGGGCTCCGTCAAAAATGGCCAAAAATGCAAGACCCCCCCTGCATTTTACCCGGGGGGTCCGTCAAAATCGGCCAAAAATGACAGGGCTGCCGCCCGCCACTCAGATCGGGGGTCTGCCGCCGTCGCCCGGATCGACTCCGCCGAACCCGGCTGGCACGCCCATCCCTACCGTCTGACCCTCGCCGTCTGCCCGACCAAGAACCCCGACCGCTACGAATGGATGGCCGAGAAGGCCACCGAGGTCGGTCTCGACACCCTGGTCCCGGTTATAGGCGACCGCTCCGAGCGCAAAGTCCTGGGTAAGGCCGACCGCCTCGGGAAGATCCTTCTTTCCGCCTCCAAACAGTCGCTCAAAGGCGCCGTCCCGACCCTCGCTCCCGCCATCTCGGTCCGCGATTTCATAGCCGGGTGCTCACTTTCGGAGGCCATGCTTTCGACAATGGAGGCCAACCGTCATAATTGCCCGAAAATGCAGGTATCCCCCAATTTTTTCGGGGGGATACCGTCAAAATCGCCCGAAAATGACGGTTCGGTCCAGGACTCGCCCGAATCGGCCGCTGCGGTCCCAGGCTCCCCCGCCACCCTTCGCCTAATCGCCTACTGTTCCGACGAGGTCCAGCCCCGCGCCTCCATCATGGGGCTCCTGCGCGACTTCTGGCGCGCCAACCCCGCCCCGGCTGCAACCACCCCCGCCGCGAACACCCCGGCCGCAGAACTCCCCGAAATCGTCGTTCTCATCGGCCCCGAGGGGGACTTTTCTCCCGAAGAGGTGCGCGCCGCCATGGCCGCCGGCTTTATCCCGGTGAGCCTCGGGGCCTCCCGCCTCCGCACCGAAACTGCCGCCGTCACCGCCGCCGAAGCTGTCTACCTCAGCCTCCTCGAATAACCCCCTCCGTCATGTCCCTCCGTCTCCACGCCATCGCTCTAATCCTCGTCCTGACCTCCTGCACCCAGCACGGCTACGTCCAGATCGGCGGCTATGCCCAGGGCGGTACCTGGACCGTCAAATACAACACCGCCGGCGTGAAACCCCTTCCGGCCGAGGTCCAGCGCGGCGTCGAGAGCATCCTGTCCGACATCGACCGGACCCTCAGCGGCTACAACAAATCCTCGGAGCTTTCCCGCCTGAACGCGGGCGACACCATCGTCCCGTCCCCCATGCTCATCGGCCTCTACAACCGTTCCCGGCAGATCTGGGAGGCCACCGGGGGAGCGGTCGACGTCGCCGCGGGTCCCCTTTTCGACATCTGGGGCTTCGGCTTCAAGAGCGGGGAGTTTCCGGACGATGCCGCCGTCTCCGCCGCCCTTGCCGTGAGCGGAATGGGCCGCCTGCTGCCCCGAATGGAAGACGGGCTCCTTCCCGACGGCCGCCTCTGCGCCTCCCGCCTCGTGGCGGAGGAGGGGCGGCAGCAAAATCAGCCAAAAATGCAACACCCCCCGGTCAAAATCGAGGGGGGTGCGTCAAAATCGCCCGAAAATGCCGCCGCCCTCCCGCAGCAGACGGCTGCCGCCCTTCCCCAGCTGAACTTCAACGCCATCGCCCAGGGCTACAGCTGCGACACCGTTGCCTCCTACCTCGCGAGTCTGGGCGTGCGCGACATGCTGGTCGATATCGGCGAAATCCTCTGCCGCGGCGTGAATGCTTCGGGACGACCCTGGCGTGTCGGAGTCGACCGTCCGGTCGACGGCAACGCCACTCCCGGCGCGGACCTCGACGGCCTCTGGGAATCCGACGGGCTACCCCCCTTCCAGGGCATTGTCACCAGCGGCAACTACCGAAAATTCTACGTCCGCGACGGCGTGAAATACTCCCACACCATCGACCCGCGCACCGGTCGCCCGGCCGAAAATGGGCTCCTCAGCGCAACCATCGTCGCCCCCTCGGCCGAACTCGCCGACGCCCTCGCAACCTATTGCATGGTCATTGGCCTGGATGCCGCCCGCCAGTACATCCTGATGAATCCGAGTATCGAGGGGTATTTGATCTACGCCCCCAACCCCGCCGTTTCTTCAGCCCCTGACGAAATGTCTGAATGGGCCAGCCCCGGCTTTAATCTGAAATAATATTTTCGCTATATTTGTAGTGATATGGCAAAGGCGAAAACTGTATGGTATTGCACCTCCTGCGGAAATGAATTTCCGCAGTTCCTCGGGCGTTGTCCGGCGTGTGGCGAATGGAATACAATGAAGGAGATGGAGGTGCAGCCAAGCGCTGCCAAGGCAGGTCGCGGATCGAAGGCATCCAGGGTTGCCCGCACCGTTGGCAACACCAACGACAACAATCGAAAGCCGCTCAAACTCAAAGAGATAGACTATCGCAAAGAAGACCGCCTTTCCCTCGGTATGCCCGAAGTCGACCGTCTCCTCGGCGGCGGCATCGTCCCCGGTTCCCTGGTGCTCATAGGTGGCGAACCCGGCATCGGCAAGAGCACGCTCAGTCTGCAGATTCCCCTCGCCAACCCCGGACTCCGCACCCTCTATGTCACCGGTGAAGAGAGCGCTAAACAGGTCAAGATGCGTGCCGAGCGCCTTGCCGCCGCCCTACCCGTCGAAGCCGCGCCGGCAAGCCAAGCCCCCGTCGAACCGAACATCGACATCTTCTGCGAAACCCTCATCGAAGACATCATCGCCGAAGCCTCGGCAAGTCATCCCGATCTCATGATCGTCGACTCGGTCCAGACCATGTACTCCGAGGCGGTGGACTCCACTCCCGGCAGCGTCTCCCAGATCAAGGAAGTGGCTGCCGAACTCCTGCGTTTCGCAAAAGAATCCGGCGTTCCTGTCATTCTCATCGGCCATATCACCAAAGACGGCTACATCGCCGGCCCAAAAATCCTCGAGCATATTGTCGACGCAGTCCTTCAGTTCGAAGGCGAGAACCGCGGCAGCTACCGCATCCTCCGCAGCATCAAGAACCGCTTCGGCAGCACCTCGGAAATAGCGGTTTTCGAGATGACTGGCAGCGGGCTAAGAGAGGTCAAGAACCCTTCCGAACTCCTCATCCCCATGCACGAGGCGGGCCTGAGCGGCACGGCCATCTGCGCCACGCTCGACGGCACCCGTCCTCTGCTGTTCGAAGTGCAGGCCCTGGTTTCGTCGGCCGTCTACGGCACCGCCCAGCGCAGCGCCACCGGCTTCGATACGAGGCGCCTGAATATGCTTCTGGCGGTACTTGAAAAGCGCGCCGGCTTCCATCTGGCCGCGAAAGACGTCTTCCTGAACATGGCCGGCGGCCTCAAAGTGAGCGACCCGGCAGCCGATTTGGCGGTAGTGTGCGCGGTGCTCTCCAGCAACTTCGATTTCGCCATTCCGGCCGACGTCTGCTTCGCCGGCGAAGTGGGCCTCAGCGGGGAGATTCGACCGGTCGCCCAGTGCCAGCGTCGCATCGCCGAAGCGGCAAGGCTGGGCTTCAAACGTATCTTCGTGAGCGCTTTCGAGAAGACGGAAGATGCCGGCGTCGGCAAGGAGACAGGCAGTCCTGCCAGCTCAGGCGGCGTGAAGGTCGTTCGCGTGGCCGACGTGCCCGAACTCGTCAAAAAGCTCTTCAAATAGCGTCGGCCTTAGGAAAAGGCACAAAAAAACCGGCTCCTTGAGTCGGCTTCTTTTTGCTGTGCAGGAACAGATTAGTTGTTCTTGATAGCGTCCTTTGCCTTATCAGCAGCGGTGGAGATGGCGGTCTTGGCGACATCTTCAGCGGCTTCCTGGGCAGCGTCCTTAACGGTGGGCTCAGCCTCGGCAGCGGGAGCGGCAGCCTCAACGGCGGCGGGTTCAGCTTCCTTGTTGGCCTTCTTGTTTCCGCAGGATGCGGCGCAGATCATGAGAGCTGCAACGGCGAGAATGACATAAATCTTCTTCATAGCTGTAATGATTATAACTAGTTAATTATCATGCAGAAATCCTCTGCTTTACAAAGGTAGGCAAAATAGCCGAAAAAGCAAAGGAAATATTAAAAAATTTTAAGAAGCAAGGCTCTACCTGTGAAGAAGTGCTACGGCCCAACATTCGCAACCCTCTCCGCGACCCACGAATCCGAGCTTTTCGGTAGTGGTCGCCTTCACGCTCACCTGGTCCTTCTCGATGTCCATCACTGAGGCGATCACATCCCGCATACGCGGCACCAGAGAGCCGATTTTGGGTGACTGAAGGGCGATGGTGACATCCACGTTCGACACCTCCCAGCCCTTCTCGCGCACGCGTTCCATTACTATACGTAGCAGCTCCTTGCTATCGGCATCCTTCCATTCGTCTGAGGTATCCGGGAAGAGTTTGCCGATGTCGCCAAGAGCGGCAGCACCCAGCAGGGCGTCGCAGAGTGCGTGAATGGCCACATCGCCGTCTGAATGGGCGACGAAACCGCGGTCGCACGGCACTTGCACCCCGGCCAGCCACATGGGAAGGCCTTCCTCGATGCGGTGCACGTCGTATCCTTGTCCGATTCTGAATTCCATATCCGCAAAGGTACAAAAAAAACCGCCTCGGAGGGCAGTTTCGGATATATAGAGTATTATGAAATGTTGGCGTTTGGTAGCGAGAGTGGGGCATGATCCCACGACCTCCGGATTATGAATCCGACGCTCTAACCAGCTGAGCTACCTCGCCATCACTACCCGCGCTTTGGAAGGATTCCGCTCTTCGAGCGCTATCCTAGCCGCCTGCGGCGGGCTTGCAAATTTTGCAGCCCCGTCGGCTTCGCCGACTTTGCTTTTTTGTGCCAGATATCGCTTATGAAAGCAAGCTTTCAACGCTCTCTGGCACAAAAAACCAGGCGCTACAGCGCCCGGCTGCAAAATTGTTGAGATAGAAGGATTCGAACCCTCACTGACAGAGCCAGAATCTGTAGTGCTACCATTACACCATATCTCAATGGGTATTTCAAATTTGGGACTGCAAAGATACAACGCTTTTGCAAAAAAGCAAAATAATTTTATTACATTTGTAGGTTACATTTTCTATGATAAGGAAGTCTCTCATAAAGTTCTGGGCAATTCTGGCGGCAACGCTGGGTTTGGGCCTGTTCTGTGAGAGCGCTTCCGCCTCCGGAGTCTCTATTATATATAAGGTGGGAAAAACCGGCACTTCCGCCGGGGATCTCGTCTCGGCTGCTGATCGTTCAGCGCTTGAGGGAATGGTCGCTTCAGTCAAAAACGGCGAGGCCTCCAAAATCTGCATCCGCTCCTACTCTTCACCCGAAGGCAGCTACAATTGGAATCAGCGTCTTGCCGAGCGTCGTTCTCAAAGTACGCTCAATCTTCTCAAGGAGATCTGGCCGGAACTGCCGGATTCACTCGTGGCCATAGACAATGTCGCCGAAGACTGGGCTCCCGCAATCGCTTATGTCCGCCGCTCTTCCCAACCTTGGAAAGACGAAGCACTTCAGATTCTTCAGAGTAACATCCCCGACAAAGAGGAAAAACTTCAGGATCTTTGGGGCGGTGTAGTGTGGGACGAACTCCTCTGGAATTGCTTCACGAGAGTGCGTCGCACCGTGGTGTCCACAGCTCCGAAGTCGAATATTCAATTCTCAGAGAGTTCAGGGAAGCCTGAATTATCGGTAAAATTCGCAGTAGGCAGCACTCAGGTGGACAAATTCTGCCTCGACAACCCTGTACAGATCGAAGCGCTAACCGCTGCAATTAACAGTAACGCTCCTCCGGATGTCATTTATCTCGACGCCTTCGCTTCACCTGAAGGCCGAGTCTCCTGGAACAAGGTGCTCGCCGGTCGAAGAGCTGAATCCGTGAAAAATCTTCTTGTCGAGTTGGGCGTCCCGTCCGACAGGATAACTGTGCGCACTCGTGAAGAAAACTGGGACGGACTGCGCGAAGTCGTCGAGTCCGGCTACTCCGGAGCCGACAAACAAGAAGTGCTCGACATTCTTGCCGACTCTTCTCTCGACGCGGCCGCTCGTGAGGAGAAACTCCAGAGCCTGAACGGCGGTCGCACTTGGGCCGGACTGGTGTCCGAATGGATGGGGAATCTCCGCTGCGTTAAAATATCTCTATGAGGTGCAAAGGGCTAATAGTTGCCGCTCTCATGCTGGCGACACCCCTCTGTGCTATGGCAGAAAGGGGAATTGTTTCAAATTCTAAAGACGTTACATTTTCTACAATCAGCCCTCAGGACGGATCTCTTTGGATTGCGACCGAGTCTCATGGACTGATTCGTTTGGGGTCTACCGGACGCACCTTCCACTACTCTTCTGCTACCGGAGACTTCCCTTGTGACTCGATAGCTTCACTGGCATTCAGCGCCAATGGAACCCTCTATATGAAGGACGCGCGCGGGGACGTATATTCTTATACTACACTCTCCGGCTTTAAATTACAACAGGAAGTGCCTGGGGATGTGCTGTTCGAAGCGCAAGCAAAGGAAGATAATGACAGTATTCCTGTTCAGGATCTACCTACTTCCTACCGGAATCACCCTACCTGGCCATATTGGGTGATTATCATCCTACTTTGTGGGGTGGTTATATACTTCGTTCTGGGCAAGCAGTTGCCAATTCTCAAGAAATCAGAACCTAAAGTGCCGCTTGAGGTCGGTGAAACAGTATCCAAGAAGCCCGCAGAGCCTGTCGAGTCACACGAATCTCCCACTGTGTCTCACGCTGTATCTCCCGAATCTCACGCTGATGAGCCCCAAATCGTTCCAAATCCTGGCTTCGTGGCCCGCGTAGAGGAGCTTGTGGCCGCGAATTTCACAGATCCTGGATATTCAGTGGAAACGCTTGCGGATGCCCTTGGTATTACCCGTGTACATCTCAACCGTAAACTAAAAGAGGCAGGCGCTCCGGCACCCAAAATGATCCTCAAAAAGGCCCGTATGGAAAAGGCCCTCACGATGCTTCGTGAAGGCCTCCCTGTGAGTGATGTTTATGCTGCCTGCGGCTTTTCTTCCGCCTCTTATTTCTCGAGTGCCTTTAAAGAATACTTTGGCTACACCCCGAGCGATGTTACAAAACCTAATATATGAGATTTTGTAACAGTCCCGCTCAATTCTTCGCTAAGTCTTTAATATTCAGTTGGTTGGAAACGCTGTTAATCAGCTTTTCCAGTATTATTGGCTTCGTGATAAAGTCGTTTGCGCCCAGATTATAGGCCTTTACGATGTCTTCGTTTGTGTTAAGTGCGGACAAAACGACTACTTTTATATCTGCCAGTTCAGGGTTGCCTTTGATTTCTTTCAGCACCTGAAATCCGTCCATAACCGGCATCATTAGATCCAGCAGTATCAGGTTTGGTTTCTCAGTTTCTACCGCGTCCATGCACTCCTTTCCGTTGCAGACGCTGCGCATGTTGAACTTGTAGCGTCCTAACATCTTCTCTACCAGTAAGTTATTGACTGGAACGTCGTCTACAATCAGTATCCTGTAGTTGTTCATTTGTTGTCCTTGCTAGCTGCCCATACCTTGGGCGTCATACCGGTAATCTTCTTGAATATGCTGTTGAATGAGGATGCGCTCAGGAATCCGCAAGCCTGCGCAATTGATTCCTGCTTTGCATCGCGGTGCTTCAATATATATTGTTCAGCGTAATCTACCCTCAAGGTATTGATAAGTTCCGGGAATCCCTGGTTATAGGTGTTGTTTACCAGCTTACTGATGTAAGTTTTATTGCTGTGAAGCCTTTCTGCAACGTCTTGAAGCGTAAGACTGGGCTGCAGGAACAGCTGTTCATCTATCATCAGGTGCTGGAAGCGGGACATCAGGCTGTTTTCGTCCCACGTGTCGCCCACAGCAGCAAATACACTTGCACTTATCGAAGTTTCGTTTTCCTTTGAAATCTTGCCATTCTTCCAATCTTCAACATCGATTCCTCCACTAAGAAGCCGTTCGCGTATGCGTTTAAGTGCCTCATCTTCTGCATCTTCCACAAGTTCGCCAATGATTTCGCTCACAACTTCTGCCTTATTTAGACGGTTGTAATTGAAACGCCAGGCGTAGAACAGGTCTTTCGGAGAGACATCCACTTCGTCGCCAAAGAGCGCGAAATAGCTCAGAGCACACACGAAAAACGCCATCAATACACCAAATACTGCTGGAATAATCGGGTGAGAGACCAGATATACCCTGGGCATAAGAAGTTTTACGGAGAACAGGGTAATGAATGACATTACGGTATGCATCTGGATCTGTCTGAGCTTGATTTTGCCTCCTTTGAGGAAGACCAGCAGATATTTTGTCTTGAAATCGTTCCTGTACGACATTGTGATACACATCGCCAGAAGCGCGATTAGCTCAATAGCTTGCACTATACGGGCTACCACAGCAATCCACACGTGATACCACCATTCTATGGTACCATAGTACATATCTTTAGTGGCGTAATAGCCGTTAGTATACAGGCGCTCCATGAATGTGGTGATGTTTTCCCCTCCGGCTATCATATGAATCATCAAAGCTCCCGTGAACAGCGCTACAGGGGCCATAATCCACAGAAGCTGCATTGGATTCTGGTACTTATCTCCAGGTTTCATGCGCTCCAGATACATCCAGATCAGGGGAATCAGAGCGGGTCCGAATAACAAGGTAAGCATACTGGAGATATCCAGCAGCTTCCACGAACTGAGCGGCGCATCATAGCATGAATAGCAGAAGAATGCGCCCAGTCCTATCAGCAGCAGAACAAGATACAATCCAAACGTACTAGTCCTGGAAGCCATCAGCACATGAATGACTATCCAGAACAAGCAGGCCGCTGCTGGCAAGAAAATTAGCAGAGTATAAGCCATTTAAAAGTCGTCGTTGTTCTCGTAAATTTTTGTTTCCCACTCACTTACGCTCGGAGTGAAGGTTATTTGCCTATATACTGTACTTAAGTCCAGTCCAATATGGAAGGTGTACTGCTTGCCATACACGAACACATTGTTCGGAAGAAGGCCGTACAGCATGTACTTGGCGGTCTGGCCTTCCAGTTTTGAATAGGTGTAGCCACCCAGCGTGAAGCTTTCCACATCGTAGACAACCTCTACACACTGCTTTCCCATCTCGATTTCGTCAGGAATGGAATAGTAGCGATGGCTGTCTTTCAGGCGGTCCTCAAGGGTCTCGTAGCCCACGAACTTCTCGTTCTCCGAGCCTACGCCAACCTTGGCATCCCCTTCGAACACGACAACTTTGCGGTAATAAGCCTGCCTGTGCCAGGTTCCGGTGCTGTTCTGCACGTCGTTGGTGAAGATTCCGGACGACGCCACATTGGTGGCCGTAAGCTTGCGAAGGTGGATGAGGCCCTGCAGTTCAGGAGCGGGTGTGACGTCGCAGATCTTGAACCCAATGTCATTTGTAATGTGCTGAAAGACAAGGGGTACCATGTTTAACTGGTCGATTGCTTTCTCCACTGTTTTACTCACAAGAGGACCGGCTTCGGTATCCTCAACAGAGTAGGGGATAGAGTAGCTCTCGTAGCTGAGACCGTAACTAACTTCGTCTACATATGGATAATATGCGCTGAAGCTGATTACGTTAGAGGCTTCCCAGAGGTAGTTATCGAACCACCCGCTGTAAGCACCGCTGCTGGTTCCGACCTTAGCATTGTCCAGAACCAGGGTTTCGTTCTCAAAGTCGATTCCGATAAGGCCAAAGGGAATATCGGGATCCATTGTGGCCAGGTTTGAAGATTCGTCGAAATTTCCACCCCTGGTCGTTATTCCCGAGCGTTCCGGGCTCACGGCTTCACCATCTCTGGTGACTAGAATATTGAAATCCATCTTCTGTTTGCCCTTGGAAACCTCAGGAAGGGAAACGTCGTCCATACGTGTGCATGCCAGCATGACTCCGAAAGCCACCATCGCAGCGGCAAAGGGGAGCACTCTTTTAATAATAATATTATAGGTATAGTTCATATGTTTCTGGCCGTCTTTCGTGACGTTCCAAGGGCAAAGATAAAACAATTATTTTTAAAAAACAAATTTTTGCTCAATCTTTTTATAATAATTTTGCAATCGTTAAATTCATGTTTTTATAATGGCATGCGGTTTGAAAATATCAAAACGTTTCGAAAGGTTTCGTTTTAAAGCCCTATTGTAGGCCTATACGCGCGTATTTAGGGGTTAAGTGCCCCCATTTTGTTAAAAGAAAACGAAAAAATATGCGAATCAGCAAAAAATTGTGAAAAAAAATAAAATTTTTCTTGCACAGTAAAAAAACTTGTTATATCTTTGCCGCCGGTTAGTTCAGAAGTGTCTCCACACTTAATGGGGGATAATGCGCTTCTGCTAGCCAGAAAAAAGAAAAGCAGAAAAGCATGACCCAGAGCTTCATAAAGAGCATCAGCAAGTCCGCCAAGGCAGCCGTAGTGGCCGCCCTGGCGCTTGTTTTCTGGGCCTCCGGCGCTGCCGGTGCTTTTTTTGTACGCGCGCAGGACAAGGGCACAGAGGCCCGTGAGAGCGTACAGCGCGTCTATTATCGCTTCGACAGCGAAGCCATCATGGCCTCCTACATGTCGAACGCCGCTACCCTCGAGACTATCGACTCCCTTGCAACCGTTTGCGCCGCCAACGGCGTTTCCGGCCTGCAGATCACTTCTTTCTCCTCTCTCGAAGGTAACTTCAACTACAACATGGCCCTCTCCGAGCGCCGTGCAAATGCTCTCAAAGACTACATCGTCGAACTTCATCCTCTTCTCCGCAGTCGCATCAGCACCAATGTTCAGGCTGAGTCCTGGGAAGATCTCAAGAATCTTGTTCTTGGTGATTCCCGCTTCACTGCCTCCGAAAAGGATGAGATCGTCAGCATAATCGATTCCGGTGACGAGCCCGACACCCGTGAGGCCCGCCTCAAGAAGCTCCCGACTTACAGCCGTCTTTATGCGGCCTACTTCCGCAGCCTCCGCTATGCGGAGATTCGTTTCGTGGTAGACTATGCAGCCGCAGCATCCGGAAAAGCAGCTGCCGAATCCACCGCCACCTCCGGCGAGTCCGCCGGTCAGGTTGGCGTCCTCTTCCCGGCGAATACTACTTCCGTCGAGCGTGACTACGCTTCCAACGGTGCTGCCCTCGAAGAGCTTGCAAACATTCTCAGCAGCCACAAGCCCGAAGATTTCGAGTCCATCGTCATCGTCGCCGGTTCTTCCATCGAGGGCGACTCCTCTAATAGCGCCCGCGTGTCACGCGAGTATGCGGAGAACCTCGCAAGCTGGATCGAAGAGAATTATCCCGAATACAAGGGTCGCATCGTCGTGAATCCTTGCGGGGAAAACTGGGATGCTTTCCGCAGCGCGGTCGAGTCCGACAGCAATCTGGACGAGGCCACCCGCAACAGCATCCTCGCAATCGTGGACTCTAATGACAGTCTGGAAAGCAAGGAAGCCCAGCTGAAGAAGCTCTCTTGCTGGGATTACCTGAAGGAGAACGTTCTTCCGCAGACCAGGCGCGCCACTGTAGATTTCTCCTACAGCACTGCCGCTGCTGAGGCTGCCACCGAGGCTGGCATCGCTGCCGGAACCGCCTCCGAAGGTGCTCAGGCCGGCGAAACCACCTCCACCGAGGCTGACGCCGCCACTACCGCTGAAGGCAAGACCGCAGGTCAGGTCGGCGTCCTCTTCCCGGCAAACAGCAATAATGTCGAGCGTGACTACGCTTCCAACGACGCCGCTCTTGCAGAGATCGCAAAGATTCTCGGCAGCCACAATCCCGAGGACTTCGAGTCCATCGTCATAACTTCCGCTTCCTCCATCGAGGGCGACTCCTCCAACAACGTGCGCGTGTCATGCGAGTACGCAGAGAACCTCGCCTCCTGGATCGAGCAGAACTATCCGCAGTACAAGGGTCGCGTTGTAGTGAATCCTTGCGGCGAAGACTGGAACACTCTCCGCAGCGCGGTTGAGTCCGACAGCACCCTGAGCGAGTCCGAGCGCAACAGCATCCTCGCGATTGTCGACTCCGACGACACTCCGGACAGCAAGGAGGCCCGCCTTAAGGAGCTTTCCAGCTGGAATTACCTGAAGGACAACGTCCTCCCGCAGACCAGGCGTGCCAGCGTTGAATACAACTACAGCGCAGCCGCTGCCGGAACTCAGGCCGGTGAAACCGCCTCCGAGGGCACCCAGACCGCCGGAACCGGCACCTCCGTTACCCGTGAGGCCGACGGAACCACCGTCACCCGCGAGACTGAAGGAACCGCCCATGTGCTCTTCCCGCTGAACGGCACCACCGTGAAGTCCGACCACGCCAACAACTCCGAGGTCTTCGACGAGATCGCAAAGATTCTCGACGGCCGCAAGCCCGAAGACTTCGAAACCATCGTTGTGCGCTCCAGCTCTTCCATCGACGGTCCCGTCTCCTCCAACGACAACTTCTCCCGCGAACGCGGAGAGAGCCTCGTGAAGTGGATCGAAGAAAACTATCCCGAATACAAGGGTCATGTGGTTCTCGAATCCAACGGAGAAGACTGGGATGCCTTCAAGGAAGCCGTCAAGGCAGACAAAAACCTCGACGACAATACCAAGAACACCATTCTCGAGATTGCAAACTCCGACGAAAGCGCCGACAAGCGCGAGGAGCGCCTCCGGAAGCTCCCCGAATGGGAAGGCTACATCAAGGACAACATCCTTCCGCTCACCCGTCGTGCCAGCATGCACGCCACCCGTGCAAAGGTGGAGGCACCCGAGCCGGAGGCCCTTCCCGACGTAACCGTCGAAGACGAGACCCTCACCGTGGACGACACCCGCGACAGCCTCGACACCACCGTGGCTCCGGTCGACACCCTCGCAGTTCCTGTGGCACCCGAGGTCCGCAAGCCGCTCTTCTCCGTCTCCACCAACGCTCTCTACGACCTCGCCATCACCCCGAACTTCGCAATCGAGGTTCCCGTTGGCAAGAAGGTCAGCATCTTCGGCGAATACACCTTCCCGTGGTGGGTTAGCCGCGACAATTCCCGCGCCTGGCAGATCCTCAAATGGGATATCGGCGCCCGCTACTGGTTCTTCGGAGGCAGGAGCGAGAATCCTATGGATGTTATGATCGGCCCGTTCGCAGGTATCGACCTCGGAGCCGGTTACTACGATATCGAACCCCACCACAAGGGCTGGCAGGGCGAATTCCAGACCGTCGGTCTCGAAATCGGCTGGGCCTGGGATCTCGGTAAGGACTGGAGGCTCGACGCCTTCGTCGGTGCCGGCTGGCTGGGTTCGCACGCTCGCATTTATGAGGGCTCTTCCGACGACAAGCACCTCATTTTCCAGGACTACGGCAAGCTCACATGGTTCGGTCCCACCAAGGCCGGCGTGAGCATCAAGTACATCTTCGGCCATAACGATAGGAGGACAGAGAAATGATGCGCAGGTTTGGCCATATAATCGTTGCTGTAGTGGCCCTGATGGCGGCTTTTGCCTGCCAGAGGCGTCCGCTCGAGAACCTTGAGAGCGCCACTTCCCGCGTTATCGTGAAGTGCCTCTGGGAGGTGAGCGTCTATCCCGACGGCATCAAGCCCGACGGAATCAGCCTCTACTTCTTCCGTGACGGCGCTTACTACAGCTCCATCACCACTTCCAACGTGGACTCCTGCGAGGTTCAGCTCCCGGTCGGTCATTACAAGATGTATATGATCAACCAGAGCCCCGAGGAATACTGGCGTGTGACTTTCCAGAACATGACTTCGTTCGACAACGCCTCCGCATCCCTCACCGAGACCTCCGTCCGCTGGGTTACCCGTTCCGACGACGAAGCCGTGGTGGAAAACCCCGACAAACTCCTCTGCGTGGGCGTTTCCGACGAATTCGAAATCACTCAGGAAATGACCGAGGAGTATCAGTACTACTACTCCACCTGGAAGAACATCCGCCGTCGCAACGGCCGCAGCACTACCAAGGCCGGCGGCAGCGACACCACCGATCCTGAAGAAGCATACTACGAGGAGCGTATACAGTACTACACCATCCGCATCCCCGTTTATCCCAAGAATACAGTTTCCCAGCTTTGGGTTACCATATATGCAGGCAATATAGGCGCCCTGCAGAGCATGCGCGCATTCAATTCCGGTATGGCCCGTACATGGGAGCTTACCAAGAAGACCACAGCCTCCGAGCGCGCCATCCAGCTCATCAACGCCAATCAGTGGACCCTTACCTACGACGACCGCCCGCTCGGCATCGGCCACGTAGACGGCATCATCACCACTTTCGGTCTGCCCGACGGCGAACAGCCTTCGGCCACCCGCGACTCCACGCTCAACGTATCGGCTCTGCTGGTGGACAACTCCACCATAGCCAACTACACCTTCAATGTGGGTGACAAGATGCAGGTGCTCGAGCCCAATCCCGGTTACCGCAACCTCTACCGCCTGGTGTTCGGTAGCGCCACCGATCCGATAATAACCTTCCCGGATGTTCGTCCTGAAGGTGGTGGCGGCTTTACCGCAGGCGTTGAAGACTGGGAGGATGAAATTGAGGTTGAGATGAAGCTATGATGAGAATGTAACAAAATCGAATGTAACGAAAACAAAAATAGAAACAAATAATAATAACAAACAAAAAACAAAGTATTATGAAAAAGTATTTCATCATCGCAGCAGCCGCTGCTCTCGCACTTGCCTCTTGCGCTAAGTTCGAAACCTACACTTCGGTTGACAATGAACTGAAGCCGATTACTTTCACCAATTATGCCCCCAAGGCTCTCGCCAAGGCGGATGCTGATTTCTATGCTTCTGGCAACACCCTCATCGCGGATGCAGAGTTCGGTGTTTGGGGTTGGTCTACCAACAATGGAACTGCTTTCGCAGGAACCGGTACAAACTTCTTCGCTAATTGGTACACTGTTATCTATCAGTCTGGCGGAAACACCACTGGCAGCTCTAACGATTACACCACCGACGGCCTTCGTTACTGGCCCTCCGGTGACACGCCGAAATGGCTGAGCTTCTGCGCTTACTATCCGAAGAACGGTTCTGGTATTACTCCTCCTGCCGCTGGTCTCGGTGCATATACCTTCACTGCCCAAACTTCTGCCGCTGCAATGGTGGACTTCATGGTTTCCGATGTTGTTGCGGATCAGACCTACGACACCAGGAACAGTAACCCCGGCACCAACAGCGGTACCGACGGTACTGTGGCTCTCACTTTCCGCCACATGCTTACCAAGGTTGTTTTCCAGTTCAAGAAGAGCGACGTTGACGCAGTTGTTACTGTAACCGGTGCTTCTCTTTCGGGTATTTTCAAGACCAACACTCTTACCACTTCTTATAATGGTACCGCTACCGATGCTTATGACGCATCCAAGACTGTTAAGACTTGGGGCACTGCAAATACCGCTCAGGCTTACACTGTAGCAGTTCCTTCGGCTGCCCTTACCACCACTGCAGTCTCTTCCGGAAACGATGCAAACGACATTTTCCTGATGGTTCCTCAGACTATCGCCGCCGATCAGCAGAAACTCACCATCAGCTGGACTGTCCAGAGCGGCAGCGATCCCGCTATCGCCAACGAGGCCACTGTTGATCTTTATGACATGCTTGACAGCTCTTCCAATCATATCAACTGGGCAAAGAACCAGTATGTGATCTATACTATTACCGTAGGTCCGCACCCCATCTACTTCACCGCTACTGTGGCTGGCTGGGATGGCCCGACCAATGGATTCTATACTGTTGACTAATACACACCATGAACTAACCATTCATACACCCGCCTCGTCGGGCCTGACCGCCCGGCGGGGTCCGAAAAAAGAAACAAACAATTAAAAATCAAATAATTAACAAACAAAAATCAAAACGCGTTATGAAAAAGTTTTTTGTTCTCGCAGCTGCGGCTGCCCTCACCCTTGCCTCTTGCGCAAAGGTTGAAACCATCACCAAGGTGAACGATGACCAGAAGGCCATCAGCTTCTCCAACTACGCTCCTAAGGCTCTTGTAAAGGCCGATAGCGACTACTATGTTGCCAGCACCACTCTTATCAACAACGCCGACTTCGACGTTTGGGGATGGTACACTGCCAATGATGTTTCCTTCAATGGTTCCAACGGTACCGCCTACTTCAGTGATTCCAACGAATGGTACACTGTTACTTACAAGACCGGCGGTAATGCAGATGGTGCTACCAACGTCTATCCCGACGGCGCCCGTTACTGGCCCACCGGTGAGACTCCTGACAAGCTCAGCTTCTACGCCTACTATCCGTCCAATGCAAGCGGTATCACCGCTCCTGACGGACTTGGTGCTTTCACTTTCACTACTCAGGCAGCTGCTGCCGATCAGGTAGACTTCATGGTTGCAGATGTTGTGAAGGATCAGCTTTATGAAGCCACCAACAGCGGCACCAATGGCACTGTGAACCTCAACTTCAAGCACCAGCTTACCAAGGTTCAGGTCAAGTTCAGGACTTCTCCGGCTATTGTTAACGATGCCAACACCAACATCGTAGTGAACAGCGCTTCCTTCAAGAATATTGTGAAGAGCGGTACTCTGACTTCCAGCTACGACGGCTCTGCTACCAGCACCGTATGGAGCAACAATGCCTATGTAGATGACGATGCTATTCTTGCAGATTACACCATCGCCGTTCCCGCAGGCAACCTTACTGCTACCGCTGCCAACTCTGGCGTTGAAGCAGATGACATCTTCCTCCTTGTCCCTCAGGATATGCTGATCAATACGAATCCTAAGGCTCAGTACATCACTGTTACTTGGACTGTCACCACCAACGGTGTCCCCACGCAGAACACAAAGAAGATCTACCTCAAGGACGCTGCAAGTCTTCCTATCGTGGAAGAATCTGCACAGACCAATGGCGCAGCTATCGAGGGTGAAGTATACGAGCAGGTCGAGGAAGGTGCTGGTGGAGTCAAGTGCCAGCTCGCCGATGGAACTGTTGTCTATATCAGCAGTGTACCCGCTACAGGTACTGCAGATACCGTGAATCACACTTACTACAAGAAGACTGGAGAATTTTCTCTGCCGTCAGTCAACTGGGCAAAGAACAACTTCGTGACCTATGTCATCACCATTGCTCCTAACCAGATCCTCTTCACTGCTGAGGCCACTGAGTGGGATGCCGAGACCTTCGGTCACTACAACATCTTCTAAGCACACACCATGAACTAACCATTCATACTTGCCTCGGCGGGCCTGACCGCCCGTCGGGGTCCCAGAAAAAGATAAACACATGAAAGTAAGTACCAAATACGCCGCAACAATTCTCGCACTGGCTGCGATGCTTCTGGCATCCTGCGCCAAGGTGGAGATGGGAGGCCGCGCGTTCTCGGACATCCCGCTGTCGTTCAGCAGCTACTCTCCGAGGCCCGTCAGCAGGGTCGACGCCGGTAGCTTCGTCTCCGGAACCTCTCTGCCCGACAGCTGCACCTTCGGCGTGTTCGCGTACTTCCAGGAGGGTACCGTCGGCACTGGCACTCCGGCCACATGGAGCGCCAGCCGTACCCCCAACTTCTTGTTCGACCAGAAGGTCGAATTCTTCGAGGGCGACTACAACTACAGTTCGGTGCGCTACTGGCCCGCCAACGAGGAGAACACCATCTCCTTCTGGGCCTACTACCCCTACAGCATCTACAATACCGGCAACACCGGCGCGCTGAAGCTCTACTCCAACGCCGCCTGCACCGCCGCATACACCAAGAGTTCCGCCGGTCTGCCGTACGCCAAGTACACCGTTCCGTCGAATCCTGACAACCAGTACGACCTTTTGTTCGACAGCTTCTCCAACAAGAACAAGACCTACTGGAACTGCACTCCCACTCCGGGAACCGTTCAGTTCAACTTCCGCCACGCCCTCAGCTGGGTGGAATTCCAGATCATCGAAGGTACCGGAGCCGTGATTAACTCCATGGAGGTCACCGACCTCTACTGGAGCGGCGTATGTACCGATGTTGAGAATCGCACCTGGGTCAACCAGGCAGATCTGGACGACTTCAGCGTGAGTAACGTCACCGTGAACAGCTCCACCATCTGCTCCATGATCATGATGCCGCAGACGCTCGAGTCCACCGCGACGCTTACCATCAACTACGACATCACCTATGAGTCGTCCGACCCGGGCCATCCGGATCCCATTGTTTTCGCTGGTAACAGCGGCAGCGTGCTGCTCAGAGCAGCAACCCTCGCTGATGGCACGACTCCTGCAGGGATTACTGCATGGGAGCCCGGCCACCATTACGTTTATAAGATCCGCGCCGGCTTCGACCGTATAGAGTTCGAAGAGGTAATAGTGTCCGCGGACGACTGGATCGTGGGCGCAAGTGATATATCAGTACCCGAATAGCCATGAAGAAGAGCATACTCATAATCGTCGCAGCAGCCTTGGCACTCGTATCGTGCCTCAAGGTGGAAACGTACGAAGGTTCCGGCTTCCCGAAATACGAGGAGTCTGATTATCCCGTGAGCTTCTCCTGGTACGCCCGCCGCACCCTCTATTCCGGCCCCGTAACAGCACCCACCCGTGCCAATCCCGACTACTTCATTGGTGGCACCAGCGGGTCCATCGGTGAAGCGCATCTGAATGACGGCACCGCCATGGGCGTGTTCGGCTACTTCCATCCTCAGGACCACGGCAGTCAGGGCACCTGGAAGCACGGCGTAGGCGTGTACAACGCCCCCAACCTGTTCTACAACGAGCAGGTTACCATCACCGACGAAGGCGGCAGCTATTCCTACGCCTATGCCAACGACCGCTACTGGCCCAAGAACCCGCTCGATCGCATCTCCTTCATAGCCTACTATCCCTGGAATGCTCTCAACACCAGCGGAAGCGCAACAGACGAAACAATCGTGGAACCATTTCTCGATACACAGTCGAAACGCGAAGGCATGGTGGGCTTCTACTACGTGGTGCCCGAAAAATCCGAGGACCAGATCGACTTCTGCGTGTCCGACCTCTGCCTTGAGCAGAGCAAGGCCCTCTGGGACACCGACCATACCCAGGGCCTCACCATCGGTGCCGAGACCAGCGTTACCGACAATTCTGGTACGGTGAAGTTCTTCTTCCACCACGCCCTCAGCCAGGTACGTATAAAGAGCGTGAACTTCGACAAGGCAGGAAACGACTCGCTCGACGTGGATATCAAGTATATCCTCTTCAGCGGCGTGCCGGTTTATGGCCAGTGCATTCCGGTGCCGGACTTCTCCAGCACCACCGCTACCGGCCGCACCACAGTCACTCCTACATGGCCTGTCGGCTCTCTGGTGAACCGTCGTCCTAACCTCACTTCCGGAGTGCGCGCTAATGTCTGTTACGACTCCGGAACCTGGGACGCGGATAATTTCCTCCTGATGATTCCTCACGAATTCAAGGTTGATGCAAAAATTGTTGTTAACTTTGACGTGAAGCGCAGGAAAGGAGAAGTGGATGGCAATACTGGAGGTGAATACTATGCTTACGAGAATAACACCCTCGAGGCAA
This sequence comes from Bacteroidales bacterium, assembly GCA_017412645.1. Lineage (GTDB taxonomy): Bacteria > Bacteroidota > Bacteroidia > Bacteroidales > UBA932 > Cryptobacteroides. The sequence goes on along the minus strand of JAFPWX010000013.1, from coordinate 34,629 downwards.
CCCTTACAACCAACACCGTTTATGGCTGGGAAGCCGGAAAGATTTATACCTACAACATCACCCTCGACCTCAAGCAGATAAAGGTCACTGCCGATGTAGAACCCTGGCTCGATGCAGGTGAAGACGTGATAATGGATAATTAACGTTTATTGTATGAAGATTGTACGCCATATAATCCTGTTTGCTGCATTGGCGGCGATAGCCCTCTCCTGCCGGAGGGAGGGCCCGGTGCCTGTTCGTGTAGCATATAAAGCCAGCGACGTGCAAGTGCTAGCCGTTCCTTATATGAATGAGGATTGGGCACCGATTAGCCGCGCCGTTTCTGACATCACGGCTATCGAGAATACTGATTCTCTGAAGAAGTATGGCTTCGGTGTGTATGCCTTCTACACCGGAGAAGAGGAGTATTCGGCTACCACGGATTCTTCTGCATACACCAAATTCGGTCTCGTGATGAACAACCGGCGTTTCGCATATGAGAGCGATACCTGGAAGAACAAGGGCATAGCTGAGTTCTGGCCCACCTATACCGGCGACAATCTTTCCCTTTTCGCTTACGCTCCGTGGGACACATGGAACAGCTTGGTTTCATATAACGGAAAGGTGCCGTCGATCAAGTACGACGATTACGTGGCACAAAGCCTCACTGAAAGCGAACTCTCCAAGCAGCGCGACATCCTCTGGGGCACCAATACTGCCGGCAACCCGCACAGGGATGTCCGGAAAGACAATTACGACCCCGAAGGCACAGTGGACTTCCACTTCCGTCACGCCACGGCAAAGATTAGTTTCTCCGCCCGCGGCACGCTGCCTGGAGTCGGCCGTACGTTCAAGCGTTCGGAACCCAACGGAGATCCCGATGACGGCGATGCCACTTACACCGACGGTTCTCCTTCTTACGGTAACGTGTCATATACGAACTCCGGTGTAACAGAGGTGAATCGATATCAACAGGGAAACAGGTATTACATCGAATTTGAGTGTACCCGTACTTTTACCAGGACCCGGACCACTCCGAGAACCGAAAGGCTCAACCAGACCGAGCACGCAAAGAATTACTACACTTACGACGGCAAGAAGTACCTGATTGAATCGGCTTCCTTCAAGGGATTTAACAGAGGAGGGACCCTGCTTCTTAATAATACTTCGGCTTATACTCCGGAATGGACCGATGTCACGGCGTTCAGCGGTGCCAATCCCGAGTATGTGCTCGAGCCGGTATCGGGTAATGCCCTCACTCCCGGTATGCGCTTCGACGCTCCGGCCACCATCGAGGCGGATGTGGCGTCGTACTGCGGTATCCAGGAAGAGCCGCGCGACATGATGTCGGGGTATTTCCTCTACGCCATACCAAAGACCCCAGCCAACGCTGCCGACAGGGTGAAGCTGAATCTCAAGTACCATGTGATGAACTCTCAGTACGATGCCTGGGTCGCGGCAGACAGGCCAAGAGTGCAGATACGTCAGGGTTCCATAACCGCCACTGCAAGCTATGCCGAGAGGAAGACCGTAACCAATAACAGCAGGTATGGTTATAATTACGTGAGCACTCCCAGCGTAAGCAATTTCGGATTCTCCAATACTCATAATTTCTCCAGTTCCGACTATGTGGAGAACAGCGGAGCCATCTCTTATGGTAATCCCAGTTACGAATATGGGGATTGGGTTGAATCAGATGAGGAACACACTGTAGCGAACTCCTCCTCAATCGACTTTGATGACGATCCAAACAACGGTGCAGGTGTTTCCTTGAACGGTGAGATAATCACCTCCTTCCTTGGCGGGCGCGCCTATACCATCAATCTTATTATCGCCGGCGACAAACTCGATGTGGATGTGGTTCCACGGCCATGGGAACTGAATGACTACAGTTTCGACTACAACGCTAACATAAACGATGTTATCCAGGCCCTCACATACGATTCTTCAACCATCGACTATGCCGATGCCGCGGGAAACGTCTACATCAATAACCGTATGGGTACGTTCTATTTCAAACTGGGCTCTGGCAAGTATGCCTCCTGGCAAGCTTCTCTTGTGGGTGATTCCGCATTCGGCTTTACGGATGAGAACGGCAACTGGCTCTACGAATCCGACGGTGTCACGAGAGTATCTTCTATTCGTAATCCCATCGACCCGAGCGTTACCAACTACATTTATGTTAAGGCTATCGACAGCTCCGCTTCCGTAACGGGCCGTGCGAAACTGCGTATCTACTACATCGATGCTACCGGTGACGCCACCGTCGCCCTTAACTTAGTGAATATGGCCGGTGTGACCGAGTGGACTATAGTTCAAAATGCTAACTAAAAAGAAAGGAACGATGAAAAGCATATTCAAATTTTTTCTGATACCGCTGCTTCCGCTCCTTTTCTGGACTGGTTGCAAAAGGGAGTCCCTTCCTTCACAGGAGGGAATTCCGGACCATTGCATAGAGATTACCCTCGGGGGGCTTCATCCTTCGCTTACGTCAAAGGCTTCGATTCGTGGCGAGGACGTATATCACGAGAACCTTGTGGAGAGCGTGGACTGCTTCTTCTATCCCGATGGCAGAACCGACGAACCTGCAGTGTTCACTGCCCTTGGCCGCGGCGCTTCTGTCGTTGCGGAGGCGGACAGCACTGTCTACAAGGTGCGTGTCTTCTTTACCGATACCGATGCTCGCAATATGTTCGGGAACACTGTTTCCGGTACCTGTCAGGTATTCGTGATATGCAATGCACCGCTCAGTTACGGCTCGGACACATCAATAGATGCCCTTAAGGAACTGGTGGTGGAGAACGACTTCACGGCCCAGACGATACAGGGTAGTTTTGTGATGAGTGCTGATGAATCCTCCACGGTGACACTCGTCACGGATGGCGAAGGAGTGCGTACCGCTTCGGGTCGCATAAAGGTTACCCGCGCCTGCGCAAAGATTCAGTTTTTCCTTGCTATCCCTGCAATTTTCCTGGACGAGGAGAACCATACCTGGGAACCGGTGTTGAGCGCCGGAGTAGGCATAAGTATGAGCAATGCCGTAAAGAAAGGAAAAGTTTATGGCGATTATATTGTTCAGCCGGCCGATTATGTCGACTATTCTTCCAGACTTGTGGATTCCCTGGAAGTGTCGGAAAGGATTTCTGGTCGTGAGGATTATAAATACACTCACGTACCCTTCTATTCCTATCCATGCTCCTGGAGTGACCTTAGCGACAATGCGTCTTCTGTGGTGTTCCGCATAGCCTGGAAGCGTACCGAGTCCTCCGATTATACATGGAAGAAATACCAGCTTAGTCCAAACATTGCCACCATGGACTTCAAGCGTAACAATTATTACCGCACCTTTGTGGCCGTCCATTCTCTTGGTGGAGCTGATAAGGAAGAGAAAGTAATCATACCCGAAAGCAACTACGAGGTTCTTCCATGGATGAACGAGAGTACTTCCGGTGGCGGACAGGGTGTTGTCCCCGGAGAGCTCATTACTTACAAGTATCTGGTAATGGACCATCCGGAGCAGGTGATCAACAATGAGGAGACGGTGTATTTCACCTACGTGAGCAGTTCTCCCATCGCCTCTGTCCAGATAACCACGATACAATACTACGTGAACACGAACGCGAACCCGCTTCAGACCCAGAATGTCAACAGGACAATCACTGCAGACAGTCAGACTATTTCGACAAATGCGGGTAGCATTACCGTGGACAAGTCGAATCCAGGCTACGTTAAATTCTACCGTTCGCTTGACAACGTGTACAGCTCCGTAACGATCAATGCGGTCATCACGAACGAGGATGGCTGCACTCAGAACGTACAGGTGGTACAGAATCCTTCCATTCAGCTGATCAGGGAGACGGGTGCAGGGAACGTGTTCGTGAACGGCTGGTTCGCCCGTCTGACTTCGGTCCCGCCCGGTACAGGATGGAATTCCAATAACTATCGGTACACGGATAACACACAGAATGCCAGCGGAACCTTCTATCACAACGGTCGTAACACTCTATGGAGCACTTCTTACAACCGTATGACCGCCGGCACTACGACCATCAACGGTCACACCTGCGGTACCTATGGTATTGTTCTGGGAGCGGTGAACAATTTGAACAATACCATCGACAGGAATTTCTATACCACGCTTATCACGGTGTCATCTTTCAACAGCAGCAACGACTATTACACCGCGAACAACGAAGAGATACACTACCGTATCGGCGATCCCCGCGTTCCCGCTTCAGACGTCTATAACGGAGGCAATGCCTGGACGAACGAGAGTAATTTCTACGCCTACGTCTATCATAACAATTCACCAACGGAAGTCGCTGGATCCTGGGAAGAGCCCGGAAGCATATTGATTGCTACCCAGGTTGCGGAAGATCAGAGTATCATAGCTCCCATGCTTCTGGTTTCGTCTGCACTCAACGCAAACGAGAGCCTCACTTTCCCGAATATTGTCAAGCGTGGAGCCACCTATCAGGAAGCAGGTTATCCTGCGGGGCGCTGGAGATTGCCGACAGAGGCGGAGATAGCTTTCATAGTCGCTCGTCAGAAAGAGGGTGTGATACCCGTGCTTTATGCAACTAACACTGATTACTGGGCTGGTAGCGGAAGGCTGGTTGAAATTCCTGCCGCAGCCAATGCCGCCATTACATTCTCGAACCCGGCATCGGCAAGTACCGTCAGTTCCTGCCGTTATGTATACGATCTCTGGTACTGGGGTGAAGATCCTTCCACAACCAACCAGTATCATCCGAACGGACATCTCTATGATTACGACGCCTCGGGCAACGCAACACTGATACGATAAGAGCCTATGAAAAAGATATCCGCATACCTTGCCATACTAGCCTCGCTTATCCTGCTTGCGCCTTCCTGCGTAAGGGAGGAGTTCCTTGAGGATAAGTCAGTCGCAAAGAATGCCGACGGAAAGATATCTCTGGACGGCAGCCTTGTCCTTCCTTTCTCCCAGGATAGCGGAGACTGGGTTTCGACCCGTTCTGCAAAAATGGGTGAGGAAATGCCTACCGTTAGGTTCTTGTATCTTGCCGTGTTCAGTGCAGGTGATATCCTGTATGAAATAATCAAGGCCAAGCCGGGTACCCAGTCCCATCCCACGTCCGAAGATGCGGGCTTCAACTGTGGTTCCGAAGCCGAGAACTACCTTACGCTATTCCATGTGGAAGGTCTTTCCAGTGTTCCTTCAGGCGACCGCTATATCCAGTTCATAGCCACGACAAAAGCAGTACCCGAGTTCGAGTCGATGGAGATGAATCTTATGGATGAGGCTACTTTCGTGCGCACGCTGGTAACTACAGATGCTGGCCTGGCTTACTGGGGACGACGCAAATATACGTCCATCACCGGATCCACCAATATGAAGGGGATACAGATGATACGTAATTTCGCCAAAGTGAAAGTAAAAGTTGATGAAGGTGTTACAAATTTCGTCATTCGCAGTTTCAAGGTGATGAATACGCAGGAGTATGGCACCATCGCTCCTTTCAACCCGAATTCTGCAGACTACGATACCGGCGAGAATGGCGAAGTGATACTTAACTTCAACCGTTTTGCGGATTATAATACGGCTTCAAACGTCAATAATCCTTACACCTGGCTTACTGTATCCAATAATTACACCGGCTTCATGCCGCCCATAGTTAGTTATAACGCCTGGGATTCCTACTATTCTTCCAACGGCTCGGACACCATGTCGGAAAACGATATATGGATAGATCCGTCCGAAGCAGATTACATGTATGAGTGTTCGTATCGTCCAGATGCCAATCCGTTCATCATACTTAAAGGCGATTACACCGATGGTACCGGCACCCATACATATTATTACAAGGCCGACTTCGTTTATGTAGACGAGACAACCGGAGACACAAAGTATTATAATATCCTCCGCAACTTCTGCTACACCCTCAATATCACGGGTGTGAACGGAAAGGGAAGCAACAGTGTGTATGATGCGGTGAACAGCATTGCCCTCAACAACTTCGAGGGGTCCACGATGGCCCAGGAGCTTACCAATATCGCCAACGACGACAGCCGTCTTTACGTGAGTCAGACCGATATCCTGATCACCTTCGGCACCTCGTTCAAGATGTATGTCAAGAGCGGTACCGGTACCAACTTCAACGTGGACGACAATAACAGCATTACCGCCGAGATCCGTGACGCTACAAGCGGAAACAACATTGTATCCGCGAACAACAGGATTTCCATCGCCGGTTCCAATGTGGGCAGCGGAGTATACAGTGAATGGCGCGAGGTTACCATCACCTGCGCTGATCCCGAGAAACTCCAGCCCGGCGAAGTGTGGAAGCAGCCCATCGTATTCAAGAATGGCAGCGGCCTCACCAGAACGGTGAACCTCACCCTCCGCAGGCCGTTCTCCCTCTCCGTGGATGTACAGGATTTCGTGAATCCCGTGAAAGGTACGGAAGTTTGGGTGGACTTCAACGTTCCGGCCGGTCTTACCGTGGCCCGCTTCCCCCTGTATTTCTACATCGAGCAGGAAGAGAACACCATGTATCCCAAGCCGCTCGCTCCCGGTGCGAATGAAACCCTCACCGTGGAGAACGGCCCCAGCCTGATCCCCGGCCAGACCAAGAACAACTACTATTACCGCCGCTCGATTAACTGGGAAGAGTATTCTTCCACTCCCACCGATGTGAGCGGTATCAAGACCTTCCGCAGTTACTTCCTTACCATGGTGGCGGAAAGCGCGACCACGGTCTGGGTAGTAGCATCTCCCGAAAATGACTTCTACTATCCCGTGGATGCCACCAACAACTCCACCAACAGGGATACGTTCGCCAATGTCTACGAAGACGGCAATCTGTACTTCAACTACTACGGAATGCAGTTGAAGGTTGGACAGAAAGCCACCAACAAGGCAACGTCCAACGCCAGCGCCCCCATTGTTTACACCTCTTCCAACACTGCGGTCGCTACGGTAGACGAGAACGGCGAGGTTACGGCCAAGAGCGTTGGATCTGCAACGATTACGGCATCGGCCGACGCTTACAGAAACTACACGGCTGCGGATCCCGTTTCCTACACGGTAACAGTTACCGACAAGGAACTCAGCGGCCTGTCAGTAGAATGGGCTACCGAGCCTGTGTTTGTGGTCAAGACCGGCCAGACTGTTAAGACCGAGGGAACATACACCGTGGCAGACGGATACTCCGGCTCGCCTACGGCAACATACACTTCCGCCAATACGGGCGTCGCAACCGTCGACGCTGACGGTACCGTGCATGGCGTTTCAGCCGGCTATGTGCTCATCACTTATTCCGTTACGGCTCCGGCCACCGGAGACTATGACTCCGCCACCCAGTCGGTCCACTATGAAATCCAGGTTGTGACGGGCACGGCGGCATCCGGCACCATCCACCATGAGGAAACCTTCCTCGAAAACAACATGGGAGATTACTACATCGTGCAGGAGAAGATTACTACCGGTGAAACTTGGCAGAGCGGCACCGATCGCACTGCAGACTTTATCAAGTACACCTGGTTCACCGACGGTAGGTGCTACAGGCATATGTGGTATCCGTATTACAACCCGGGAACCGGCCTGTCCTATGGTGTCGCACAGTCGGCATGGGGTGCTATAGATGAGCCCGACAGCCTCTGGAACGTGTCAGAATCCAAGTGGGAGGTCGACTATCACAACCGTCGCTTTGCCGGTTATGCCAAGATATCTTCCAAGGACATCGACCTTTCCTGCTCGGCAGGGGCTACGCTTACCTTCTATCACGCAGGTAACTACTTCTCCGATCCGGCGAATACCGATGCCCGCGCCAACATGAGGTCCGACGCCCACCTTCTCTTCAGTAAGGATGGCGGCAACACCTGGAGCGATCCGGTGAACATCAACTATCCTCCGGGAACCAACTGGATCTACATCAAGGCCCAGGCCGAGATTCCGTCAGATTATCTGGTGTCCAACTTCCGTATCGCTTTCGAGTGCACGAGCCATCCGGATCATTTCGTCCCGCTCTATTTCACCACTGCGAATGGTAATGAAACCACGACCACCAATACCGGCTACCGGGTGTATCGTGACGTGACTGCGATAGACGGGAGACAGCGTTTGACAACCAGTTACACTCACACCAATACCGGTTATCCCGTCACCGTTACTCAGGACGACGGCCGCGCCGGTACCTGGGAAATCAAGAATCTCATTATCACGGAGAACTAATGGGGCTCGCTAAAAGAATCATGCTGCTGGCAATTCTGTTGTCAGCAGCATCTTTGTCTGGCTTCGCCCTACAGCCGGACAGGTCGCGTACGACGACCGCTACCCAGCGCCTTGCCGAGCAGGCCGATGCCGACGGCCCCCTTTCCGGTAGCGTCTGGGGCTTTCTGGCGGTCAATCTTCGGGGCGACACCCTCGTCTGCCTGAACCCGCAGCGTCGCCTGGTGCCGGCGTCGAACCTGAAACTCATCACCACCGGCGCGGCCCTGCTGTCGCTCGGCGAAGACTTCCGCTACTCCACCACCTTCGCTACCGACGCCCCCAGCCTTCCCGCCGCCCCCGACAGCACCCTCCACGGCAACCTATATATAATAGGCGGCGGCGACCCCTTGCTCGGCGAACTCTTCCCTTACCTCCCCAGCCCCGACGAAACCTTCGGCCGTTGGAGCAAGGTTCTCTCCGACAACGGCATACGCCGCATTGAAGGCGATATTCTGGGCGACGGCAGCTGGTTCTCCGAGCCGCAGCCGCATCCTGACTGGAACGTTGAGGACCTCCGCACCCGCGACGGAGTGGTCCCGGCCGGCCTCACCTGGCGCGGAAAGATGGGAGACAGCCTCCCTGACAGCCCTTCCACCGCAGCGCTTCACTTCCGCGAATGGCTTTTGCAGAATGGTATCGCCTCCGACTCGGGTCGCGACTACGCCGCTCATCCCTCAGAGCCTGGCGCCACCCTCGACACCCCGGATCCATCCATCCCCCTCGACTCCTTGCTAATCCTCGGCACCGTTCCGTCCCTGCCTCTGCGCGAGCTCGTCCGCATCGCCAACTGTCAGTCCGACAACTTCATAGCCGAGACTCTGCTGAAAACGCTCGGTAAACTTCGGGGCGACGGCGACGACTACCCGTCTTCCATCGCTGCCCTTCGCAAATCCCTCGCTCCCATCGGCCTCATGGCTGCGAGCGGACAGATGCGCTTTGCCGACGGTAGCGGTCTCTCGCGCAAGAATTACGTCTCCCCGGAATTTATGGTCAGTTTCCTGAAGGGGATGTACCGCAGCCGCGCGCGCAAGGCCTTCATGGCATCGCTGCCCTTTGCCGGCGAACCCAAGACCACCCTCGAAAACCGTCTTCCCAAACGCTCCTGGGCGCTCCGGCACCGCATCCTTATGAAGAGCGGCAGCATGAACGGGGTGCGCTGCTTCAGCGGCTACATCCTCCCGTCGTCCGGCAGGGCCGAGGAAACAATAGTCTTCAGCCTCCTCACCAATAACGCCGTGGCATCAAGTTCGCAGGTGTATCCGTTGCTGGACTCGCTGATCGAAAGTTTGGCGGGGGAGAATTAAATTGTATCTTTGTATCATATGAAAAAGATTCTTGTCCTTCTCGCCGCAGCGCTGTTCGCCGTTTCCGCCTCTGCTTCGACCCCGGTCGACCCGGTGGCCCGCACCGAATCCATGACCAAGAAGCTTGGGCTGAACGACCGTCAGGCCCGCAAAGTCTTCCGTCTCAACAACCGCTATTCGGATGTTTTGGGAGAGGAGATAGTCCTGGGTAAACCGATTTACGGAGGTGAATCCGGTCCGTATTACGACACTCCCGGCCGTCCGCATCCCAGTGGCAATAACGGCGTACCTGGCTCCTGGAGCAAGAATCCCGGCGGCGCCCCCAACACGGGCCCGGCTATTGGCGTTGCTCCTGCTTCAGCGCAGTCCAATGCCTCCGATGCCAAGGCCGTTGAGAAGCTCGTGAAGCGTCGTACCAAGTACGAGAAGAAGCTCTCCCGCATCCTCACCCCCGAGCAGTTCGCCACCTGGTCGGAAGGCCAGGCTCCCTTCACCGGCCGCTAGGCCCGTTATGACAGGCATCGCTTCCTCTTTTTCCCGCCCCGTTCCGGCTGTCAGCAGCCCGGAGGCGATGTGCGATGCCATCCGCGCTGCCGGCATCATCCCGTTTTTCAAGGGACCCGTGCCGGGTTTCTCCATCGAGGAACTCACCCCGCCTGAGCATTGGTTCTATTCTTCCGATGAGCTGGGTCCCTGGGACTGGAAGATTGCCGCGGTACAGAGCGGCGACATCGCTTACGGTAAGTTCCTTTGTGGCGGCAAGGCGGCCTTTGCCACGGTCGAGTGGTACGCGCATCTGCGGAACTGGCGCCTTTCGCTGCCTGAATTTGAACCAGATGCCGCCTGCCGCCGCGTGTTGCAACTGGCGGTGGAGCAGGGGAGTGTGAGTAGCGCGGATATCCGCCACTTGCTCGGCTTGAAGAAGGCTACGGCCGACGGCGTCTCATCCCGCTTGATGCACCAGTGTCGCCTTCTGATTGGCGACATCGAACGCGTCTATCGCGGACCCTCGCTCAAGTACTCCGGCTGGCAACATTGCAGCTTCTGCACCCCCGAGGCGCTCTTCTCGGCCGATGTCGCACCGAGTGCCGCAGGTGCCATCTCCGTCAACGCCGGGGAGCAGCTCTCCGACTCTCCCGCGCCTTCTCAGGCTCCGCTGCTCTTCGGCGGCTTCTCGCCCTTCAGCGCGGAGGATCCGCTGGATGTCGGCTGCTCTCCGCAAGAATCCCTTGCCGCTCTCCTTGGTCATCTCCGCGAAATCCTCCCTTCAGTTCCAGACCCCGCCCTCCAGCGACTCTTGCGATAGTGTCCGAGACGTCCCACTTTTTGGGACGTCTCCTACGTTTTTGGGCCTTTTTTGACCGAGACGTCCCACTTTTTGGGACGTCTCCTACACCCTGCGCCGGATACAATAACAAAACCCGCCGGGATGGGCGGGTTCTGTCGGATATTTCCAAAGGGGCGATTACTCAGCCTTGGGCTCTGCCTTCTTAGCAGCGGGCTTCTTGGCGGCCGGCTTCTTTTCAGCAGCGGGCTTTGCCTCAGCCTTGGGAGCGGCCTTCTTTGCAGGAGCCTTCTTTGCAGCAGGCTTCTCGGCCTTTTCCTCTGCGGGCTTTTCAGCCTTCGGGGCGGCCTTCTTCGCGGGGGCCTTCTTTGCAGCGGGCTTCTTTGCAGCGGCAGGCTTCTCAGCCTTCACAGCGGCGGGCTTTGCCTCGGCCTTCGGAGCAGCCTTCTTTGCAGGGGCCTTCTTTTCTGCGGGTTTAGCCTCGGGCTTAGCTTCGGCCTTGGGCTCTGCCTTCTTCTTGGCAACCTTCTTGGCGGCGGGCTTTTCGGCCTTCGGGGCCTTGAGCTCGACCTCGCCACCGGCTACCACGGCGCTGAGCTTGCTGTAGAGGGCGTCGGTGCGCTCCAGAATTTCTTTGCGGAGGGCGTTGTAGAAAGCCTTCTTGTTGCCTTCGACCTTACGGGCGGCCGCCTTGTCACGGAGCTCGTTGTAGAGGTCGATGGCTTCTTCCATGAGGGAAGAGGCGGCTTCGTCGCTCACTTTGGGATTCACTGCTACGCATGTGGCGCAATCTTCGACAAATGCGCTGAGCACGTAGTCGATGTCCTTCTTGATGTTACGGAGATTCATAGTATTTTGGTGTTTGTTTGCTTTTCAGTGTTATTCAGCCATTTAGGCGCCGCAAAAATAGCAAAAAAACTTCATTTTACGAAGTAAAGAGCTGAATTTTTCACGATTTCTTTTTTGGAGTGATTCCCAATAATACGTCTAATCCCCAAAATATTCCTTCCATAGTAGTCCGGCTCGCCGGCGACGAGGGAGTTTTCCCGGACGATCTGGGAAGAGTGGATTATGCGGCCGGGACCTGTGCAGAGTGCCACGTGGCCCACGCTGGTGTTTCCAAAGAAGACGAGATCGCCGGCCTGCATGTCTTCGAAGGCTATCGGGGTGCCGCATTTGATCTGCTGAGAAGCATCGCGAGGCAGCTGAATTCCAGCCATGAAGTAGCAGAAGCCGACAAGGCCGCTGCAGTCGAACAGGCCTGCGCTCATACCGCCCCACATGTATGGTGCGCCGAGGAAGCGTCTGGCCGTGGCGACGAGATCGTCGGCCACCTGCACGGCTGCGATGCCGGACCCGGCGCTGCCGGTCTGCGCTGCCTTCGCTGCCAGGCTTCCGCTATTGGACATCCACTCGGCGAAGTCGGCCACGTCGGCCGTCGGGACCCAGCCGCCCCGGCCGTCCCAAAGCTGAACTGCGGTCCAATCCGGGGAGATGCCGGCGCCGGACGAGCCGGCCTTGACGTCGAACCCGCAGGTTGGCTCCTTTCCGGCGCGGATAATGTCGCTCATCAGGATGTCACAGAGTCTCGCCGCATCCAGTGACGGCTCGGCATATACGAAACTGTGCTCGCGAATGCAGATGTAGCGCGCGCAGCTGCGGTAGTCGGCAGGGTAGGGGGCCAGCGTGAGCTCGTTCACCCAGCCTTCGTACGGCTCCGGAGTGCGGATCTTGACCCAGTAGCCCGTACGGGCCAGCACCTGTACGGGCGTGCCCATGCGGCTCTGAGAAACATTCTCCGAAGTGTAGGACGCCTCGCCCCGCATGAAAACGGAACTGGTGTTCACCACGGCCCATTCGCCCTCAGGCAGAGCCTGCGCCCTTGCGCATCCGCCCGCAGACCACGCGAGCAGCGCCAGCAGTATCAGAATCGTCTTTTTCATCTCCCACAAATATAGCTAAAATTAGTATATTTGCAGTCTATGACATTACGCACACACGCAATACTCGCCCTGTCCGTCCTCCTGGCACTTGCCTCCTGCGACATTGCCGGCAACCTCGTGCACGACGATAATGTGGTGGCCAGGGCTGCAGGCGAAAGACTGTACCGCTCCACTCTGGAATCGTTAATTCCCGACGGCACGGCACCCGCAGACTCCGCCCGCATGGCCCAGCAGTATATTCAGAGCTGGGCGTCCGAGGCCATCCTCCTCAAGAAGGCCCAGAAAGAACTGAGCAAGGAGGCACGCGACGTGTCCCGGGAAATGGAAGACTACCGCCGCAGTCTGCTGCGCTACCGTTACGAGCAGCAGTATATAAACGACCGTCTGGATACCCTCATCACCGATGCTCAGATAAAGGACTACTACGAAGCTCATAGCGAAACCTTCACCCTTGCCCGTCCCATCATGAAGGTCCGCTTTATCTCCTTCTTCAAGGATTCCCCGTACAGAGAAGAGATCCTCGACCTCCTTCCGGCCAACGGTACCGGTGGCAAGCGCGACCTCGACTCCCTGGTGCTCCTTTCAGCCGTGCGCTATATCGACAATCCAGACACCTGGACCGATGCAGCCTTACTCTCCCGTGAGTTCGGCACCGACTGGGAAACCATGATGTCGCAGCTCAAGAGCAATTATATCGTAATGGAAGGCGATGACGTGCGTGCTGCCTATGTTTTCCAGATAATCACCAAAGGCAAAGCCCCGCTGGAATTCTGCGCCCCCACCATACGCGACAATATCCTGAGTGCAAGAAAACGCAGCCTTCTTGAAAAACTGGAACAGGACTTGCTTACAGAAGCCCAGGACAAAAAGGATTTTGTAATCTACGGAGATGAATAGCAGAAAGATTATAAAGGCCGGCTTCGGTGTGGCGTTGCTGTGCACCGCCCTCCTGCTCATCGGCGAGCCGGGAGCGAAGGCTCAGAAATACAACGGTATCATCGACAAAACCGTGGCTGTGGTCGGAGGCGAGTTCATCTCGCTCAGCGAACTCGAACAGGAGGTGCAGATGATGCGCGCCCAGGGTATGGGATCGGACCGCAACACCCGCTGCAATATCCTCGAGAGCATGCTTCAGGCCAAGCTCTTCCTCATGCAGGCCCGTGTCGACTCACTCAAGGTGAACAACGATATGGTGCAGGCCGAGCTCTCCCAGAGGCTGGACCAGATGCGCACCGCCCTCGGAGGCGACGAACAGGCAGAGCAGTACTTCGGCAAGCCTCTCTATAAGCTTCGTCAGGAGTGGCAGAATCAGCTCGAAGAGAACTCCCTCATCCAGCAGGAACAGCAGAATATTGCCAAGGATATCCCCCAGCTCACCCCGTACGACGTGCGTCAGTATCTCGATACCGCCGAGGTGGAGAGCCTTCCTGTCATCCCCATCAAATACCAGATGAGCCAGATATGCATCTATCCCGACCGTGAAGCGGCCGCGCTGGCATGCAAGGAGCGTCTGCTCGCAATCCGGCAGCGTATCATGGGAGGGGAGAAGTTCACCACGCTGGCCCGCCTGTATTCGGAAGACCCGGGATCGGCCCGAAAGGGCGGCGAGCTCGGAATGGCCTCCAAGAGCATCTTCTGGCCTCAGTTCTCCGATGCCGCCATGGCCCTCAAGCCCGGTAGCATCTCCCAGATAGTCGAGACCCCCGACGGCTTTCACATCATCCAGGTGATCGAGAAGAAGGGCGACATGTTCAACGCCCGCCACATCCTCCTCAAGCCGCAGTACACTTCGGAAGACAGGGAGCGCGCCTTCAAGACCCTTGACAGCCTTCGCACCGCTATCGACAGCAATAAGATCAGCTTTGCCATGGCCGCGCGCTTCTACTCGGAAGACCCGGCCACCCGCACCAACGGAGGCCAGATGGCCGACCCGTACACTGGCAGCGCCTACTTTGAGATAGACCAGATAAAGCCGGAAGATTATGCCGCAGTGCGCGACCTTCAACCCGGACAGATATCCGCTCCGCTCGAGTCTCGCGACAACGAAGGACGCGACGGCAACCTGGTATACAAGATAGTAAAGCTCGACCGCATTATCCCATCGCATCCTGCCACCTTCGAAAACGACTACACGGAGCTTCTGAACATCATCGAGAACCAGAAGCGGGTTGAGGCGGTGGACGCTTTCATCGACCGCAAGATTCAGGAAACCTATATTGTGATAGACCCGCTTTTCGGCGATTGTGACTTCTCCCGCGCAGGATGGGCTTCAAAGGTAAGACGATAACCATAGCGCTGCTGCTAGCGTGCGCGCTGCCGCTCGCTGCCCAGAACGGGGAGCAGAGGGACAGCCTGGTGCGTCTTATCAAGGCCAAGACTCTGGAACTCATCGAGAAAGGTGGCCGTGCTTACCGCAAGAGCGTGGATGCCACCTTCCTGCACAACGGAACCTACCTCATCTGCGATTCCGCCCTGTGGAACGTGGACGACAAGGTGATCAATGCCGAAGGAAACGTTAAGGTCATCCAGGAAAACACCATCCTCACGTCCGACAAGATGGATTATCTCATCGACAAGGACCTGGTGCAGTGCCGCGGGGGAGTTGTGCAGCTCGAGGACGACAAACACAACACGCTCCGCACCCATTTTCTGGACTACAATACCCGCGACTCGATTGCCTTCTTCAGCCACGGCGCCTCCATGCGCGATTCCGAAGGCCAGATCATAGAGAGCGACGACGGTTCCTACAATGCCAAAACCCAGGTGTTCACCTTCAGAGGCAACGTGAACATGTACACCGACAGCATCTTCGTGCGCACGACGCTGCTGGACTACGAGTCTGCTCTGAACCGGGCCAACTTCCTGGAGCCCATAGACTTCTGGAAAGACGGAAACATGCTCTCGGCTCGCAGGGGATGGTACCTCAGACCGGCCGAAACCTTCTTCTTCACAGACAGCGTGCATGCCACCTCGGAGGAGCAGGAAGCCTGGTGCGACTCGCTTTTCTACTACCGCGTTCCGAACGACCTGCTGATGCTCGGAGCCGCTCAGGTGCAGGACACCACCCGCGACGTGGCCGCCCTCGCTAACCGCATCTACTACTGCGACAGCCTCTCCATGGTGAAGATGAGCGACAACGCCGCAGTGGCCCTCATAACGAAGGAAGACGAGGCCGTGTTGGACTCGCTCGGTCGTCGTACCGAAGAGTTCCGGGAGCGCCGTGACACCCTCTATATGGGGGCCGACACGCTGATTTACAGGACGATCCCGTTCTGCATGATAGATCCGGGCGATACCCTCGCTGCTCGCACCCGCAAGGCCGACATGCTCACCGATCCGGTGCTGGAGTACCGTCAGCAGGCGGCGAAGGCGGCCGCAGAGGCCGCTGCCAAGGCCGCCCAGGAGGCGGCCGAGAGGGAGGGGCGTCCCGGGGCGCTCGCGGCCGGTGGCCCCGGCCCCGGTGCTGCCGCCGCCGGCGCTGATGCCCCCGCTCCCACTGCCGGCGCTGATGCCGCCGCTCCCGCTGAAGCTTCGGCCGCGGCGCCTGATGCCGCTGTGCCTGGCGGGCCCGAAGCCTTATCCGTCCCGGATGGTCCTGCCCTGCCCGCCGAGGAGGCCCCCGTGGCCCCCGCTGCCGCTGAGGCCCCCGCTGACTCCCTCGTCGCCCCGGCCGACTCCCTCGCGGCCGTTTCGGACTCCCTGGCGGAGGGGGGTGGTGTCAAAAATGGCCAAAATCGCGTCACCCCCCACGCTTTTGGGGAGGGGGGTGCGTCAAAATCGGCCGAAAATGCGACCGACCCCACTGAAATCCCCGACTTAATTCCGGGCTCTGACGCTCCCGTCGCCCCCGCGGAATCCCCGAACGCTCCCGCCGACACCCTCCAAGCCCCTGCGGACACCCTCACCGCTCCCGCGGATACCATCCCGGCGCCGCTGGATTCGACCAAGATCGGCTTCCTGGACGCGAAGGGCAACATCCGCATCTATCGCCACGACATCCAGATCCGCTGCGACTCGCTGCGCTACAACGACCTCGACTCCATCGCCCGGCTCTATATCGACCCGATAGTCTGGAACGACGGCAACCGTCAGTACTCCGCAGACAGCCTCTTCGCGATGGTGGTGGGCAATTCCGTGGACCGTGTGGCGCTGGAGAACAACGCCTTCGTGATCACCCAGGAATCCTACACCCTCTTCGACCAGATAAAGGCCACCGAAATCATGGCCTACTTCGACAGCACCGCGGCGCTAAGGCGTTTCGACGGTCTGGGAGGCACCAACGCTATCTTCTTCATCAAGGAGAAGGAGCGTATCGGAACGGTCAACAAGGTGGAAACCAAGATGATGTCGGCCCTCTTCAAAGACGGCGACATCGACCGGATTTTCTATTTCGACTCTCCGAAGAATGATGTCTATCCGCTGGCACAGCTCAAGAATGCAGACCGCGAACTCAAGGGCTTCAACTGGAAGCCGGAGTTGCGTCCGAGAGGCCGAAAAGATATCACCTCATTGGAGGTGCGGCCTTCTGAGCGGAAGATTTACGCGCGTCATCCCAAGGCCACTTTCCGGCAGACCGACAAATTCTTCCCTGGCTACATGAAGAGTGTGTACAAGGCTCTGGAAGACGCCAAGGCCCGCAAGGATGTGGCAGGCACCGCCAAGGCCGACGGCAAACCCGGTCCCGAGATTTCGGAGGCCCAGCCCGCCGGCGCGGATTCTCTGCTGCTGCCTCTTGACAGCCTTGCCACCCGGGACTCCCTCTTCGGAGCAGACTCTCTCCGCGCCGGCCTGGACAGCCTCGCCGCCGCGGACTCCCTGGCTCGCGCCGACTCCCTTGCCGCCAGACCCCTCACGAAGGAGGAAATCCGCGCTCAGAAACGAGCCGAAGCCGAACGCAAACGTGCCGAACGCATTGCCGCCCGCGAGGCCCGCTGGGACGCTCTCGACGCTCGTGACGCCGAGAAGGCTGCGGCCAAGGCGGCAAAGAAGGAGGCCCGCGAAAAAGCCAGGCTTGAAAAACAGGCGGCCCGCCAGCAGAAGCAGGATCTGGCCGACGAGGCCAAGCTCCAGAAATACATCGAGCGTTACCGTAAACAGAAGGCCCGCGAAGACGCCCGCGCTGCCGCCAGAGCCGAAAAGGCCGCCGCAAAGGCCGAACGCGCCGCGGCGAAAGCGGCAGCCTCCCGCAAACCCGACGCCGCCCCTGAGCCTGTCGAAGGGCCAGCTGACTCCGTGCGCACCGTCATCATCGACGGAGTTGAATACACCGACAAACCAATCATCGACAATGGAAAAGATACTCGACCGCTTTCTCCGCTACATAGCGGTGGACACCCAGAGCAACGAGGACTCCGAGAGCCAGCCCTCGACCCCAAAACAGCTGAACCTGCTGAAGTTACTCTGCAAGGAACTGAATGACCTCGGAGTCGAGGCCACACTCGACGAATACGGCTATGTGATGGGCCGCATCCCCGGGAATCTCCCGGCGGGCGCTCCTGAAGTGCCCGCTATCGGCTTCATCGCCCATGTGGACACCGCCCCCGACGCTTCTGGAGAGAATGTCAAGGCCCAGATAATCAAGAATTACGACGGTTCCGACATCCCTCTTAAGGGCGTCCCCGGCCTCAGCCTCAAGACTTCCGAATTCCCCGAGCTGCTGGCCCATAAGGGCGAGACCATCATCACTACCGACGGCACCACCCTCCTGGGCGCTGACGACAAGGCAGGCGTGGCGGAAATTATGGATGCGGTGCAGTATATCGTGAATCACCCCGAGTTCAAGCACGGCCCTGTGCGCATCGGCTTCACTCCCGATGAGGAGATAGGCCGCGGAGTCGTGAAGTTCGATGTCCAGAAATTCGACGCCCGCTACGCCTACACCATGGACGGCGGCGAGGTAGGGGAGCTCGAGTTCGAGAACTTCAACGCAGCATCGGCAAAGCTGCACATCCAGGGCTGCAATGTGCATCCGGGCTATGCTAAAGGCAAGATGCGCAACGCCATCCTCATCGGCCAGGAACTGAATTCCATGCTGCCGGTGATGTCCCGTCCTGAAAACACCGAAGGCTATGAAGGCTTCTTCCACCTCATTTCGTTCAAGGGAACGGTCGAGGAGGCCGATTTTGCCTATATCATCCGGGATCACGACCGCGCCAAGTTCGAGGCCCGCAAGGAAATGATGGCAAAGGTGGCAGATTTCATCAACACCAAATACGGCGCAGGCACCGCCACGGCGGTTATTAAAGACCAGTACTACAACATGCGAGAGCAGGTGGAACCTCACTACCACATCATAGAGATAGCTCAGAAGGCAATTAAAGACGCCGGCGTAGAACCGAAGGTCCAGCCCATACGCGGTGGTACCGACGGTGCCAACCTCAGCTTCCGCGGCCTTCCCTGCCCGAATATCTTCGCCGGAGGCCTCAATTTCCACGGAAAGTTCGAATGGGTGCCCCTTGAAAGCATGGAAAAGGCCTCACAGGTAATTCTGAACATCCTGTCCGAGTTTGCGAAGTCTGTTTAGAGATAGGTAAGGGCCTATTTTGAAAAAAATTTAAGAAATTTTTAAAAGTTGTAATTTTTTAGCTATTATGGCTGAGAGGTTGCAATTTGCAAGCGCATTAATAAAAACGCTTAAAAAAATTTTTCAAAATCTTTAATATACCCCAATAGAATGCGGAAAATGCCTTCGCATTTTTCTTGCGTTTGTGAAAAAAAATTCCGAAATTGCGCATGTTTAGCATCGATTATTGCCCGTTTGTGGGGGTATGTTCGAATGCGTGAACTTTATAAATGTGATAGCTATATAATTGAATATCACTATTTTGTTTAATTAATCTAAAATGGCTTATGAGAAAATTTAAGCTTCTTTTGGCATCCGCCGCAATGCTTCTCGCATGCGCTCTGGGTTATGCTCAGAACATCAATGTGAAAGGTACTGTGAAGGATGCAAACGGAGAGCCGATTCCAGCAGCTGGAGTCATCGTCTCAGGGACTTCGAACGGTGTCGTGACCGATGGTCAGGGCCAGTTCTCCATCAATGTTCCCTCCGACGGTGCGCTTTCGTTCTCCGCTCTCGGCTTTGTAGGTCAGACTATTCCCGTACAGGGCCGCAACTCCATCAATGTAGTTCTCGTGGAAGACACCGAACTCATTCAGGAGACGATCGTTGTTGCTTACGGTACTGCCTCCAAGCGCACCTTCACGGGTTCCGCTGCAGTCGTGGACGACACCCAGATCGAGAAGAAGATCATCACCAACGTTACCAGCGCTCTTGCAGGTACCACCGCCGGTGTTCAGATGATCACTTCCTCCGGTGACCCGACCAGCAACAACAACTCCATCCGCATCCGTGGTTTCGGTTCCATGAGCGCGGGTAATGCTCCTCTCATCGTGGTTGACGGTGTGCCGTACGACGGTGCAATGAACGACATCAACCCTCAGGACGTAGAGAGCATGACCGTTCTTAAGGACGCTGCCGCTTCTGCTATTTACGGACACCGTGGTGCTAACGGTGTTATCGTCATCACCACCAAGAAGGGCGAACCCGGTGAGGCCCGCATCAAGTTCGACGCCCGTTATGGCGTGAACAGTCGCCTCATCCCGCAGTACGACGTGATCACCGACCCGGCCCAGTACTATGAAACCTGGTACAAGAAGTTGTACAACAACTACTATTATTCCGGGAACTACACTGTCGAGCAGAGTTTTGCACACGCAGATGCTTGCCTCTTTGATTCCACTCAGGGTGGTCTGGGCTACCAGGTTTACACCATTCCCGACGGTGAACTCTTCATCGGACGTAACTTCAAGCTCAACCCGAACGCAAAGCTCGGTTACAGCGACGGAACTTACTACTACACTCCGGACGACTGGTTCAAAGAAGCATATCACAACGGTACCCGTCAGGAATACAATGTTTCTGCTGCAGGTGCCACCAGCCGCTTCAACTACTATGCATCCGCAGGTTACCTGAACGACCAGGGTATGATTGCAAACTCCGGCCTTCAGCGCTACACCGCCCGCGTGAACGCAGAGTATCAGGCAAAGGACTGGCTCAAGTTCACCACCAACACCACCTTCACCCACAGCGAATCCCAGCTCGCTCCGTCCAGTACCGGTTCTTGGGGATCTTCGGGCAACCCGTTCTATATCACGAACATGATTGCTCCCATCTATCCTATCTACGTCCGTAAACTGGACGATGCCGGCAATCCTTACATATACAAGGAACAAGGCCGTATCGTTTATGATGCTGCAAACAACACTGGTTTCGTCCGTCCGAGCCTCCTCGGCAACGCAGTGCGTGACGCCGTTTACAACAACCGCAAAACCTACTCCGACGCTATCGTAGGCCAGTGGGGTGTTGTTGCAACTCCCATCAAGGGTCTGCGCCTCTCCGCCAACGTCTCCATCGTAGACCGTAACAGCCGTACCAGCAGCCTCATTAGCCCGTTCGGCAGCGGTTCTGCAACCGACGGTAGTGTGAGCGTAGGTCACAGCCGCTTTATGTCGGTTAACAACCAGTATCTTGCTGAATACGACTTCAAGATCGCCGAGGATCACCACTTCGACATCCTCGCCGGTTACGAAAAGTACAGCTATCTCAGCCAGAGCCTGAGCGGATCCAACGACTACCTCTTCGACCCGTACATCGGCGAACTCAACAACGCCGACGGTAAGACCGACATGAGCACCTCCTCCTCTTCTTCCGGTTACATGACTGAGGGTTTCCTCGGCCACTTCCAGTACGACTACAAGGGCAAGTACATCCTCGGTGCCTCCTTCCGTCGCGACGCTTCCTCCAACTTCGCTCCCGAAGCACGTTGGGGTAACTTCGGTTCCGTGAGTGCCGCCTGGCTTGCCTCCGAAGAAGGTTTCCTCAAGGATGTCGACGCCGTCGACATGCTGAAGGTCAGGATCGACTACGGTGTTCAGGGTAACGACGATATCGGTCAGTACTACTACACCAACTGGTATTCCCACTCCTACAACGAGACAACCAAGGTATATTCCATTAACCTTAGCTACAAGGGTAATCCCGACCTCACATGGGAAACCAACAAGTCGCTCAGCGGCGGTGTTGATTTCGAACTCTTCAACGGTTATCTCAACGGTTCCGTGGATGTTTACAGCCGTACCACCGAAGACCTCCTCTACCAGAAGGATGTTCCTCTTTCCTCCGGTAACCCCGTAGGTTGGATGTACACAAACGTCGGTTCTATCCGCAATACCGGTATCGAGGCCTCTCTCAACGGAACCATCATCCGCACCAAGAAGGTCATCTGGAACTGGAACGCCAATGCCAGTCACTATAAGAACACCATTCTCTCCCTCGATGAAAGTGTCGCAGGTGAGGGTATAAAGGGCTCTATGCGTATCTACAAGGTAGGCGGCTCCCTTTATGAAGGCTACATGTATAAGTATGCAGGTGTTTACAAAGATAATGGTAAGGCTCTTTACTATAAGCAGGTAAAGGACGAGAAAGGCAAGTGGACCGGTGAAAACACCACAACCTCTGTCTTCAGCGATGCCGACAAGTACGAGGTAGGTTCTGTACTTCCCAAGCTTTATGGCGGTTTCGGCACCAGCCTCAACGCCTATGGCTTCGACTTCTCGGCACAATTCTCCTACCAGCTCGGCGGCCGTTACTACGACGGTACCTACCAGTCTCTCATGCAGACCCAGAATTCCCCGGGTTCCAACATTCATAAGGATGCCCTTCTGGCCTGGACTGAGGACAACCCGAATACCGACATTCCGCGTTGGGATGGCGATACCCAGGTTGCACAGTCAGCGGTCGATCGCTTCCTCATCAGCTCCAACTACCTGAGCATCAACAACGTTACTCTTGGTTACTCTCTTCCCACCAAGCTTGTCCAGAAGGCAAAGCTCGGTTCCGTAAGGTTCTATGTTTCAGGTGAAAACCTCTATGTCCTTTCTGCTCGCAAGGGCGTTGACCCGCGTTATGCAGTAGGTCTCGGTTCCTACACTTCCGGTTCCGGTATTTCCAACAGTGCATACTCCGCACTGCGCAACATTACCGGTGGCGTTACCGTGACGTTCTAATTCTAAAAATCGATGATTATGAAACTTTTTAGATATTTGATTCCCGCAATTGCCACCCTCGTGATTGCATCTTGCGCGGACTTCGATTCTGTCGACATGCAGGGTGGAACGCTTCTCGAGAAGCAGGTTCAGGAGACCTATGTCGACATGCCTGTACGTGGTCAGGCTCCGTTCGAGGGTCTTTACTCCTCGCTTCTGCAGCCAGGATTCGTTTATGGCTATCAGAGCAACCTCAAGGGTTTCCGTCCCGATGATTCAGGTCTGTTGACAATACTCATGAGCAACGATTTTGAATCGGCGGACTGCCTTCTTCCTGACAATGACTACAACTGGTTTTCCACTTGTGGGGAATACTCTTCCAGGAGTGCGGACTACGCAAATCCTTACATGAGGTACAAGGCCCCTTATGACATCATCAGCCTTTGCAACACCTTCATCGCTTCCTATCCGGAAGATGTTACAGGAGATAACCTCTATATGGTTGCCCAGGCACATGCCATCAAGGCCTACTGCTACTTGCTTCTGGCTCCGTCATTCTGTTTCTTCACTCCAGAACTTGATGAGCCTTGCGTCCCTCTTCTCACCGACGACGTGAAGGATCCGGCCAACAATCCGAGAGCCACTGTCAAGGAGGTATTCGACCTTATCATCGACGAACTCACCTTCGCAGTTGACAACCTCGACGGCTTCACCCGTACGACCAATGCTTATATCGACAAGAAGGCTGCCCTTGCACTCCGTGCGCGTGCGGAACTCTTCATCAGGGACTACCAGAATGCTTACGACGATGCCGTTGCTGCAGTTGAAGGACTTACTCCCTACAGCATTGCAGAGGTTTCTGTCCCGGCATTCTACAAGCTGAGCGACCACAACGTCATCTGGGGTTATGACATGACCACTATTATCGCCCAGACCGGTCCGGAATGCACCCATACCGGTTGGATAGGGTCTCTTGGAGGCGCAACCTACGCATGGTGGACAGGGTGCTATGCCCAGATCTACAAACCTCTCTACGACAGGATTCCGGCAACGGATGTCCGTAAGCAGTGGTGGGTAGATGAATCTCTGCACAGCGCCATCGCAGATGTTATTAAGTATCACGATCCTTCTACCAACAATGCGGATGAGCCCGTTGCAACTCTCGCTTATGAGGACAAGCTGCCGTTCGTTCCTTACACCAATGTCAAGTTCGGTGTGAACGAGGTCGGAACTCAGACTTGCGATGAGGACTTCCCATTAGTCCGCGTCGAGGAAATGCTTCTCATCCAGGCAGAGGCAAAGCTTGGTCTGAACGATGCACCCGCAGCAAAGACCATTCTTGAAAACTTTGTCAAGACCTACCGTGATCCCAGCTATTCCGCTGATGCTCACGGATTCGAACTCGCTGATGAAATCTGGTTCCAGCGCCGTGTTGAGCTCTGGGGCGAAGGATTCGGCATTCCCGATGCAAGACGTCTTAACAAGCCCATCGTAAGGATGGCAGAAGGCTCCAACTGGGCTGCCAACTTCAAATTCAATATTGCTCCTGACGACCCGTGGCTTCGCATGCGTTTCCCCACAGACGAGATGAACACCAATTTCGGTATTGAAGACAATGAGGGCGGTGAACAGCCGAAACCTGGTCAGAATTCTGACCTTTTTGACGGGGTTACCAACATTTAATGAATGAAAGTTATGAAAATTAAGAGTATATTTCTTTTTGCTGTTGCTGCTTTCCTCTCATTTGCTTGCGGAAAGCAGGACTACCCGGCATACGAATGGGGCCCGCAGGATGACACCACGGTTGTAAAGACCGAAGTGTTCTTTGTCAAGACTACCGACAATCTCGAGCTTGAACCGGTTGTCGACAGCGTAATCGTGACACTTGGAAGGACCGTCACCACTGAAGCTCTCAGCGTTCCTCTCACCATAAAGGATCCCGCTGGAGTATTCACTGTTCCGGCAACTGCGGAATTCGCTGCCGGGGAGGCTACTACTACCATTCAGGTAGACCTTTCCAAGATGAAGCTGGAAATTTCCTATGAACTTTCCATCAGCATTCCGAGTGATTTTGTGTACACCTACAAGAAGACCTCCGGAACAAACAGCGCAAAGACTGTTTATCATCTGACTGCACTTAAGCAGCAGTGGGATGAGGCCGGCTATTGCACCTTCTACGATGTAAACACTATCTGCAGCGGCGTGGTATCGGCCGATAATGTGCCGATTCAGCAGCATCACGGAACGAACGACTACCGTGTCTATGCTCCTTATGCCGCATTAGTGGGTGACACTTATACCGATCCTCTTGTCCATCTCGTGTTCACTATTTCTAAGAATAGTAAAGGAGAGTATGAGTTCTCAATGCCGAGCGGTATTAAGCAGCTGTGGCCCAGTAGCCCCTACGTTGTGTACTGGGTGCCGCAGACGTATCCTGATTACTGCTATGCTGAGATTCTCTACGACGCCGATGAAAAGGCTCACTATATCGATATCAACTCTACCGGTGCTACTCTTACTACCGGAAAAGTTTGGCTTGGTGCCGAGCTCGTATTCTACTGGTACGATTGCCCGATCGAGTTCCCTATCCCTGAAGCAGGCGAGTAATCCTTACACTTCAATATTAAAGAAGCCGGTGGTTTTTTCCGCCGGCTTTTTTATATATTTGTAATATGAAAAGGTTTTTAGTGTTATTGGCTCTTGCTTTAGTGGCCTTCGCGGCCTGCAAGAAAGCCGACGAGAAGGCTAAGGAGCCTTCGGTATTCAAGGTAACTCCCAAGTCGGCAGATTCGGAGAATGGCTTTGCTCACAGCCTTACCGTCAAGGTTACTTGCGATATCGCTTTTGAATATGCCCTCGAGGACGGCTCGTGGATTACCATAAACGCAAGGGACAAGGATTCCAGGAACGTCACAGCCCTGGAACTTCAGATGAGCGTGAACGACGGCCCTTCCGACCGTAAAGACGTGCTCACGGTTTCTTCCGGCTCCAAGAAGATAAGCGTGAACATCACCCAGAAGACTGTGGCCAGCGGAGTCACCGTGGATGAAATCCGTCTCAAACACATCTTCCCGAAGGCTGTATCCTTCCAGTTCCCCGCGAACTGGACCCTTTCGAGTGACGCTCCATGGCTCGAGTTCAGTCCCGCGACAGGTTCCATGAACAGCATCACCCCTGTTTCCTTCAAGGCAAATGAATTCAACTTCACGGGTGAATCGCGCAGTGCTGATCTGGTGCTGTCGTTCGGTGAAACTTCTGTCACCATCCCGGTTGTTCAGGAGAGTTCTCTCCCCGAAGGAGACTTCGCCCAGAAGCTCTACGGTCTTTATAATTACGACGGAGCCGGAGCTTCGGTCACCTATAGCCCCGTTGCCCACCAGACCAATCTGGTGAGGAGGGCGGACGAAAGCGTTTTCCGTCTTGTCGATCCTGCGGAAGCCAAGATGTACGAGATCAGCGGCCTGCCGCTGTCGTACACTCCGGCGGATTCCCTGCATATCACTATCTACCAGAACTGGATCTCCTCCATGGCTTTCCGTTCGGAAAAGGATGTCTGGGTGCTCAAAGCGGAAGATTCCTTCGCCTGGCTCATCGATGCCGAAGACCATGGTTATATAGTTAAAAAATGATGTCAGCCATGAAGAAAACGATAGTATCAATACTGCTGCTCCTTGCTTCTGCTCTTGCAGCGTTTGCAGTGCCTGCATATCGGGGAAAGATTGCCCTTAAAGGGGAAGATGGCTCCAGCGTCCAGGTAACCCTTCACGGCGACGAGTTCTGCCACTGGGCAACCGATTCCCATGGCCGCGAGGTAATCATCTCCCGCGACGGCGTAGCCCGTCTGGCTCCCGCCACAAGGGGCGGCGCTCCAAGGTATTCTCCAGCCTGGCAGAGGGTGTACCATCCGGATGTCAATCCCATGACCAGCGGCAACAATCATTTTCTTGTCATCCTGGTCGAATTTGCCGACGTATCTTTTACCCTCAGCAACCCGAAAGACCGTTTTACCAGGCTTCTGAACGACGATGCTTATGCCGATTTCGGCGGCACAGGTTCGGCGCACAAATACTACCATGAGCAGTCGTCTGGCAAGTTTGACCCGATCTTCGATGTGGTGGGCCCCGTCAAGATAAGCGGCAACATGGCCGATTATGGCGGAAACAATGAGCAGAAAAGCGACAAGAATGCAACTGGTGCCTTCCTTGCAGCTGTGGATTTGGCTCATAGCCAGGGGCTCGTGAATTTTGCCGATTACGACTACGACCACGACGGTTACGTAGACAATATTTTCTTCTACTATGCCGGCTATAATGAAGCCGAAGGCGCCGCAGCCGAAACCATCTGGCCGCATGCATATGGCTTCTATCAGGGCAACTCCCGCAGCTACGACGGCGTGCGTCTGGGCCGTTACGCCTGCACCTCCGAGCTTCGCGGAACGACCGGTACCAGCATGTGCGGAATAGGTACCTTCTGCCACGAATTCGGCCATGTGCTCGGCCTTCCGGACTTCTACGATACCGACTATGCCGAGAACGGCTCCGCTTCGGACGTAACCGTTTTTTCGCTGATGTGCGCGGGCAACTATAATAACAACGGCTGCTCGCCCCCGAACCTCGGCGCCATCGAGCGCAATATGCTCGGATGGATGGATTTCCCTGTTGAATGGACGGAGGGCGGTTCCAAGACCATTCGTGCCATCACCAATAATGAGGCGTTCTATATCTCGTCCACCAATCCCGGCGAGTTCTTCCTGCTGGAAACCCGCGACGGTACCGGTTGGGACTCTTATATCTCCGGCAGGCCCGCAGGCCTCCTTATCTATCACGTGGACCAGTCTTCCAACATGGTAGGTGATATGTCTGCCCTCACGCACTGGCTGTACGGCTCCAAGATCAACTGTTATGCAGGCCATTCCTGCTATTATGTGATGCCTCCGGCATATGACAACAAGTATGCGAGTTATGTCTGGCCTGGTACTTCCGGCAAAACCACTTTCGGTATGGATTCCAATCCTTCCAACAGAGACTACCTGAACGGCAGTGCGGGATTCAACCTGAATAACATCTCTTACAGCGGTGGAGTGGTCTCCCTGGATCTTGAGATGGTTAAGACCCTGCAGATTTCGGGTGTGGTGAAGGATTCAGCCGGCAATCCCCTTGAGGGAGTGACGGTGAGCGTAGAAGATTCCACTCCGAATCCCGCACCTCGCAGGGCTCTCAGCCGCATTTTCAGCAAGCGCGACGCTCAGTTGGCGGTCGCAGTCGGAAGTACAGTCACCGGAGCGGATGGCAAGTATTCGATTGACGTCCCTGCAGATGCCAAGTATCCTCTTGTGGTGACTCTCACCAAACCGTATTACAATCCGGCTTCGTTCACTGTGGCGCAGGCAAGCGGACGTATTGTCAAGGATGTCCTTCTTCGCAACGTGTCTGAAATGGAGAAGGAGGACCTTCAGAAATGCGGCCCGGCATCCGGTTATGGAATAGGAACCGGCAAATCGCCTACCACCATCACCGCTGGCGTTTATTTCGAACCTTCGGAAATTGCCACCAAGGTGGGAATGCGCATAACCGAGATAAGCTTCTTGTTCTACGCCAACTCTGTGGACGAGGTTTCAGTCTTCATCGACTTTGGCGACCAGCGCGCCCTTGCAAGGGTAGTCCCCAATCCGCAGCTTGGCAAATTGAACACTGTTGACGTATCGGACGCCGATATCCGCATACCTGAGAACACTCCTCTGATTTTCGGTTATTCAATCAAAAATGCAGATGACGGTAGCGGTCATCCTCTGGCCATCGACGGTAAGCAGGACGATGAAGCCGCGGAAGGCGGCTGCATCATAGGCGACGGTTATATGTGCCCCGCCGACAGCGAAGACTGGAGACCCTTCAAGTTCAACCTCATTGTGATGGCCAAGGTCCAGGGAGTATCGTCTCCCTTCGCCGCCCTGGGTATCAAGGTTATCGACAATCCCGGCGGCTGGAAGGCAGGCGACAGCTTCAACTTCCGCTTCGACGGCAAGTCCGGCACAGAGCCCACTTCCACCGTATGGTATCTCGATGGCGAGGTCCAGGGTTCCGCTACGGCGGTCCTCACTTCCGGTACCCACGAAGTGAAGGCCCTCTGCACCTACCCCGACGGCTCCACCGAGGAGATAGTCCAGGTTATATCCGTTGAATAGCCCCGAAAGCATATTCCGCGAACTTGTGTGCCAGTACAGCGAGCAGCTGTACTGGCACATCCGCGGTTTCGTCGACAGCCACGAAAACGCCGACGACCTGCTCCAGGAGACCTTCCTCAAGGCCTGGAAGGCCCTGCCTTCGTTTCGGGGCGATTCCGGCCACTTCACCTGGCTTTGGCGTATAGCAACAAATGAGGCGCTTGGGTATCTTCGCAAGAAAAAGGTTCGCGCAGCCCTTCAGTTCGAATCCATTGACGCGCGGGCCGAAAGGGTGATCGATTCCGACCCGTGGTTCGATGGCGACGCTGCCCAGCGTGAACTCTCCAAGGCTGTCGCGTCACTTCCCGACAAACAGCGCACGGTCTTTCTCATGCGCTACTACGAAGACCTGTCCTACGAAGAGATTTCCGAAATCACCGGCACCAGCGTGGGAGCGCTCAAGGCAAACTACTTCCATGCTGTTCAGCGAATCCGCGAACGTGTGAAAGATTTTTCCGATTAAGATTAAACTTTATACAACTCTTTTCATCTAAATACTCGGTTATGAAAAAGCAGATGCCATATTCGATGCCAGAAGGCTACATGCAGAGTGTGCAGCAGAGGCTGGAAGCCATTCCCGATCGCGCGAAGGGTGTTGGCTCCCGCCCAGCCGCGTCCCCATGGCAGAAGGTTTCGCCATACCTGGCCCTTGCCGCAGTCTTTGCCGCAGCTTTCGTTATCGGAGGCACCCTGCTCAAACGAACCATTCCCTCATCTTCCAGTGAAGAGATAGCCGCTTACTATATGGACAGCGACCTGACTCTCGCCCAGTTGGAGGATGCTTTTTTTTATTATGAAGACTAGAGTATTATGAAAAAGTTGGTTATTGTACTGTTTACGCTGGCAGTATCATTCAGCGCTATTGCCCAGAAGCCCCAGAATCCGCAGGGGCCGCAGAGGGGGCAGAACCATGAACGTTTCGAAGCTGAAAAGGTGGCCTACATCACCCAGCAGCTCTCTCTCTCGGTAGAGGAAGCCCAGGCTTTCTGGCCGGTGTACAATCAGGCCGTAAAGGAACAGCGCGAAGTCTTCGCCAAGATTCGCGAAGCCAAGAAAGCTCTCCGCGAGGCCATTAATGAAGGCAAGTCCGACGCCGAAATAAAGCCTCTGCTCGACACCTATCTGAAGCTCCGTGCCGATAAGCGCGATCCTATAGCCGAGCATCGCGCCGATTTCGTAAAGGCCGTCGGTGAAACCAAGACCGCGAAGTTCTATCTTTCGGAAGACAGCTTCCGCAACAAGGCTCTCCGCGAAATGGCCGGCCACGGCACCAGCCCGCGTCCGTCCTTCGGTGGGAAACCGGACGGCTATCGCCAGGGAGCTCCCCGCCCAGACGGCGGTCGCCCATCCGGCAAATAGCCTTAGTATCATTTTCGCCCGATAATACGACTAACCCCAGCTCGAAAGCCGGGGTTAGTTTCATTTATGGCTGAAAACGCGACCAGCCTTACGTTCAGAAGCACGTTATTTCCGTGCGATAGCCTTCTTCGCTGCCGCAACGATGTGGGCGGCGTCGAGGCCGAAGGCCGCGATCAGCTCCGCAGGGCTGCCGCTTTCGCCAAAGCGGTCGCCGCCGTTCACGTACTCCAGGGGAGCGGGACCACCGGCGGCAAGAACCCCTGCCACCAGCTCGCCCAGACCACCGGCCATTCCGTGTTCTTCCGCAACCACGGCGCAACCGGTCTTGCCCACCGAGGCAAGTACCGCCGCGGAATCCAGCGGCTTTACGGTTGCAACATTCAGAACTTCCGCGCTGATTCCCTCTGCTTCCAGGGCCTCGGCCGCCTTGAGGGCTTCCCAGACAAGCAGCCCACACGCAATCAGCGTAACATCCTTACCCGGATTCAGGTTATAGATCTTGCCAATCTCAAAAGGCTCGGACGGATCCGTAAAATTCGGCACTGAAGGCCTGCCGAAACGCAGGTACACCGGGCCTTCATAGCGTGCTGCGGCAAGAGTAGCCTGAACGGTCTGATTATAATCGCAGGGCACAAGCACCGTCATTCCGGGAAGGGCGCGCATAAGGGCCACGTCTTCCATGGCCTGATGGGTGGCGCCGTCTTCACCAAGTGTAACACCCGCATGGGAAGACGCCAGCTTCACGTTGGTGCGGCCGTATGCCACCTCCTGACGTACCTGGTCGTACACGCGGCCGCTCACGAACTCGGCGAACGATGCGGCGAAAGGCACGAAGCCAGCCAGGGCAAGACCGCTTGCCACACCGACCATATTGGCCTCGGCAATGCCGCATTCGATAAACCTGTCGGGGAACTCCTTGGCGAAGTCGCCCATCTTCACGCTGGGCTTGAGGTCAGCCGTGAGGGCCAGAACCTTCGAATTCTCCCTTCCTGCCAGAACGAGACCCGCGCCAAATCCGCTACGGGTGTCCTTCTTACCGGTATCTATATACTTTTTCATACTAGTAATCTCCTAAGGTTTCTTTAAGCTGGGCAAGGGCCTTTTCGCATTCCTCGGCGCTGGGTGCCTTGCCGTGCCAGCCATGATTGCCGGCCATGAAGTCCACTCCGTGTCCCATTTCGGTGTTGAACATTATCATCTTGGGCTTGCCGTTGCGCACACGGGCAAGTTCGAAGGCTTTAAGGATGCTCTCGAAATCGTGACCGTCGGCCTCGATGACATCCCAGCCGAAGGCCGACCATTTCTCGTCGAGTTCGGCGATGCCGGTAACTTCTTCGATTACGCCGTCGATCTGAAGATGGTTCCAGTCGGTCATGGCCACCAGGTTGTCCAGCTTATGGCTGACTGCGAACATTGCGGTCTCCCAGATCTCTCCCTCTTCGCTTTCGCCGTCTCCCAGGAGCGCAAAGGCCCTTTCAGGCTCGCCTGCGAGCTTTTTGGCAAGGGCGATGCCTGCCGCCGCAGCAAGGCCCTGTCCGAGAGAACCGGAGGGCATGAAGATGCCGGCCAGCCCGTGCTCGGTGCTGGGATGACCCTGAAGGTCGGATCCGAACTTGCGCAGGGTGGCGAGTTTTGCCGGCGGGAAATAACCCGCACGGGCCAGAACCGCATACACCACCGGGGCGAGATGCCCGGCCGAGGGGATGAAGGCGTCCTGCCCCTTCGCGTCGCGGCGCCAGGTGGCGGGATCCTGTTTCATTTCACTGAAATAGAGGGCAGTAAGGATGTCCGTACTGCTCAGGGAGCCTCCCGGATGGCCGCAGCCTGCGCCGGACACCGAGCGGATGATGTCTCTCCGCACCTGGGAAGCAATGTCGCTGAGTTCCTGTATGGTTTTCATATCTACAAAGATAATCAAGATTAGACGAAGGAGCAAATTGTTTTTTTTATGATATCATATTTGCATTAATGATATCTTTTTCTATATTTGCAAAAAAAGAAACAAATATGCCAGCAACCCCGAGGATACAGGCCATCATCCGTTTAAAGCCGGAATTGATGGCACGAGTAAAGAGGACAGCCCGCAAAACAGGGCAGTCGTTCAATGGCTATATTGAGACTCTGCTTGAAAAACAGACAGAATCCCAAATTCCACAACTGCCTTCAGACTTCAAGGTTTCCGAATCGATACTAAAAATGAAATGCTGCTCCTCTGCTCCCACGCAGGAGATGCTTGACAGTGATCCTAAACTTGCTTATCTCTGGGAAAAGTATGTTCAAGTATAGAGTCTTTTTGGATACCAACGTACTGTTGGACACCCTATTAGGCAATACTCGTCAGGCATATGTCGCATCCACGAGTATCCTTCAGGCTGCAAAACAGGGATTGCTGGAAGTTTTCATAACAACGCAAAGCATTATTGATGCCTCGTATGTTTGCTCCAGAATCCCCGGTTACGATGATGAGTCCTTCAACAATGCCATTAAAGAATTGTTGAGCTTCGCCAATATCGACTATATCAACGTTTTCGATTTGTATAGGGTGCTGGAAGCAAGAACGGGCGATTTCGAAGATGACGCCCAGTTTCAGCATGCGGATTTCCTAGGATGTGACGCTCTCATAACCTCGGATAAAGCATTCAGAAGCAGCAAACGTGAGACGGAAATGCTGTTTTTCTCGCCGGAAGAATTTTTGGCAAGGATGTCGGAGTTGCGGTAGCTCGGAAACTCTGCCTAATCCAGTTTCAACACCGCCATAAAGGCGCTCTGGGGCACCTGCACCTTGCCTATCTGGCGCATGCGCTTCTTGCCCTCCTTCTGCTTCTCCAGCAGCTTGCGCTTACGGGTAACGTCGCCGCCGTAGCACTTCGCGGTAACATCCTTGCGAACCTGCTTCACGGTCTCGCGCGCGATGATCTTCGCACCTATCGCTGCCTGTACCGGGATGTCGAACTGCTGGCGTGGGATGAGGTCCTTGAGCTTCTCGCACATCTTGCGCCCGAAGGTGTAGGCGTTGTCCTCATGAATCAGAGTCGACAGAGCATCCGCGGGCTCGCCGTTCAGAAGGATATCCAGTTTCACCAGCCGCGCAGGGCGATATCCGGTGATATGATAATCGAACGAGGCGTAGCCCTTGGAGATGCTCTTCAGCTTATCATAAAAATCAAATACTATCTCCGAAAGCGGCATGTCGTAATTGAGCTCCACGCGATCCGCGGTAATATATGACTGCGAAACCAGAGTGCCGCGCTTGTCGATGCAGAGCTTCATCACCGGCCCGAAGAACTCGGCCTTGGAGATTATCTGCGCACGGATATAAGGCTCCTCGATATGGTCGATCAAGGTAGGCGCCGGCAGTCCCGAGGGGTTGTGGACATCGATAACCTCATGCTGCGTGGTATATACCTTATATGATACGTTGGGCACGGTGGTGATTACGTCCATGTCGAACTCCCGGAACAGACGCTCCTGAACTATCTCCAGATGGAGCAGTCCGAGGAAACCGCAGCGGAAACCGCTTCCCAGCGCCAGCGAACTTTCCGGCTCGTATACGAAGGAGGCGTCGTTGAGCTGGAACTTCTCCAGCACCGTGCGCAGTTCCTCGAATTTATCTGCCTGAACCGGATACATGCCCGCGAACACCATGGGCTTCACTTCCTCGAAGCCGGCAATTGCGGACGTGGCGGGCTCCATGGCCCCGGTGATGGTGTCGCCCACCTTCACCTCCTTGGCGCTCTTGATTCCGCAGATGGCATAGCCCACGTCGCCGCAGCCCACGCCTTCGGTGGGGATGAGTTTCATCCGCAGCAGGCCCACCTCTTCCGCATCGTAGTCCTGCCCGGTGGCCATGAAGCGCACCTTCTGCCCGCGTGAAAGCGAACCGTTCAAAACCTTGAAATAGGCTATTACCCCGCGGAAAGGATTGAAGACGGAGTCGAAGATGAGAGCCTGCAGGGGAGCCGAAGGATCTCCGGAAGGAGCGGGGATGCGATCGATTATGGCGTCCAGAATGGGCTCCACCCCTTCGCCGGTACGGGCGGAGATGCGGAAAATCTCCTCCGGCTTGCAGCCTATCAGGTCCACGATCTCGTCCGCCACAACGTCGGGCTGGGCGGAGTCCATATCTATCTTATTGAGAATCGGAATGATTTCCAGATTGTGGTCTATGGCATGGTAAAGACTGGCGATGGTCTGTGCCTGCACCCCCTGCGAGGCGTCCACCACGAGCAGCGCTCCCT
>JAFPWX010000012.1 GCA_017412645.1 Bacteroidales bacterium | reverse complement strand
CTCGGTGGTCGCCATGTTGTCGCGGAGGTAGTCGAAACCGAACTCGGTGTTTGTACCAAAGGTAATGTCGCAGTTGTATGCCCTGCGGCGCTCGTCGGAGTGGGGGTTATGCTTGTCGATACAGTCGACGCTCCGGCCATGGAACTCGTAAAGCGGGCCCATCCATTCGCTGTCTCGCTTGGACAGATAGTCGTTCACGGTAACCACATGAACTCCCTTGCCAGCGAGTGCGTTCAGGAACACAGGCAGGGTTGCAACAAGGGTTTTACCTTCACCGGTGGCCATTTCCGCAATCTTTCCCTGATGCAGGGCGATACCACCGATGAGCTGCACGTCATAGTGCACCATATCCCACTTGAGCAGGTTTCCACCCGCTTCCCAGGCATTGTGCCACACGGCATTCTCACCGTCAATCGACACGAAATCGTGGGAGATGGCAAGGTCGCGGTCAAAATCGTTCGCAGTGACCACCACGTCGCCTTCTGC
This sequence comes from Bacteroidales bacterium, assembly GCA_017412645.1. GTDB lineage: Bacteria > Bacteroidota > Bacteroidia > Bacteroidales > UBA932 > Cryptobacteroides. The sequence goes on along the minus strand of JAFPWX010000012.1, from coordinate 63,285 downwards.
GAGACGCCTGGCGGTTGACTTCATGATTGCAAACGCCTCCGGGAGGATTTCGGTAAGGCCCTTTTCTATGGCCTCGTCTTCATCTTTAACGAGCTTGTCGGATTCTGTTGCGAGGGCTTCTTTCTGATCTACCGGGATATCGCCGTCGAGTTCGAGACGAATCTGGGCAGCCCTGTCTTCGAACGGCTGCTCTATGCCACGCATATAATCGCGCAAGGCAGCACTGCGGGCACGGAGTTCGTCGTTTGACAATTTGTCAATTTCCTCGTATTTGCGGAGTATTTTGTCGAGCGTAGGCTTGACCGCACGATAATCGCGATCGGCCTTTGAGCCGAAGATTTTCCTTAGGAAGTTGTTGGCTGGCATCTTTCTGTTACAATATATATAGCTTGCAAATTTAATGAATTATTGGGTAAAGCAAAAATTTTGCCTATATTTGCGACCACTCTGCAGGATTAGCACATCGGTAGTGCATTGGCTTCCCAAGCCAAGGAGGAGGGTTCGACTCCCTTATCCTGCTCCCATCGATGCCCCGGGATTCCCGAGGCATTTTTTTTGTGTCTTTTTTACAAAAAAATGATTATCTTGCGAGTTGCTATGAAGAGAATCCTTTTAATACTTTTCCTTGCAGCCGGCTGCTTCTCATCTTTTGCCCAGAGCAGTGACGAGTACATCAAACTCAAGCTCCAGCGTAAGGAAAATCTTACAGTAAAAGAGTGGAATACCGACGCGCGCAACAAGACCAAATGGCTGGACCGCGTTACCGTCTACGACTCCCGTGGGCACAAGATTTCCGAAACCGAATACAATCAGTACGGCCAGTCATGGAGGGAGACTTACGAGTGGAACGATCAAGACCAGAAAGTTCGCGAAACCCGTTACAACGACAAGGATAAGGTTGCCTATATCCGCAAGTTTGAGTACAATGAAGACGGTACCCGCAAGAAGCAGTACACCTACCTGCCCAACGGTAAACTCTACACCGTAAAGATCTTTGAATATTCAAGGTCCGATGAATGACATCCTGGCCATGATGGAGCCCATCACCCTTGAGGAGATGGACACCATCAAACTGATGAATCGCGTCGACACCAAGTTTGTCACCAGTGCCACCGTGCTGCGGGATGTGCTTGAAGACGCAGCCGGGAAGGGCTACCGCGTCTGCACCATAAATGGTCAGCGCGTAACCAGATACCTGTCGTTATACTACGACACCCCGGCACTGGCCATGTACACGGCTCATCACAATGGTCGGAAAACCCGCCAGAAGGTTCGCACCCGCACCTATCTTGTAACGGGAGACACTTATCTGGAAATAAAACGGAAAATAAATAACGGACGCACCAAGAAGAAGAGAATACCAATCCCGAGGGAAGACTTCGCCCATTTCGGTACAAATCCCACGGCAGCAGCATTTCTGAAAGAGAAATCATGGTTCAGTGCAGATCAGCTTGAGCCCCGCTGTACCACGGAATTCGACCGCATCACGCTGGTAAATGAGGAAAAGACGGAAAGGATTACAATGGATACCAACATGTGTTTCCATAACATGGCTACCGGCCTGGATGGCAATCTTTCAGACGCTGTCGTGATCGAGCTGAAACAGGACGGCAGGCTCTCCTCTACCATGCTGGACATTCTCACGCGTCATCGTGTAAAGCCCTATCGAATAAGTAAATACACAATAGGAACGGTGCTTACCGACCCGAATGCCAAAGCCAACCGTTTCAAGGAGAAAATCCGTTACGTAGAAAAGATAATAAACAAAAAAATTACTGACAGATATGAAAGGAATGTATAAAGTTTTGCTCGCCGCGGCTGTTGCGATGCTCTTCAGTCTTCCTGTGTCAGCCCAAAAAGACAACAGGCAGATTCTTCCCGCTTCCGACGAGGAATTGAGCGTAACGGCTTCGGAAAAATTCCCCGAATTCGATCCGGAAATAGCCGCAGAGAACGGTTATGAAGTGGAAAGCGACGAACTGGGCAAGCTGAAGACAAAGGGGTCCTTCACCATGATATTCGGCTCCATCAAGGATCTGCTCCTGCACTTCCTGCTCAACCTTCTGGTTTCCTGGATAATAGTTCAGTTTTTCTATTTCCGCAAGGGAGGTCGCAGAAACTACTATTTCACTTTCCTCATCTTCTCGAGCGCAATGTTCCTGCTGCTCTATGTGATGAACAATCTTAGTCTGCAGATAGGCTTCACCCTTGGTCTGTTCGCAATCTTCGGCATGATACGCTACCGTACCGAAACGGTTCCTGTTCGCGAAATGACCTATCTGTTCATGATCATTGCCATTTCTATAATCAACGGTATCGGAGCCGAGATTCCCTTTGCCCTCATAGTCACGGCCAACGTGGTCATGGTGCTTCTGATCTGGTTGCTTGAAGGCATAGGCATTATCCGCTCCCGCATTTCCACAAAGGTTATTCTGTACGACAGGATTGAACTGGTGGAAGCCTCTCGCAGAGCCGAGCTTAAGGAAGATCTGGAAAAAAGGCTTGGTCTCAAGATTGAGGACATCGAAGTGGGAATGGTAGATTTTCTTAAGGATTCAGCCTATCTCAAAGTCACCTACGAACTTCCAAAAGGAGAGACATCGAGCATAGACAAAGCTGTCAAAATCAAGAATTATGAGGATTAGAGTTATGGTATTTGCCGTAGCGGCGTTATTTACCCTTCCCGCAGCGGCCCAGAACGACGGAGACATCCGGAACATTGCACTGAGTTCCCCTGGAATCGGAGATGGTCTCACGTACAGTTCAGTGAACAATAGCCTCGATTTTGGAGCCTGGATTTCCGGCGGCATCGACTGGGATATAATTCCGAAGCAGCTGACTCTTTCTGTCGATGAACAGATTCGAATTAAGGACCAATTCTCCAATCCCAACAAATCCTACAGCAATGTTGGGGTCTCCTACAGGATACTGCCATGGCTTAAAGCTGGTGCACATTATTCTTTGGCCATGACAAAGAACAATTCCGGCGAGTGGCGCACCCGTCACCGCGGAGCCGTGAGCCTGTCGGCATCCGCCAGACTCGGTTGCATCAAACTTACACTACGCGAAAAATTCCAGGCCACATACAAGGCTTACGACGTCAACCTCTACCAGAGTCCACAGACCGATCTGGCCCTCAAGAGCCGCCTGAAACTGGAGTACGACCTGTTTCACAGCAAATGGACTCCTTACATTTCAGCGGAAATACGCAATACACTGAACGCTGTGAATTCCACGTCTTTCGAGTACGGCACATACACCTGGCAGAAGTACGACGCAAGCACTAATAGCTGGGAGAACAAGACGAGAACCTGCTACGGAAACCTCACTCCCTCCTACAACGACATCTACATCAACCGTCTGCGCTTCAATCTGGGAACCGAATGGAAGTTCGCAAGGAACCAGAGCCTCGACATGTACCTAATATTCGATTACAACATGGACATGCCTGTCGACTTCTCTTCGTCCGGCATCCAGAAGAGTTACGGGAGCTACACCACTGAAGCCACCGGAAGCATCGTTTCCGAGTCCAACTATTACAAATACGGCGTGGGCATCCTCACCCTCGAAGACAGCTGTTTTTTTGGCATAGGACTCGCGTACAGATTTAAATTATAGATGATTACGCAGGGAGCATACAGTTTTATTTTTCGATTGTTAAGAAAAACGCGATCCGTCTAATAATATTATTTCCGATTTACTCCCATCGGTCTGGATAAGCCTTCATAGCTTTGCTGAAAAAAAGCAAGATTATGAAGGTTTTTCTGTTTCTACCACTAGTCGCCACTACACTGCTCGCCTGTGACCGTATCGTTTCCTCCCCCGACCCTGAGCCGGGCACACTCTCCATCTCTTTCGTCGACGCTTCCAGCAAGGGAGCCGAGATTCCAGACACCAATTCTTTTATTTTGAGCATACGGGACGATGGCGACGGCCCTGTATGGACCGGGCTCTTCGCCGATGCCCCAAAAGAATTGTCGCTCCCGTCCGGCGAGTACACAGTGGAAGCAGTTTCCCGCGCTTTCACCGGTCCCGTCTTTGATTCCCCGCAGTATGGCGACCGTCAGACGGTTGAGATACTTCCGGGCAGGATATCAGCAGTGCATTTAAGTTGTGCAATGCTCAATTCGGCCGTACGGCTTCAGTTTTCGGAGCAATTCGTCGCAGACTATCCGGGTGGCAATTTGTACGTGAAGAGTGCTGAAGGCACGCTGATGTACTCATATGGAGAGAAGCGCACCGGATACTTTTATCCTGGAACGATATGGGTGCTCTTCAACCGTAACGGAACCAGTCAGACCCTTGCCACAAGAGAACTTGCACCACGCGAAGTACTGGTTCTGCGAATAGGCAGCGGCAGCAGCGTGAAAGATGTAGATGCCGTGGCGGAGCGCTACGGGGACGGTATAAGCATTGAAGTGGATACAACTCATACTTGGACCTGCGAGAACTATTATTACGGGAATCCGGGAGACGGAGGCAGCAATGAAGACCTTTCGGGAGCCTACAGTGTAGGCCAGGCGCGCAGCAAGGCGGCAGGCGGCGAGAAGGGGGTCTGGGTTTACGGCTATATCGCCGGGGGTGACCTCACTTCAAAATCCTGCTCTTTCTCCGCCCCGTTCAAATCCAACACCAACCTGGTGCTCGCTCCAGACAACAATACGGCGAGTCGCGAGTCCTGTCTCGCAGTGCAGCTAAGTCAGGGAGATATTCGGGACGCGCTTAACCTGGTGGATCATCCAGAACTGTTGGGCAAACTGGTTTACCTTAAAGGAAATCTGGTGGAAAAATACTATGGTATGCCGGGTTTGCAAGGACTTAGCGGATTCAGGTTACAGTAAATAATTCACGGGGCATCGCATCACTGCGATAGCCCCGCTACTTAACCTAAACTTAAACTATGAAAAACTTCGGTTGCAATTTACACATTTTTTGGGATTTAACCTTATATTTGAAAAAAAATCCCATAAAAAATGAAAAAATTTATGATTTACACTGCCTTGGCCATTCTGGCGACCATGGCAGTATTATCATCGTGTGACAAATGTGAAAGGGTTAAAGGCGATCCCATGAAAAGCCTCGTCTATACCCTGGACAACGGCCTTAAAGTTTACATGACAGTAAACAAAGAAGAGCCACGTATACAGACTTACATTGCTGTACGCTCAGGAGGCAAGAATGATCCACATGAGACCACCGGTCTTGCCCACTATTTTGAACACCTGATGTTCAAGGGTAGCGAGCAGTTTGGAACCAGCGACTACGAAGCAGAGAAGCCCATGCTCGACGAAATCGAGCGTCTTTTCGAGCAATACCGCACCATCAGCGATCCTGCCGAAAGGCTGGAGATGTACCGTCGCATCGATTCCGTGAGCTACGAGGCTTCCAAACTGGCCATTCCCAACGAATACGACAAGCTCATGGGGATGATAGGCGCCCGTGGTACCAATGCATGGACCAGCCAGGATGAAACGGTCTATACCGAAGACATCCCCTCCAATCAGCTGGAGAACTGGGCAATTGTTCAGGCCGACCGTTTCTGCCACAACGTGATCCGCGGCTTCCACACAGAGCTTGAAGCGGTGTACGAAGAGAAGAACATGTCTCTTACTTCCGACTCCGAAAAGCTATTCGAGGCCCTTCAGGCAGGCCTGTTCAAGAACCATCCCTACGGCACCCAGACCGTTCTGGGCACTCAGGAGCAGCTCAAGAACCCATCCATCACGAACATCAAGAACTATTACAACACCTACTATGTTCCCAATAACATAGCCGTCTGTCTCTCCGGAGATTTCAATCCTAAAGAAGCTCTTGCCCTCATCAAGAAGCATTTCGGAGATTGGGCTCCCAACCCGGATATTCCCGCCCTTCAGTACGAGCAGGAAGAGCCCATCACCGAGCCCCTCGTCAAGGAGGTTTACGGCCTTGAGGCCGAGATGGTCGCCCTGGGATGGAGACTTCCCGGCTCCCGCGACCTCGATGCCACTGCTGTGGGCGAAGTCGCGGCCAGCGTGCTCTGCAACGGTCGCGCCGGTCTCATCGACCTGGATATAAACATGCAGCAGAAAGCCATGCAGATGTATGCTTTCGACAACACCCAGCCCGACTACAGCATGTTCGTCGCGCTCGGTCTTCCCAAACAGGGACAGACTCTTGAGCAGGTCCGCGACCTGGCTCTCGAAGAAGTGGCAAAACTGGCTTCCGGCAACTTCGATGAATCCCTGGTGGAAAGCACCGTGAACAATATCCGCCTGCGGAGGATGCGTCAGCTGGAGAACAATTCCAGCAGGGCGCGCATGTTCGTGGAAGCATTCATTGCCGACATCCCCTGGAAAGACGCCTGCAAGGACATAGAACGCTACGCATCCGTCACCAAGGAGGACGTGATGGCTTTCGCATCCGAATACCTCCGTCCGGAGAACTACGTGGTGGTCTATAAGCGTATGGGTGAAGACAGTTCCATCGAAAAGATTTCCGCTCCTGCCATAACCCCGATCGAAACAAATCGCGACAAGAGCAGCGCCTTCCTCCAGTCCATTCAGGATAAGGAAGTCGCACCCATCGAGCCTGTCTTCCCCGATTTCTCCAAGGATCTTTCTGTAAGCCAGCTTGCACAGGGCGTAGAACTCATCTACAAGCACAACACCATCAATGACATAGCTACTGTTCAGCTGCGTTACAACCGCGGTCTGCTTCAGGATCCCGCCCTCGGAGTGGCTTTCCCCTACCTCGAGTACCTCGGCACCCCGCAGATGAGCGCCGCCGAAATCAGTGCGCGCATGTATGAACTTGCCTGTTTCTTCAGCTTCAACGCCGAAGATAACTACAGCGACATATCCATAAGCGGTCTGGCTGACAATATTCCCGAAGCCCTCGGAATAGTGGAGAACCTGATACTTGAAGCCGAAGCCGACGAAGCGGTGCTGGCCGCCCTCAAGGCCGATCTTTTCAAGGCTCGTGACGACGCCAAGAAGAATCAGGACGCCTGCTTCGATGCCCTCTCCAACTATGTAATGTACGGTCCCGAATACGTAAAGCGCACTAATCTTTCCGGAGCGGCTCTCAGTTCCATAACTTCGGACCAGTTGCTGGGCAAACTGCGTGAACTCTATGGCAAGGGACATCAGGTCATCTACTACGGTCCCCGGTCCAAAGACGAAGCCGCAAAGGAACTTGCATCCGTGCACCATACCGGAGACAATCCTGAAATCCTCCCTGAGGAATACCCGCAGAACGTTCAGACAAACGCCTCCAGAGTGCTTGTCGCCCCCTACACTGCGGCCAATTTCTACTATTATCAGTACAGTAACCGCGGAGAGAAATACGATCCTGCCCAGACCGCCCGCATCCGTCTTTACAACGAATACTTCGGAGGCGGCATGAACGGCATCGTATTCCAGGAAATGAGAGAAGCCCGCGGCCTCGCCTACAGCGCCGCCGCCCGCATCCGCGAGCCCTGGTATAAAGACGGCAATTACAGTTTCTACGCTTACATCGCCTCTCAGAACGACAAACTGGTGTCGGCCGTGGAGAACTTCTCCGACATCATCAACGACATGCCTGAATCGGAACGTGCCTTTGACATAGCCAAACAGGGCATGCTCTCCCGCCTACGCACCCAGCGTTTCCGCGGCCTCTCCCTCATCAACTACTATCTCAGCTGCCGCAGGATGGGCCTCACCGAAGCTCTTGACAAGGCCGTATTCGAAGAGATTCAGAATCTCACGCTCGAAGATGTAAAGGCTGTCCAGAAGGACTGGGTCTCCGGACGCACATACACCTACGGTATTCTCGGAGATCCGGCCGATCTCGACATGCCTTATCTCCGTTTGCTCGGTCCAGTGAAGACACTTACGCTCGAAGACATTTTCGGCTATTAGCTTCGTCACAGAAACCGAGGTTTCGTCCCTAACCGGCCTTCGAAAAAAAATCGAAGGCCGGTTTTTCGTCACAGCGACTCTAACGCTTGTCACTGAAACCCCTTGAGAAAAAATTTAGATACCCGTGAAAACATAAAAAGTTGAGGGAATCGGCGGAACACCACTTTTGTACACGGATATTCCCCCGGACCTTTGCCGTCGTAAAACAATTAAAAACCAAAAACGATGAAAAAGATCCTTTCCTTCATTTCCGTGGCAGTACTCCTCGGTGCCGCCCTGGCCGTCTCCTGTAAAAAAATAGCGACAGATTCCAAGCCTGTTGAAGAATCTGCCGACGGAGAAACCGCCACACTCAACATCACACTGTCAGGCGTCGATATGGACATCTCCACGCGTGCAAGCGGCACAGGCGAATACAACGGAGACAAAACCGCTGCCTCGGTGCAGATTCTCATTTTCGATTCCGCCGGAAACTATGTCAAGAAGGCTACGGCTGTAGGCACAGTCAAGCTCAGCAAAGGCATGTACTATACTATTATCGCCGTAGTGAACGGCCCGGAAGTCTCGAACCTCAACCTGATCCAGACCAGGGCCGTGGTAGCCAGCCTCGCCGACAATCCCTTCGTAATGCACGGCCAGGCCATAGCCAACCTGAGCGAGGCGTCGACGGGCAACATTACCGTACCGGTCAGCAGCCTGGCATCGCGAGTACATCTCACAAGTGTGAAAAACAGCCTGCCCACCGCATTCGGAGCCATCACCCTCAAGAGAGTCTATCTCTGCAACGTAAAGGGGCAGGTTCAGCTGGACGCAACGGCAGTGGACAGCTGGTATAACCAGTACGGCAGAAAAGCCCTCGGGACCCTCATCACTGCTGGTTCAACCACCGGAGCGGTAGATGCCGGAAACACCGGCTCCGCCTATACCTTCAAGTCCTATGAGACCAGTCCCGCGACAAGTATCGCTGCCGGCACGACATATTCGGCGAACGCCTATTACTATACCTTCCCGAATCCGCTCAAAACCGCAATTCCGGCAAATATCGCCACCACTACTACCTGGAATGAACAGGCAACCTGGCTCACGATATGCGGACAGGTGGGCGACAAAATCTACTACTGGACTGCCAATCTAGGAGTAGCCCTTACAAACGGTCTGGAACGCAACAACAGTTACGACGTTTCCATCACCCTCAACAACCTGGGCAGTACTGATCCCGGAACCCCGGTAACTGAAGCCAGCGTAACCCTGGGCATCAACGTGCAGCCCTGGCAGGCCGGCAGCGAAATCACCCAGACCCTCTAGCCATGAAAGCCCATTTCCTTCTTTTTGCGGCAGTCCTTGCGGCAGGCATATCCTGCACAAGGACTGCTCTGGAGGGGCCAGACAGGCTCCCAGGCGGCGTAGAGGTGCGCTTCTCCCTGGAGCGAAGCGAGCCTCCGTCGCGTTCCTCCTTCTGTCCGGAGCAGCTCGACGCCATATCCGACATCAACGTTTGGATATACCAGGAAGGGGTGCTGCTTCCCGACTACTCCTTCCACACCGAACTGGGCGCAAATGCTCAGGTACCAATAGTTTTTCCCTCCCTTCACGCCAGTTACAACATCTATTTCCTGGCCAATATGGGAGAAGTGGCCGGCCCAACCCTGGAAGAAGGAATAGGCGACGTGGCCGCAGCTGTCGATAGTTATGCTTCTTTCACCGAACGGGGATTCCCCATGGCAGGAACAGTTCTGGCGTACTCCCCTTCCGGCAGCGGCAGCGTAAGCCTTTCCAGGCTGGTCGGCCGTTTCGACATCACCGCCTACGACAATCCGGCGAACACCCGAATCTCCTACACTTTCCTTTCAGGAAAGATGAAGGCATGTGCCCGGGTTATTCGGCCGTTCGGCACGCTCCAGGGAGAAGCGCGCTATGCCAGCAGGGCGGAAGCTGCCGTCGAAGTAATCGCCGAGGGTGACAGCCTGAGCGCCGCCGATATCGCCTCGCTCAACGCTGGAGGGACTGTAAGCCTCTATTACCTGGAGAACTGTCAGGGACAGCTGCTTCCCGAAAACGACAGTCAGTGGGGCAAGAGTGCCGATGCCATCGCCCAGGCTACCGGAGACCCATCCCTTGCCGACCTTTGCTCCTATCTGGAACTGACCTGCAGGGCCGAGACCCCCACCGCCACCTATCCTTCGGTAATATACAGGGCCTACCTGGGACGGGATGCCACCGGCGATTTTTCCGTGGTCCGCAATACCGTGAACCCGCTACGTCTGGACATGGCGTCCGAGCTTATCGCTTCGGAAGACTGGTTCGTCGAGCCTTCGGAGCCCGACATCACCGGAAGGCTTTGTTTCGCCGATACCCGTTTTACTTCCTACACCTGTCCTTCGGCATATCAGACCAACACCGACGCAAACGAGTACCGCAGACCATTCCGGACGGTCTCATCTATCTTCCTGATGTACGGTTTCGATGCCCTGTATTACGTTTACCGTTCGAACCCGAAAACCAAATACACCATACGAAGCGACATATCTTCCACAGCCGCGCCCTTCGTGTCTTATCAGGCCAGTGAGATAGATGACAATTTCACCGCCATCCTGATTTCTACATCAAGGCAGCCGGATGGCCCCGCGCTAAGCTACGGTAGCGGCACGTACAGCAACGTCTACCATTACATGTTTCCATCGTATTCCTTCTACCGCAATCCGTACACAAGTGAGACAGAGAATGTTAACTTTTATATCGAGTCCTATGACGGCCTGCTTCGCGATACTCTCACGGTGAAGGTGCTCAAGCGTCTGCCATCTGCGAAACTGGAATACTCTTCCAGCAGTGGGCAATTAATGTGTCGTTTCAGCAATCCTCTCGGGCTCAAGATATACACACATATCTCAGGGAGCATTGAAGGATCCGTAAGTTACAAACCCAACGGCACCGCATTCGCTTCCAAGACATCTACCCGAAAAGTAGTCTTCACCAAAAGCTGGGACGCATTCTCATCCGCTTACGGTTACGCTAATGTGTGCCCAGCAATCAAATATGCAGATAATTCATCCTCGAGCTACACCTCGGCGGGAACGGCGAGCAAGTTTTCCGACTGCTTCGACTGCATATGGAATCTCACCGGCTGGGATTCATACACCAAACTCAACGGTTCCAATGGTTACAACAAGCACGCACATCCTACATCAATGGAAATACGCCTGATTATCCAATACGACAGTCCGTGCATCTACCGTCTCCTCCCAAATCATTCAGCTGAAATGCCTTTCAACCTGGTCAATCATGAAGCGCGAAGCGTAGCCCCTTCAGGCGGAGCAGTTTCTTCCGCGATTACCGGCACCGATATCGGCTTTTCCTATTCATGTGCGGACAAGGCGGGAGGCAGCGCCACCACCTACACTTTTCCAAAGAATACTGGTATACTCACCGTGTATAATTTCGCGTCATCAATAACAGATTACAGCAGCCTTTGGGTATCGGATGCCCTGACAATCCCGGAATACTCCTATCAGGCTACGTCCGGCCCATATCCCGACGAAAGCTGGTTAAGTTCTCTGGGATTTAACGCAAACCGCATGGGGAATATTGCAGTATCCCCCGGAGCGCCGACTGTAATAGACTGATAATCTATTTGATGAGGGCTCTGTTCTTCATGCCGTCGATACAGACTTCCAGATCCCGGTCGAGTCGGACATGCCGCAGGAAACAGGTCTCGTTCACTGCTGGAAGCGCATCCAATGCGGAGAAGTCCAGAAGGTCGTCGGCGCGGGAGAAGGGATCCACGTTGATGTAGCCGGCATTGAAGGATGTGAGGTTCTGAAAAAAATGGGTTCCCTGGCTGGGATCCACACGGAAATTGTCCAGGGAGCACTCCACAATCACCCTGGCTTCGGAGATGTCGCTCCATTTGACCGGCACTCCGAGGCTGGGGATACTGGAGCCCCAGCGGCCGAATCCGATAAGCGCATACTGTCTTCCATCCGAACGCATCTGGGCATTGATGGAGGTTATCTCAGCAGCTATATCAAGAGTCTTAAGGGTATCGAATGCTTCCTTTTTGAGGTAGACGATATCGCTTATTCCCTTGATCCAGCCTGTTCCCAGGGCACTGGAGGAGTGCAGCAGCGCATTGCCGGTATCGATACTGTCCCAGTCCACCCTGGTCTCGAGACTGTCCGAGGAGATCGGGCGTATCTGCAGGACGTCGAACTCTGACTCCCCGTTTGGATTCACCTGTGCTGCGAATTCCAGCTCCACTTCGCATTTCATTTCCTTGCGGGTAATCTCCAGCAGTTTCCTGCAGATTTCGGCAAGCGGGAATGAACCGTATCGGAGCATGTGGGCAAAAGTGATGAACCTGGGGCCTTTGGGAGCCGTGGAGTCCACCATACGCATGTTCTCCATATCCCATGTGGAGGCAACCTTGGAGAGGCTCGAGAACTTGCCGCAATCGGCGATGTCGATGCGACGGAGATTCACCCCGTCGTCGGTACTTACACGGAAATCTCCGGGATTCGGGGAAAGGGCGTACATGGCCTTCTGGGTGTCCCTCATGGTTAAGTCCGGAGTGGATGTCTGAATGACGTTCTTCGGATAAACCGGCGAGAAGCGAAGCACCTGGTCTCCGTCCACCACGGCCTTACCCAGACCGTAGGCAACCTTCACTATGCCCTCTCCGGCCTTTTCGTGCCCCACCGGATAAAAATTCACCGAACGGGCCACGCCGGAAAGAGTCGGGAAGAAGAAACCGTCTTCGTCACTGCCGCACACCTCCTGGATTATGACGGCCATCTTTTCTTCGGAAATCACGTTGGCGGTAGCAGTGATGTATGCCCTTGAAGAGGCGTAGAACACCGACGCATAAACACTCTTGATTGCCCTTGCAAGCATTCTGAAACGCTGCTCCAGATTGCTGGCATCCGGTATCATGTAGGTCGAATAAACTCCGGCAAAAGGCTGATAATAAGAGTCCTCAAGCTTTGAAGACGAACGTATGGCCAAAGGTCCGGGCACATTGAGCAGGAAGGCTTTCAGGGCCTCGGTGAGACGTCCCGGCAAACGCGCGGATACGAATTCCGAGAGTATTTCCTCGTCGGACAAGTCGGAATTGATCACGTAACCCAGGCCGTTCTCGCGGATGAACTCGTCGAAGAGGTCGGTAGCAACCGCAAGTGTCCTGGGAATCAGAACGTGTACGTCCTCCCACCTGTCGTAGAGAGTGTATTTCTGAAGGATATGGTTCAGGAATGAAAGGCCGCGGGCCTTGCCGCCCAGCGAGCCTTCCCCGAATTTTGCGAAACGTATGGTGTCGTTGAAGGTGGAAGCGTCGAATTTCGCCACCACGCCCATAGCCTGGGCAATGCGGTAATCCCGGATGGCCTTGATGCTTATCTTGCGCATGTCGGCCGTGTTGCTCCTGTCCAGCGGACGCAGGGCCCGCGCTATGGAGAAAAGGCCGCGCGCAAAAAGCCATTTGGAGATATAGTTCTTCTCCGCCAGCGCGTAGTACTCCTCGTCCGTCATGGTATTCATGAGCTTCTCGAGCCCCTGAAGGTCATGTGCGCGGGCGGTTTCGGCCCCGGTATTGGGATCCACCACAATGAAATCGCCGAAACCGAACTCGCGGCCGATATACTCCCCTACCTCCGATATCAGTGTCCTGGACTTCTTGACCACGAATCCCACACCCAGATCCTTCGCAACCGCCCTTATGCTTTCCTGACTGGACTGCATCAGAACCGGCATCTTCGGATCTTCCGAGCGTATCATATTCACGAGTTGCACTCCTGCGTCAAGCTTTTCGGTAGAAGGCTTGTCGCCCCGATGCATCACGAATCCCACATCAGTTATGACACCCAGGATATTTGCTTTGTAGCGGTTGAAGAGCAGCTCCGCGTCGTCGTAACAGCGTGCAAGGAGAATCTTCGGACGCGAACGCTTACGGACCACCTGCTGGCTCTCGTTAAGAGCATCCTTGATGGAATCCACATTCTGCTGGAGAACAAGTTTATAGAGTTCCGGCAGATAGGCCGAATAGTAGCGCACCGAGTCCTCCACCAGTAGAATTGCCTGAACCCCGCCTTCGAGGATATCGTGCTCGGCGTTGAGCGAGTCTTCCAGGAGCTTGATTATGGCAAGCAGCAGATCGGGGGAATTGTTCCAGCAGAAAATATAGTCGATGGACGAAGTGTCATTGTCGTCGATCTTGCGGTAAAGTTCCCGGGAAAACGAGGTGAGCAGCACTACCGGCATGTCGGAGGAGTATTCCTTGAGCCTGCGGGAGAACTCGAACACGTCCACTTCACCCACATTATACATGGAGATGGCTAAATCGAAGCGCTCGCCCTTTTCCAGAAGGGCCAATGCTTCAATGGTGGATTCTACTCTTACGAATATTGGAGGATTGCTGAGGTTCAGCTCGGAATACTCGCGGCTGATCTGGGCCTCTACGCGGCCGTCTTCCTCGAGAGAATAACTGTCATAATTGTTGCAGACGAGGAGAATTCTCCTTATTCGCCTGGACATCAGTTCGTTTGCCATAGCCGCGCAGGTATTTCGTACCCTCATGGCGAATCGAACGCCAACCGGCGGAACCGGAATCCGCAATTCTATCCATTAAACTATGAGGGCGGGGCTGCAAATATAAACAAATTTATTTGTTTTTCTCTCGGTTTGAACGTATATTTGTGCCATGATATCATACCTGTTCCCAGGCCAGGGTTCCCAGTTCTCTGGCATGGGACAAGAGCTTTTCAAAAGCAGTGAAAAGGCAAGGCTTCTGATGGAAGAAGCAAATGAAATACTGGGATTCCGCATAACCGACATCATGTTCGGAGGGTCCGATGAAGACCTCCGCGCCACCCGCGTCACCCAGCCTGCCATTTTCATACACTCCACAGCTCTGGCACTGTGCACTCCGGATCTCCCAGCTCCCGAAATGGTAGGCGGCCATTCACTGGGCGAATTCTCCGCCCTCGTGGCAGCCGGAGCCGTCTCCTTTGCCGACGGACTTCGCCTCGTAAAGATACGTGCCGAGCAGATGCAGGCCTGCTGTGAAAAGGTGCCCGGCACCATGGCCGCTATCCTCGGCCTGCCGGACGCCACAGTGGAAGAGATTTGCGCCGCCACTCCCGGCACCGTCATCGCAGCCAACTACAACTGCGACGGTCAGATAGTCATTTCCGGTGAAAAGGAAGCCGTGCTCGCAGCCTGCGAAGCCCTCAAGGCCGCCGGCGCCAAGCGCGCGCTCCCCCTCTCCGTGGGCGGAGCATTCCACTCCCCCCTCATGGAACCGGCCCGCGAAGGTCTAGCCAAAGCAATAGAGGCCACCGAAATCAAGGCGCCCCGCTGCCCTATCTACCAGAATGTCACCGCGGCAGCCGAAACCGATCCGGCACGCATACGCGAGAACCTGCTCCGCCAGCTCACCAGCCCGGTACGCTGGACGGCCAGCGTGAAGAACATGCTCGCCGCCGGAGCCACGGACTTCACCGAACTCGGCCCCGGCACTGTCCTGCAGGGCTTGGTGAAGCGCATCGCAGCAGCCGAAGGAAAAGAAATCAACGTTAATTCAATAGCATAATCATGGCAAAAGAAAAGAAATTCATCACCTGTGACGGCAACACCGCTGTAGCAAACGTAGCTTATCTCTTCAGCGAGAATGCCTGTATCTACCCCATCACTCCTTCCTCCCCCATGGCGGAGAACATCGATGAATGGGCAGCCCACGGAAAAACCAATCTCTGGGGCGAGACAGTGCGTGTAACCGAGCTCGAGAGCGAAGCCGGTGCTTCCGGTGCCGTCCACGGTTCTCTCCAGGCAGGTGCCCTCACAACCACCTACACCGCATCGCAGGGTCTCCTGCTGATGATTCCCAACATGTACAAGATTGCTGGTGAACTCCTTCCCGGAGTCTTCCACGTGAGTGCCCGCGCCCTTGCCAGCCACGCCCTCTCCATCTTCGGAGACCATCAGGACGTGATGGCATGCCGCCAGACCGGCTTCGCCCTCCTCGCTTCCGGCAGCGTGCAGGAAGCCCAGGACCTCGCGGCCGTGGCCCATCTCTCCGCAATCAAGAGCAGCGTGCCTTTCCTGCACTTCTTCGACGGCTTCCGTACCAGCCATGAAATCCAGAAGATCGAAGCCCTCGACGAAGAGGCCCTCAAGGGAATGGTGAGCGAAAAGGCTCTCCAGCAGTTCCGCGACCGCGCCCTCAATCCCGACGCTCCCGTCACCCGCGGCACCGCCCAGAACGGTGACGTCTATTTCCAGGCGGTCGAGTCCCGCAACAAGGTCTATGAGGCCGTTCCAGACATCGTCGCCCGCTACATGGGAGAAATCAGCGAACTCACCGGACGCAAGTACCGTCCCTTCACCTACTACGGCGCCAAGGATGCGGAGCTCGTCATCGTGGCCATGGGTTCCGTCACCGAAACCATCAAGGAAACCATCGACTACCTCGCCACCAAGGGCCGCAAGTACGGCCTCGTGAGCGTGCATCTGTACAGGCCCTTCAGCCTCGACTACCTCTTCAAGGCCATGCCCAAGACGGTGAAGAAGATCGCCGTGCTGGACCGCACCAAGGAACCCGGCGCTCCCGGTGAACCCCTGTACCTCGACATCCGCAACGCCTATGTGGGCAAGGAGAACGCTCCTCTCATCATCGGCGGACGCTACGGTCTCTCCAGCAAGGACACCACTCCGGCACAGATCATCGCCGTATACGACAACCTCGAGCGCAAGGCCCCCAAGGCCGACTTCACCATCGGCATCACCGACGACGTCACCTTCAAGAGCCTGCCTCTCGGCGAGGAGGTTTCCATCGTGAAGCCCGGCACCACCGAGTGCAAGTTCTACGGTCTCGGCTCCGACGGTACCGTGGGTGCCAACAAGAACACCATCAAGATCATCGGTTCCCACACCGACCTGTACAGCCAGGCATACTTCGACTACGACTCCAAGAAGTCCGGCGGCTACACCTGCAGCCACCTGCGCTTCGGTCCCAAGCCCATCCACGCCCCCTACCTCGTCGGCACTCCCGACTTCGTGGCCTGCCACGTGCCTTCGTACCTCTACAAGTACGACGTGCTCAAGGGCATCAAAGAAGGCGGCAGCCTGCTGCTCAACTCCCTCTGGGACGAGAAGGAAACCCTGGAGCGCATTCCCGACAATGTGAAGAGCATCATCGGACGCAAGCACATCAAGCTCTATATCATCAACGCAACCAAGATAGCTCAGGAAATCGGCCTTGGCGGCCGCACCAACACCATCCTGCAGAGCGCATTCTTCAAGATCACCGGCATCATCCCCTACGCTGATGCAGTGAAGTACATGAAGGACGCCGCCCTCAAGAGCTATGGCAAGAAGGGCGAAAATGTGGTTAACATGAACTACGCGGCCATCGACCGCGGCGGAGAATACACCGAGGTGGCCATCCCGGCCGACTGGGCAAAGATCAGCGCCAAGTTCGAGAATCCCGGAGCAGGCCGTCTGGCCACTCCGTTCGTGAAGGAAATCGCCGACGTGGTGAACTCCCAGAACGGAGACTCCCTGCCGGTCAGCGCGTTCGTGCCCTGGATGGACGGCACCATGCCCGCAGGCACCGCTGCCTACGAGAAGCGCGGCGTAGCCGTTATGGTTCCCGAGTGGGATGCCGAAAAGTGTATCCAGTGCAACACCTGCGCCTTTGTGTGCCCGCACGCCGCCATCCGCCCGTTCCTCCTTACCGATGAGGAAGCAGCCGGCGTTCCCGCAGGCACCAAGATCGCCCAGGGCAAGGCCAACCTCAAGGATTACAAGTACGCCCTCAGCGTAAGCGTCGCGGACTGCACCGGTTGCGGCAACTGCGTTGACGTGTGCCTCGCCAAGCCCGAAAAGGCCCTCACCATGGTTCCGTACACCGAGCATGCCGACGAGCAGGCCCAGTACGACTATCTGGCAAGCAAGGTTGGTTACAAGACTCCCACGGATCCAAAGAGCAACCTCAAGGCAGCCCAGTTCAGCCAGCCTCTCTTCGAGTTCTCCGGCGCATGCTCCGGCTGCGGCGAAACTCCCTACATCAAGAATATCACCCAGCTCTTCGGCGACCACATGATGATCGCGAACGCAACCGGCTGTTCCTCCATCTACGGAGCCTCCTTCCCCGCCAGCCCATACTGCACCAACGCACAGGGCCACGGCCCGGCATGGCAGAACTCCCTGTTCGAGGACGCCGCCGAATTCGGCCTTGGTATGAAGATAGGTACCAACCGCATGCGTGAAACTGTGGCCCGCCTCATGAAGGAAGGCCTCGAGTGCAAGAAGTGCTCCGCCGAGATGAAGGCCCTCTACCAGCAGTGGCTCGACGCCCCCGATGACGCTAAGAGCACCCGCGAGGTGGCCGACAAGCTCGTTCCCCTCATGGAAGCATGCGGCTGCGACATTTCCAAGCAGCTCCTCGCGCTCAAGCACTTCATTCCGTCACGCAGCCAGTGGATCTTCGGTGGCGACGGTTGGGCATACGATATCGGTTACGGCGGACTCGACCACGTGCTTGCCAGCGGCGAGAACGTGAACGTGCTCGTGCTCGACACCGAAGTGTATTCCAACACCGGCGGCCAGAGCTCCAAGAGCACCCCGGCCGGCGCTATCGCCAAGTTCGCCGCAAGCGGCAAGCGTATCCGCAAGAAAGACCTCGGCATGATGGCCATGAGCTACGGCTACGTGTACGTTGCCCAGGTGGCAATGGGCGCCAGCCCGGTTCAGTACATGAACGCCATCAAGGAAGCCGAAGCCTACGACGGCCCGAGCCTCATCATCGCCTACGCACCCTGCATCAACCACGGTCTGAAGGCCGGCATGGGTCTGAGCCAGCGCGAAGAAAAGCTTGCTGTCGAATGTGGCTACTGGCATCTCTACCGCTACAACCCGGCTCTCGAAGGCACGGACAAGAATCCGTTCAGCCTCGACAGCAAGGAACCCGACTGGACCAAGTTCCAGGACTTCCTTAAGGGTGAAGTGCGTTTCGCCTCCCTCTACAAGCTCTTCCCCGACAGGGCCCAGGAGCTTCTCGAGAAGACGGAAGAGTTCGCCAAGGTGCGCTACAACACCTACGTAAGGCTAACGAAGTAAGTTAAGCCAGTCGTAGAAGATGCTGTAGCTCACAAAGAAGTACAGCAAAGCGGCAAGGGCGGCCCAGAAGGGCAGGAGACTGAACAGAACGGCCGCCCAAATAATTCCGAAGAGGATCGTGCCAATAAGTTTCACCCCAAAACGGGTGGTGTTACGGAAGGCACGGTCCTTTACTTTGGAGTGGCAGAGCCATTCGGAAAGCCCCCACATGGGAGCTGTCATGACGGCTGAGGCGGCAAAGAACGGAGATGTGAGCACCGCCAAAGCCAGCCTCTGCCAGCGCTTGCGTGGAAGGCCAGCGTCGCGGTAGGCCGATACGTCATAGCCCTTGCGGGCGTTCAGGCGCTCTTCATAAGCCTGCCAGGCGGCGCCGTAGTTCTCGTCGTCCGGGATATAGGTGATGCGGCTTTGGATACCGCCTATAAGCTGAGCCCGCAGAAGTGCGAAAAGCTCCGGCTCCGAAAGATCCGGATGCTCACGAACCGCCTGCGATACGTTAATGGGCTTTCCGAAACGGAGCCTGCTCCAGCTGCGGAAATGGAAATAATCGCCGTACTCTATACCTGCGGGAACTATCACCACGTCTTTCTTGCCGTCCAGGGCATTGTGCGCCGCCATCGCGATGCGGAAAATACCCTTGTTTATGGGCAGGGTGGAATGCATGGTGCGGTGACGCCCCTCCGCGAACATGCAGAACGGCACGCCGTTGGATAGCACGTCCACAACCTGCTCTATGGTTTCGTAGTTCCGGAGCACCTTGCGTATGCCGTCGCGGCGGCGCACCATCGGGAGTATCCTCAGGAAACGAAGTATGCTCGCAACGGTCTTATTGTCGAAAATATCCGCCCTGGCGCCGAAAACGCAGGGGCCCCAGTGCGCGCGCAGCACCACCAGGGCATCCATAAGGGTATTGCAGTGGTTGGGGGCGATTATCACCGCCTTGTCCCAGGGAATGTTCTCCTTTCCTTCCACCCGCACGTGCCTGTAACTGAAGCGGGTGCATGCGTCCACATAGGGACGGAAAAGGGTATACCATGGGTTATGCTTCCACGGACCTTCCATTTTATTTCTTGCGGATTTCTATGTGAATATCGCCTTCGGACGACCAGACAAGGGCGTCGGTAGCGGAATCGAGCGGAACGGTTGCCGGCTTTTCGGGTTTGAAACCGACTGCCAGGGGCGAAGGATTGAAGGCTTCGCGGGCTGCCTTGTACCAATGCAGAATCTGGCGTGCATAGCCCTCGAAAAGACGGCCTTCTTCCGTGAGGCGTACTTCTCCGCGAGTGGAACGGTCGAAGAGGCGCACCCCGAGGTCTTTTTCAAGTTCTGAGATATTCTGGCTCACGGCCGGCTGGGTAAGCCCCAAAGAAGAGGCGGCGGCAGTGAAATTACCAGATTCCACAACCGCCGCGAAAACTTTGAGTCTTTTGTCTTCCAGCATGAACCTCCTACTCCTCTTCGATTGCTCCCATGGGACATGCGCTTGCGCAGGTACCGCAACCGGCACAGGCCTCGGGATCGATGGTGTAGGCAGGATCTCCTTCGTGGATCGCACCGACGGGGCATTCGCCTGCGCAGGTGCCGCATGCAACACAAAGGTCCGGATTGATTTTGTAAGCCATAGTTCTAGAACTTTTTTTTGTTAATCTGTTCTGCAAAGGTAAACTTTTTGCAGTAAATTTGCAACATGAAAACACTCGCACTTCTTTTCCTTTTGCTGCAGTCCCTCATAGGTGGCCGCGCGGAGTTCGACAAAACCGTCCACGATTTCGGCACCTTCTCTGAGAAAGACGGCCCGCAGCAGTGCGTCTTCACCGTAACCAACCGTGGAAGCGAGCCGCTCACCATACTGTCGGCCGTCTCCTCCTGCGGCTGTACCGGAGTCAAATGGACCCGCACGAGCATAGCGCCCGGCGAGTCCGGCACCATCGAAGCCACCTACAGCAACGAAGACGGTCCTTTCCCCTTCGACAAAACCGTCACGGTATATCTGGCCGATATCAAAAAACCCGTAGTGCTGCACCTCAGGGGCGTCGTTACGAAAAAATGAGTATATTTGCGTGATATGCCCCAAGTAACGAATTATACAGACGACAACATACGCACCCTCGAAGGCGTACAGCACGTCAGGATGCGCCCCGGCATGTACATCGGGCGCCTCGGAAACGGCAACAATCCCGGGGATGGAATCTACGTTCTTCTCAAGGAAATAGTGGACAACTCCATCGACGAATACTCGATGGGTTTCGGCAAGCAGGTTCTCATAGACATCACTCCCGAAAACGAGGTGTCTGTGCGCGACTTCGGCCGCGGCATTCCTCTGGATTCAGTGGTGAAGGCCGTGAGCATCCTCAACACCGGCGGCAAGTTCGACGACGCGGTGTTCAAAAAGAGCGTGGGCCTGAACGGCGTGGGCACCAAGGCGGTCAACGCACTGAGTCAGAGTTTCTACGTGTGTTCCTACCGCGAAGGCGAAAGTTCCTGGGCCCTGTTCGAGAGGGGCGAACTCAAAGACTCCGGCAAGGAGCCCGCTCCCAAGGAAAAGAACGGCACCCTGGTACGCTTCGTCCCGGATGTGATGATGTTCGGAAAATACGAATACCATCACGAGTACGTGGAGCAGATGGTGAAGAACTACTCTTACCTCAAGAAAGGCCTCACCCTTGTGCTGGACGGCACGCCCTACGTTAGCGAAAACGGTCTTCTGGACCTCGTGAACGAGAATCTCCTGAGCGACACTCCCCTCTATCCTCCCATCCACCTGGAAGGCGAAGATATAGAGATAGTGCTCACTCACGGCAGCGCATACGGAGAAAACATCTCCTCCTTCGTGAACGGGCAGAATACCCGCGACGGAGGCACCCATCTGGCCGCCTACCGCGAGGCCATCGCCAAAACCCTCAAAGACTTCTTCAAAAAGAACTACGACCCGGCGGACTGCCGTCAGGGCGTGGTCGGAGCCATCTCCATACAGATCCAGGAACCCAACTTCGAAGGCCAGACCAAAACGAAGCTCGGAAGCAACTACATGTGGGAGAAGCAGACCCACGACGAAAAGGGCACGCTCAAGCTCGATACCGGTCCCACCATACGCAGCTACGTAAACGACTTCGTATCCAAGAATCTGGACAACTACCTGCGCATCCATAAGGAACTGGTGCCCATCATTGAAGACAAGATAAAGGCATCCCAGCAGGAGCGCGAGGAGATTTCCGGAATCCAGAAGAAAACCCGCGAACGCGCCCGCAAAACTGCGGTTTACAACCGCAAACTTCGCGACTGCCGCTTCCACTACGGCGATAAGCCCACTGAGAAAACCCAGGAAGACATAGAGCGCAGCAGCATCTTCATCACCGAGGGCGACTCCGCAAGCGGAACCATCACCAAGGCCCGCAACGCCGCATACCAGGCGGTGTTCAGCCTCCGCGGCAAGCCCATCAATTCCTACAAGGAAAGCCGCAAGAGGGTGGCCGAAAACGAGGAACTGAACCTCCTCATCAACGCCCTGGGTGTGGAAGACGACCTTTCGAATCTCCGCTACAACAATATCATAGTGGCCACCGATGCCGATGACGACGGCATGCACATCCGCATGCTGGTGCTCACCTTCATCATGAAGTACTACCCCGACCTCATCCGCCGCGGGCATGTCTTCATCCTCCAGACTCCCCTCTTCCGCGTACGCGACAAGAAGGAGAACCGTTACTGCTACTCTCCCGAAGAGAAGGAGAAGGCTATAGCGGAACTGCACAGCGGCAAGACTGAAATCACCCGGTTCAAGGGTCTCGGAGAAATCTCGGCCGACGAGTTCGCCTCCTTCATCGGAGACGACATGCGTCTGGACCCGGTCTCCCTCGCCGACGAGGAGAGGATATCCGAAATAATGGAGTTCTACATGGGCGACAACACCGTGGAACGCCAGAATTTCATTCGTGCCAACCTCCGCAGCGAAGAAGAACTCGAAGATGTCAACATATAGGAAAACCCACTATCGGAAAGGCTGGGCCCGCTTCTGCGGCTGGCTGCTCCGGGCGTTGGGCTGGAAGGCAGTAGGCGGCCCGCCGCCGGAGCCCAAGGCCGTGATGCTCGGCGTGCCACATACCAGCATGGCCGATTTCGTGATTGCCTATCTGTTCTATACTTCCTTCGGCGAAGTGGGCCATACCATGGTCAAGAAAGAGCTCTTTTTCTGGCCCCTCGGGGGGCTGCTGAGGGCCATGGGCTGTATTCCTGTGGACCGCACCAACGCGAGCACCCTCGTGAAAAGCCTGGTCTCCGAGATGGAACAGGATGAATTCTTCAAGCTCGCCATCGCCCCGGAAGGCACCCGCAAACCTGTACGTCGCTGGAAGGCTGGCGGACTCATGATAGCCCGCGAAGCCGGGGTCCCGGTGTATGCCGGATACTTCGACTGGGGCACAAAGACCATTACCTGCGGGGAAAAATTCCCCCTTACGGACGACTCCAGGGCCGACCTTGCGCGGCTGCAGGAGCATTATGAAAAACTTCATCTCACCGGGAAACATCCCGAAAAGTACCTGACACACTGACATGAGTAAGAGACACCCATACCGCAGGACTACCCGCAGGGACCGCTATCCGCAGACCCTGCGCGAGTTGCTGGAAAACAGCACTCTCCGCTATGCCCGGCGCAATTTCAGCCGTTTTACCGACGGCAGCCAGTCATATACTTACGCTTCCTTCCGCGATGCCTGCGACCTGCAGAGCCAGAGGCTTTCCCGTTTCGGCATCAGCGCGGGCGACCGCGTCGCCATACTTTCGGCCAACATGCCAAACTGGACGGTCGCTTTCTTTACCGCCACCGCCTTCGGCCGCGTGGCCATCCCCATCCTCCCCGACTCCTCCCCCAACGAGATAAAGAACATCCTGGCTCATTCCGAAACCAAGGTTCTATACGTTTCCCAGAAACTTCTGGGCAAGGTTCCCGAGGAATGTCTGGAAAAACTCACCCTCGTGGTGGACATCGAGACCTTTGAGTTCATTCGCAAAGACCGCGACTCTTTCCAATGCGACGGCTGGACCAAGGCCCCGAACGCCGATTCTCTGGCTACTATTATCTATACATCCGGCACTACCGGCGCCGCGAAGGGCGTGATGCTCAGCCACCGCAACCTCTGCCAGAACATAATGGCATCGCACAAAGCCCAGCGCTGCAACAAGCGCGATCGCTTCATGAGCATACTGCCCATGGCCCACACCTATGAAATGGCCATAGGCTGTCTCTATCCCATATACGTAGGCGCGTGCGTTTATTATATATTGAAACCGCCTACCCCGAGCATACTCATGGCCGCCATGAAGGAGGTTCGTCCCACCATCATGTGCTCAGTGCCCCTTATCATAGAAAAGGTTTACCGTAAGAGCGTGGCTCCCACCATCGCCCGGAGCAAGGTTCTTTCCTGGATGCAGAAACACACTCCGGGGATGCTCTACAGCATGGTTGGCAAGCGTCTCTACCGTAGTTTCGGCGGAAAACTCCGTTTCTTCGGAATCGGCGGCAGCAAGCTCGACCCGGAAGTGGAAGTCTTCCTCAAGAAGGCACATTTCCCCTACGCCATAGGTTACGGTCTCACCGAATGCGTGCCGCTGGTGTGCAACGCCATGGTGGGCCACACCCGCATAGGCAGTATGGGCATAGCCTCCTGCAAGGTGGATGTAAAACTCGACAATGTGGATCCCGGCACCGGAATAGGAGAAATCATCTGCCGCGGTGACAATGTGATGATGGGCTATTACAAGGATCCGGAGCGCACCATGAAGGCCATCGACGACGATGGCTGGTTCCACACTGGCGACATGGCCACGGTGGACAAAGACGGCTACTACTACCTCAAGGGCCGCCTTGGCAGCACCATAATCGGCCCCGACGGAGAGAACATCTATCCCGAGGAAATCGAGCTCCTGCTCAATTCCATGGACGAAGTGGAAGAGTCTCTCGTGACAGAGCAGAACGGCCATCTGGTAGCCAAGGTGAAGTTCGCCGAGAACGCTCTCAATTGGGATCTGGCCGGCGAAGAACAGTTCCTCGCCAAGGTGGAAGCACTCCGCAAGAGCATCCTGGACCGTGTGAATACTCTGGTGGGAAAGAACGCCAGGATCGCGGACGTGGAGGCAATGAAGGACCCGTTCGAGAAAACCGCCACGCAGAAGATACGGAGATACAAGTACAAAGAAGACTCTCCTGACAAAGAAAATTTGGAAAAAGATAAAAAATAAACTAAATTTGCAGCCCTTTGGAAAAGTCCCAAGGGGCTGATTTTTATTTAATTAATTTATTTACAACATGTTAAAACAGTACGAAACCGTTTTCATTGCAACTCCCGTTTTGTCTGATGCGCAGATGAAGGAAGCGGTTAAGAAGTACACCGACCTCATCACCGCCAACGGCGGCGAAATCGTGTACGAAGAGGATTGGGGGCTCAAGCAGCTCGCGTATCCAATCCAGCACAAAACCTCCGGGTTCTACTATCTCATTGAATTCAAGGCAGCTCCCGAATTCGTGAACACTCTCGAAGTTCAGTACAAGCGTGACGAGCGTATCATCCGTTTCCTCACCGTTGCTCTGGACAAAGACGCAATCGCATATGCCGAGCACCGTCGCGAGGTTCGTTCCGCAAAGAAGAACGCTCCTGTCGAAGAGCCTAAGGAAGAGGCCAAGGAAGAGATCGAACTCCCCGAGGAATATGATGTTGAACCCATTGAAACCAAGGAGGACTAAACCATGGCAAACGAAGAAGTACGCTATCTGAACCCTCCCACCGTGGACGTTCGCAAGAAGAAATACTGCCGCTTCAAAAAAGCGGGCATCAAGTATGTCGACTACAAGGATCCCGAATTCCTGAAGAAGTTCCTCAACGAACAGGGTAAGATCCTTCCCCGCCGTATCACCGGCACCTCTCTCAAGTTCCAGCGCAAGGTGGCCGTCGCTGTAAAGCGCGCCCGCAGCCTGGCTCTTCTCCCCTATGTTACCGACCTTCTTAAATAATTCTGCACTATGAAAATCATTCTCAAGAAAGACGTACAGAATCTCGGCGATGCCGGAGAAGTCGTAGAGGTAAAGAACGGATACGCCCTCAACTACCTTGTTCCCCAGGGTTTTGCCACCGTGGCAACCAAGGGTGCCCTCAAGCAGCACGAGGAGACCATCCGCCAGCGCGCCCACAAGGAAGCCAAGCTCGTTGCAGACGCAGAGCTGGTGAAGAACAACATCGAATCCATGCCTGTCAAGATTACCGTCAAGGTGTCTGAGAGCGGCAAGCTCTACGGAGCAGTCACCGCCGCCCAGGTGGCAGAGGCCCTCACGGCCCTCGGAATCGAAACCGACAAGAAGAACGTCACCGTTCCCGAAATCAAGGAAGCCGGCGAGTTCGAAGGCAGCGTCAAGGTCTACAAGGCCGTCGTCGCCACCGTCAAGATTCTTGTCGAGGCAGAAGCTCCCGCCGAGTAAATCCCGCGCAGAGCAGATCTGAACCGGCCCTTCGGGGTCGGTTTTTTTTGTGTCTCAGGGGGTGGAACCTGATTGTTAGTTTCATGTTGATAACTTTTCGTTTTTTCAGTGGACTCTTGTATTTGTATTCGCTAACTTTGTTCCCGGCAGTAATGAAAATTGTGGCGGATTGTCTTGGGCAGTCCGAAATTTTTCACCCTCTGTCCGGACTAGAACCAATCTGTAAACCTGTAATTTCTTAATACTATGGATGTTAGGAAAACCAACGGAACCATCGAAGAATACGACGTTGAGAAACTGAAACGCGGTATCCGCCAGACCTATGAAGCAACCGGGCAAGTGTGTCCCGAAGAGGTCCTTGTGTCCATTACGGACAACCTTTATATATACGACAAGATGTCCAGCCAGGAGATCCGCCGCCAGGTGGTAAACTCCCTCATGAGCGTGAACAAGAAAGCCGCTCTGGAGTACATCGAAAAATTCGACTCCGGCAAGGACATGCGCAAGAAGCGCGACTTCATTCGCGACTACATCCACGCTTCCAACGCCGCCACGGGCAGCAAGTTCGACGCGAACGCCAACGTTACGCGCAAGAACATTGTAACCCTCGGCACCGAACTCTACAAGGAGAACAATATCAAGCAGAACCGCTACATCATGCAGGACAAGATCCAGGCACTCTACGGCCATGATCTTGCGGCGCAGTACATCAAGGACCTCGAGAGCCACGTTCTTTACAAGCACGACGAGAGTGGCACTCCCGGCTACCCCTACTGCGTAGCAATAACTATGTACCCGTTCCTGGAAAGCGGTCTGCGCGAGCTCGGCGGCGTGTCCATAGCACCCACCGACCTCAAGAGTTTCTGCGGTGAATTCATCAATCTGGTTTACAGCGTGTCCAGCCAGTTCATGGGAGCGGTGGCAACGCCCGAGTTCCTCATGTACATGGACTACTTCATCCGCAAGGACTACGGCGACGACTACCTTTCGCGTCTGGACGAAGTGGTGGAAAGCAACCGCAAGGCCCGCACCCTCACCAAGGTCATCGACAACTGCTTCCAGCAGGTGGTTCACTCCATGAACATGCCAGCCGGCAACCGCGGCTACCAGACGGTGTTCTGGAACATCGGTTACTTCGACAAGCCCTACTTCGAGGGCGTGTTCTCCGATTTCCGCTTCCCCGACGGCAGCGCTCCCAAGTGGGAGACTCTCAGCTGGCTCCAGAAGCATTTCATGCGCTGGTTCAACGAGGAGCGCAACCACTATATCCTCACCTTCCCGGTGGAGACCATGGCCCTTCTCACCAACGGAGGAGACGATTTCGTGGATCAGGACTACGCTGACTTCACGGCGGAGATGTGGAGCAAGGGACACAGCTTCTTCTGCTACCTCTCCAACAGCCCCGACAGTCTCAGCAGCTGCTGCCGTCTGCGCAACTCCCTCAAGGACCTGGATGACGAAGACAAGGAGCACAATCACACCACCCACCAGTATTCAATGGGCACCGCGTCGGTATCGACCGGAAGCAAGAGCGTGATGACCATCAACCTCAACCGGCTCATCCAGGACGCCGCCCGCAAGTACTTCCGTGAGAAGATGGGTGTGAACATGAAGATGGGTGTCCCCATCAGCCCAAAGGTGTACGACAAGGAAGAGCTCTACGGCTATATCCGCGAGGCTGTTACCATCGAGACCGAACGCGTGCACAAGTACCAGACCGCCTTCAACGAGATCATCAAGGACTTCCTCAAGGCAGACATGCTGGATGTGTACAAGGCCGGCTTCATCGACATGAAGCGCCAGTATCTCACTGTAGGCGTGAACGGCATGACCGAGGCCGCCGAATTCCTCGGGCTCACTGTCTCCCCTAACCCGGACTACAACGAGTTCGTGAACATGCTCCTCGAGACCATCAACGAGTGCAACCGCGCCGACAGGACCAAGGACACCATGTTCAACACCGAGTTTGTTCCCGCCGAGAACCTCGCCGGCAAGAACTACAACTGGGACCGCAAGGACGGTTATTACGTGTCTCCCAACCATGTTCTGTACAGCAGCTACTTCTACAACCCCGAGGACACTACCCTGAGCATGATTGACAAGTTCAAGCTCCACGGAGAAGACTACGTGAAATTCCTCGACGGAGGCAGCGCCCTGCACATGAACATCCAGGAGCATCTCACCAAGGACCAGTATCGTCAGCTGCTGAACGTGGCGGCCCACTACGGCACCAACTACTTCACCTTCAACTGCCGTAACACCGTCTGCAACGACTGCGGATACATCTCCAAGGACACCCTCACCGTGTGCCCGAAGTGCGGCAGCAAGAACCTCGACTATCTCACCCGCGTCATCGGTTACCTCAAGAGGGTATCCTCCTTCGCGGAGATCCGTCAGCAGGAAGCCTGGCAGCGCTACTACATCGACGAGCCCAAAACCGCAAAGCTGGAAGCATAGTGATTAAATACCTTCCCGAATCGGTTTCTGTGGTTCTTGAAGAAGTACCCGACCGCGTGACCCTGGCAGTGGACATCACAAACTGCCAGGGTCATTGCGAGGGGTGCCATTCCCCTTATTTGCGGGGAAATTTCGGAGAGGAACTCACCCCGGAGCGCATAGACGCCCTGATTGCCGACAATTTCGGGGTTAACTGTTTCCTTTTTCTTGGCGAAGGGGCCGATGTGGACGCACTGCTTGCTCTGGTGAAACATCTGAACACGGCGCACCCGAAGATGGAAGTCGCCCTCTACTCGGGCCTTCCGCATACCGACGACAGGGTATGGGACTGGTTCGACTACGTAAAAATCGGTCCTTACCGCAAGAACTACGGGCCGCTCAACTCCCCCACCACCAACCAGCGCATGTACAAACTGAAGCGCGGACAGGGCCGCGCTTCAGCTGTGGATATTACGGAACGATTCTGGCATCGCGGGATAGACCCGCTTACTTCTTCTCCGGAATAGCAAGCAGCAGTTCCTTCAGGAATTCCCAGCCGTTGCCGACGGTGTCGATCTTCACTCGCTCGTCGGGAGAATGCGGATGCACGATGGTGGGTCCTATGGAAGCCATCTCCCAATTGGGATACTTGGCACCGAGAAGGGCACACTCAAGGCCGCCGTGGGTGGCATTCACAGTCATCTTCTTGCCGGATACCTTCTTCCACACGTCGCATACGACCTTGTACACCGGAGTGTCGGGCTTCGGGGTCCAGCCGCTGTATCCGCCTGCGGTCGTGAACTTGGCGCCTGCCAGTTCGAACACGCAGCGCATCTCGGAAGCGAGCTGTGCCTTGGCGCTGTTCACGGCGCTGCGCATGAGCGAGTACACGCGGAGGTGTCCGCGGCCGCAGCGTATCATGGCCAGGTTGGTGGAGGTTTCAGTGAGGCCCTTGAAGGCGCTGCTCATACGCACTACACCTGCCTGGCAGGCCAGGATGGCCTTCACGGCATTCAGCATGACCTTGTCCTCGATATAGCTTGTGGGCTTCGGGACCAGACGCTCGTAAGAGAACTTTGCACCCGGATCGGTGTCCTTGAATTCCTCATACACATCATGGAATATCTTGCGCACCTTTGCTTCGGCTGCCTTGGCCTTGTCTGCGGGAAGCAGCACGTCGGCAGTACCCTCGAACGGGATGGCGTTGCGCAGCGACCCTGCATGGATGCCGGCAACCTTTGCATCGTACTTCTGAAGAAGCGGAAGAAGTGCCCTTGCGATGATCTTGCAGGCATTTGCCCTGTAAAGGGAGATGTCCATGCCGGAATGGCCACCCTGCAGGCCCTTTACGCCGATACGGAAGGCTTTGTAACCCCTGGGGGCCTTCATGGTCTTATAGCTGAAGTCGCCGATACCGTCCAGGCCGCCGGCGCAGCCGATGCAGAGTTCGCCTTCGTCCTCGGAGTCGAGGTTCAGGAGGATATCGCCCTTGAAGAGGCCGGGACGGAGCTTTTCCGCACCTGTCATACCGGTTTCCTCGTCGTAGGTGATGAGTACTTCCACGGGGCCGTGTGGAAGCTTCTTGTCTTCCACCACCGCCATTGCCAGGGCCACACCTATGCCGTCGTCGGCACCGAGAGTGGTTCCCTTTGCTCCGAGCCATTCACCGAGCACCTCGGTTTCGATGGGATCGGTAAGGAAATCGTGCTTGGTTTCGGCGGTCTTCTGGGGCACCATGTCCATATGGGCCTGAAGGATAACGCCACGGCGGTTCTCGTAACCCTTGGTTGCGGGAGCACGCATGATCACGTTTCCGGTTTCGTCCGCGAAGGCTTCAACTCCTTTCTCCTTTGCCCATTCGAGCAGGAAAGCGCGCACTTTTTCCTCGTGCTTCGAGGGGCGCGGCTGACGGGTCAGAAGATAGAAATTATTCCAAACGTTTTTCGGTTCTAGATCTTTGATTGTAGCCATATCAAATTGGTTTTTAGTTTATTGGATATTCGATTTCTTCTCCAAGCTGGTAGACGGGAACCCTCTGGTTCAGAAGCACCGCTACGCCGTCTCCAAGGCTGATGCTGCATACCACTGGGATGCGGTAGTGAAGCGTCTGAACCGGCTGCTGTTTCTTTCCCTTCTTTGCAGGGGCAGGTTCTTCCTTTATCACAGGAGCCGCCAAGGCCTCAGGCACTATCTGCACGAACCATGGGGTTCCGGAATAGTCGTCCGGAGCCACCAGGCCATCCGTCTGGGATAGACGGAAGGCGACGGCATTCTGCACCCCCGCTTCCGGGATAATTTCGAACACGGCCTGCTGCTCGCCGGTGGAAGTGCGGCCGACGAAGAGTTCCATCAATTCCGCCTCCATGGCGTCCAGAGCGTCGATTGCCGTTTTCATAGCCTCTCCGCTGTAGGTGGCATCGGTGTCGCCCACAAGGATGTTATACTTATTGTCCCGTATGGCGAAGATTCGCTTTGCCACCTCCGCGGCCTTGGCTTCTTCGCCCTTCTCCACCACCACTTCACGACCCATTGCACCCGAGGCGTTTGTGAGATTGGCGGGACGGGAGTTAAATTCCTGATTCTGCCGGGCCGGGAATTTCCAGTCGGACTTTACCTGCTGGTTGCCTGTGCTCACGAGCCCCTGAGAAGTAAGCTTAAGCATAGTCGGACGGGCATCTTTTGATGCATTCCAATAGTAACGGGCTGAGGGATCCGCTTCGGAATATGAGCGCATTTTCACCTCACTGATAGTGAAGGTGGTTTCGTCGGCCGTACGGACGTCGATGCCGAGGTATTTGGATGCGTAGGCAGCATAGGGGCCGGCGGTAAAATCTGTTCTGACGGCCTTTACCGTGAACTCGAGACTCGTGCGCGGAAGGCTGTAAGGAACCTTTTCCTGGGAGAAGGCGACCACCGCCACGAGGGCTGCCAGCACAGTTAGCATTAATCGTTTCATATGCGTATTATTTCCACCTGCGGTGTGTCCATAGATAATTCCATGGCTGATCTTTCAGATCTTCTTCCAACAGGTCGTAGTATTTTCTCATGAGGCTTTCCGGAGTTTCTCCGGCAGGATCCAGACAGATGGGAACGAACTCCACCGTGTATTTGCCCGGAGCCTGTTTCTTCCAGCGGAGATAGCTCACGCTCATGCCGAACTTACAGGCAAGTGCTGTGCCGCCCGTCATGGCGAGAGTGGGCTGGTGCATGAATTCGCCGATATCGTGCTTGGTAGCTATGCCGTAGGGATACTGGTCCGTCGGGAAGATGTAGATGTACTTCTCCCGACGGTGGGTAATGGCGAAACGGAACACCTTGGACGCTTCCAGATAACCGTCGAACGCAGTATGCTTTATGGGAGCACAGCGATTGTCGGCCATGAAGCGGTCCCAGGCTTTGCTGTGAAGCTGGCGATAGACCACGCCTATTATGGATTCGTCTCCTTCGAATGGTGTGTCCGTATAATTGTAGTTGAACCAGCCTCCAAGAAGCTCCCAGTTGCCGGCATGGCTACTGAGGACCAGCATATTGTCCCGCGCGGCAAGGGTTTCGTTGAAGACCTCGGGATTTACCACCTCCACAATGTGCTGGCGGTGCAGCCGCTTCGCGCCTCGGCGGCCCTTGCAGCCGCCGAACCATATAGCCTCGCCGAGGATTTCCCCGAAATGACGGTAAAACTGCTTTGCTATAGCCTTAATTGCCTTGTATTTCTTTTCCGGAAAACTACGGGAGAGATTGATGAGCACTTCTTCCCGGCGATAGCCTATGACGCTTCCCGCGACCCAGCCTGCAAAACGTCCCATTGCCAGGTGAAAGCCCAGCGGAAGGGCCGCCCATGGGGCAAGGATGATTTCCAGAAGCGCGGCGCCGAAAGTTTTCTTGTCTTGCGTCATACAATCACAAATATAAGGTTTTTTAGCGAAATTCTTGCTATCTTTGTAGATGAAGGAAATATATAAAACCGCATAATAATGTTCAAAGGTCAACCCAAAGGTCTCTATGCCCTCGCTCTCGCCAACACCGGCGAGCGCTTCGGCTACTACACTATGCTGGCCATCTTCATGCTCTTCCTGCAGGCCAAGTTCGGCTTCGGAGGCGCTGTCGCCAGCACCATTTACGCGATATTCCTCGCAGCAGTTTATTTCATGCCCGTTCTCGGCGGTATTTTGGCCGACAAAATCGGCTACGGAAAATGCGTCGTCACCGGCGTGGTGGTGATGTTCGCCGGCTATGCCTGCCTCTCCATCCCCACAGCCGCAAACGCCCTGGGCATTGCCCTCATGATAGGCGCCCTGCTGCTCATCAGCGTGGGTACAGGCCTCTTCAAGGGCAATCTGCAGGTAATGGTCGGTAATCTTTACGACGATCCGAAGTATTCCGCCAGGCGCGACTCGGCTTTCAGCCTCTTCTACATGGCCATCAACATAGGCGCCATGTTCGCTCCCAGCGCCGCCACGGCCATCACCAACCGTTTCCTTGCCAAGGCCGGCCTCATCTACAAGGCTGATATCCCGGCTCTCGCCCACCAGCTGCTCGCCGGCACCATCACCCCGGAAAACACAGACAAGCTTTCAGCTCTCGCAGCGCAGATGCCCGGCTACTCCGCACCGGACCTCACCAGCTTCAGCCAGTACTACATCGACCATCTTTCCTCCTCCTATAACATGGGCTTCGCGGTAGCGTGCATTTCGCTCATCGTCTCCATGGCAATCTACTTCGGTTTCCGTGCCTGGTTCAAGCACGCCGACGTGAATGCCAAGCAGGCCAAGGCCGGCAACGCCCCCGTACAGGAGCTCACTCCCAAGCAGGAAAAAGACCGCATCACCGCCCTGGTCATGGTATTCGCAGTGGTCATCTTCTTCTGGATGGCCTTCCACCAGAACGGTCAGTCGCTCACCTGGTTCGCCCGCGACTACACCCAGCCCATAGCAAGCGGCTGGAGCCGCATAGGCTTCAACATCTGGGCACTCGCCCTTATCGCCGTTAGCATCTACACCCTCTTCGGCATCTTCCAGAGCGAGAATACCAGGGGTAAACTCCTCAGCGGCCTTGCCACCGCAGCACTGTGGTGCGGAGCAATCGCCATCTACCGCGGCCTTCCCAGCCCGCTGGACATTCAGCCCCAGCTCTTCCAGCAGTTCAATCCTTTCTTTGTGGTGGCCCTCACCCCGGTATCCATGGCCATCTTCAGCGCTCTCGCTTCAAAAGGCAAGGAACCTTCCGCGCTCCGCAAGATTGCACTTGGTATGCTTGTGGCCGCAGGCGGTTACCTTATCATGATTCTTGCATCCATGGGCCAGCCGTCCCCGGCTTCCATCCAGGGCACCGTGTCGCCGGATCCCGTCATCCCGCAGTGGCTTATGGGAACCTACCTCACCCTAACCTTCGCCGAGCTTCTCCTCAGCCCCATGGGTATCTCCTTCG
This sequence comes from Bacteroidales bacterium, assembly GCA_017412645.1. GTDB lineage: Bacteria > Bacteroidota > Bacteroidia > Bacteroidales > UBA932 > Cryptobacteroides. Next base: position 28,971 of record JAFPWX010000012.1, on the reverse strand, counting down.
TCAGCAAGGTCGCTCCCCCGAAGGTCAAGGGCCTCATGATGGGTCTCTGGTTCGCAGCTACCGCAGTCGGTAACTATCTCAGTTCCATCCCGGGTCTTCTCTGGGAAAAGGTACCTCTCTGGGCCAACTGGGCTCTGCTCATGGGCCTCTGCCTCATTGCCGCGGCAATGATGTTCGCGATGCTCAAGAAGATAGAAGCAGCCACAGCAGAATAAACAATGGACGAAATCCTTGCAGAGAAACTACGCGTCTGGGCGGAACGTTACAACAATCCCCGGTACTTCACCGAGGATCCCATAGCGTTCCCCCGCCGTTTTGCGCAACAGATGACCACCATTCAGCCCACGCTCGGTTTCGAAGGGGGCGAATGGAGGCCGTCGCTGCAGGACATTGAAATCGCAGCTGTTTTCGCCGCTCATTTCGCATGGGGCCGCAGGGCCATGATAGTACGCGACTGCAGCCGTCTCTTTGACGAAATGCTCTGGCGTCCGTACGATTATGTCATGGCAGGCAACTACCGCCACGATTCCGCATCTGTGCACCGCACCGTCAAGTGGTCGGAGGTAGCGGCCATCTGCCGCCGTCTGCGCGAGTTTTACTCGGGCAACGATTCGCTCGAAGAGCTTTCCCCTGCAGACATGCGCACCCAGATCTTCGGCCAGAAGAAAGATCCAAAGGCTGCCAATAAGAAGATCTGGATGATGCGCCGCTGGATGGTCCGCCGCGACGGCAAGGTAGATCTGGGCCTCTGGAAGAATTCAGACCCGGCCGAGCTCGTAATCCCTCTCGACGTCCACGTGTACACGCAGGCCGAAGCTCTCGGTCTCTGCAAGCGTCGCAGCAAAGATTTCGCTACCGCCCTCGAAATAACAGATTCTTTCCGGGAAATCTTCCCCGGAGACCCGGCAAAAGGCGACTTCGCCCTGTTCGGGTATGGCGTTAATTCCGGCAGATAATCTGTGCCTAGACTCTACATTCTCGCAGGTTGTAATGGAAGCGGCAAAACCACCGCTTCTTACACTCTCTTGCCCGAAATGCTGGAGTGCTCTCAGTTCGTCAATTCCGACGAATTCGCAAAGAGCCTCTCCCCTTTCAACCCTGCCGAAGCATCGGTTGTCGCGGGGCGTTACATGCTCATGAAAATAGGCTACCTGCTCAATCGTCGGGAAGATTTCAGCATTGAAACCACCCTTGCCACGCGTTCGCTGGTAGGAATCATAGCTGACGCTAAAGAAGCCGGATACACCGTAACCATACTCTATTTCTGGGTGTCATCCCCCGAACTGGCCCTCCAGCGCGTGCACAAGCGAGTAATGGAAGGTGGCCATAATATCCCCGAAAACGTGCTGCGGCGCCGTTACGAAATGGGTCTGAGGTACTTTTTCGAAACCTATGCCCCCATCTGCGACCGTTGGCTTCTGGCCGACAATTCCGTCGCCCCATTCCGCATAGTTGCTGAAGGAAGCAGCCAGGGCACCTTCATTCGTGACGAAGAAAAATACAAGATTATACGCAGCATAGTGTATCCTGATGTGCAGAGTGAGCAGTAGCAGATATCTTAACATATTCTCCGTAACAGAAGAGCAACTCAGGGCCCTCGTCGCCGAAGGACTCTCTTCAGGCGGCTCCTGGTGCGACCTTTTCTTCGAAGACACCGTTTCCAGCGAGCTTGTGCTACGCGACGGCGAAGTCTCCTCCGGCGGCAGCCACGAAGACTTCGGCTGCGGAGTGCGCGTCCTTGCCGGCGATAAGACCGGCTACGCCTATGCGGAGACCACGGATTACGCCGCGCTGCTGCGTGCCGCCCGTGCCGCCGCCGCGATAGCTGACGGTATGAGGGTAAGCGGCGCGTCAGGTTTACAGGCGCCATCAGGCGCCCGGCCGGGTCCGGGACTTTCGGCGACGAAAGTCGTAGAGGACGGAAAGGCCGCAGGGGTCGTTACGGGGGCGGAGCCCCTGTCACAAAGGCCGAGGGTGGCACGTGTTCCCGGAGGGTTGCAGCCTCCCGTTGAAGATACCAGCTCCTGCGGCTATTATACATTTAAAATCGACTGGCGGGACACTACGGCGGCACAGGGCGTTCCCGTACTGCGCAAGCTGGATTCCGCCATACGTGCGAAAGACAGCCGGGTGATCAAGGTCATCGCCGTGCTGTCGCATCAGACCAGCGAGATCATGATGTACAACTCGCTAGGCGAGCTCACCTGCGACACCCGCCCTCTTGCAGCCCTCGCCGCCACTGTGATTTTCTCACAGAACGGCCAGGTCGAAAACAAAACCGTGTCGCGGAGCTTCCGCTGCGGTGCCGAGATGCTTACCGACGCCCTCATAGAGGAACTGGCAGACATGGCCGTGGACGGGCTGGACGCCCGCTTTGAAGCCCGTCGTCCCAAAGGCGGAGTGATGCCCGTAGTAATGGCCTCAGGAGCCTCCGGTATCCTGCTTCATGAAGCTATGGGCCATGCATTCGAGGCCGACTTCAACCGCAAGGGTCAGAGCATTTTCGCCGGCAAAATCGGCAAACGCGTGGCAAGGCCGGGCATCAACATCCTCGACGACGCAACCATCCCGGGAAACCGCGGTTCTCTGATTTATGACGATGAAGGCGTTCCGGGTCAGAAAACCTACATGGTGCGCGACGGCATACTGGAAAGTTACCTGCACGACCGTATCTCCGCGGGTTATTTCGGAGTCTCCCCCACCGGAAACGGCAGACGCGAATCGTTCCGCTACAATCCCATCCCGCGAATGCGCTGCACCTATATGGAAAGCGGCATCGACGGATCTCTGCAGGACATCATAGGAAGCGTTAAGAAGGGCATCTTCGTGAAGGAGTTTTCCAACGGACAGGTAAAAATCGGAGAAGGCGATTTCACATTCTACGTGAAGGCAGGCTGGACCATCGAAAACGGCCGGCTGGACATGCCCGTGAAGGATATCAATATTATCGGAAACGGTCCCAGGGCCCTGGCGGACATCACTGCCGTGGCTGGAGACCTCAAAATAGACGACGGCACCTGGACCTGCGGCAAGGAGCAGAGCGCTCCCGTGAGCTGCGGCATTCCGAGCGTGCTGGTAGGAAGTCTTACCGTAGGAGGGGAATAAATGGTAAGCGAACAGGAAAAAAGACTCACTCGCAGCTGCATGGAGATGGCCCTCGAGGCCGGCGCGCAGAAGGTTCGCGTCACCCTGTCCAAAAGCAGCATGGACCTTGTGGCTACGCTCGACGGCGAAGTGGACAAGGTAACGGCCTGTCAGGACCGCAACCTGGAGATCTGCATCTTCGCCGACGGCCGCTACGGAGCATTTTCCACTAACCGTCTGGAAGAGGCGGCGCTACGCAGGTTCGTAGGCGACGCCGTGCAGACCACCCGCATGCTGGCCCCCGACCCCTGTCGGGATCTGCCGTCTCCGGAAAGACAGACAAAAGCCGCCCTCACCGGCCTCGAGCTGGGGCTCTACGACTCCGCCTACGAAGGCATCACCGCAGCAGACCGCAGACAGCAGGCACTTGGAGCCAGCACATGGCCTGCATCCGGAAAGGGCTGGAAGCTCATCTCAGAAGAAGGAGAATACTCAGACAATCTGGAACACAGCTACGTGCTTGACAGCGGCGGGCTCGAGGCCCTGCACACCGAAACCTGCTTCTCCTATGGGGTGGAGGTAACTGTTGAAGACTCCCGCGGACGCAAATACAGTGGCTACTGGTGGGATTCGTGCGTGTTCGGGAAAGACCTGGACGGCGCCGCCATCGGCCGGAAGGCCCTGGAAGCCGCAGTAGCGCAGATAGGCTCGCGCAGCATCCCAGGAGGACGCCGCACGCTTGTGCTCGACAGCGAGATTTCCTACAAGGCAGTCTCCCCCATCCTGGCTGCCCTGGGAGGCTTCAACCTGCAGCAGAACAATTCGTTCCTTCAGGGCAGCCTCGGAAAAAAGCTCTTCCCGGAAGGGATGACCCTGCTGGACTGCCCGCACCGTCCCGGCGAAAACGGCAGCCGCCTTTTCGACTCCGAAGGCGTCGCTACGAGCGAGCGCCCAATTATCGAGAACGGCGTGATAAAGGAGTATTTCCTGAATACCTATATGGCGAACAAGCTCAGCCTCGCGCCCACACAGGAAGAGGCCACTCGCCCACTGCTGCTGCCATATGGCAGCGCCGGGAACCGGGAAGCTATCCTGAAACTATGCGGAGAAGGAATACTCGTGACGGATTTCAACGGTGGCAATTCGAACATCGCCACCGGAGACTTCTCATACGGCATCGAAGGGTTCGAGTTCAGCGGCGGCAGGATCACCCGTCCGGTAAGCGGCATGCTCGTTACCGGCAACTTCCTCACGCTATGGAGCAAACTCATCGCCGCCGGTAATGATTCTCGCCCTTGCAAGGGCAAATTAATCCCCACTCTGGCTTTCGCAGACGTGGATTTCAGTGGAGAATAATCAATTGAAAATCAACAGAATATGAAAATCGAAAAGAACAAGGCAGTAGCTCTTGCCTACCAGTTGAAAGTAGAAGGCGCTATCGCGGATCAGGCAGACAAGGACCAGCCCCTCGAATACGTACACGGAACCGGCATGCTCCTCCCCCGCTTCGAACAGGAAGTAGAGGGCAAGGAACCCGGTGACAAGTTTGAGTTTACCCTCAGCCCGGCCGAAGGCTACGGCGAGTACAAACTGGAATACAAGTTCGACATACCCAAGGAGGCCTTCATGTCCGACGGCGTGCTCCAGGAGCAGTTCCTGCAGATCGGGGCTATAGTCCCCATGCTCGACGGAAACGGCAATGTGGTCCGCGGAACGGTAGCAGCTGTTGGAGAGAAGTCAGTAACCATGGATTTCAATCACCCCATGGCGGGAAAGACCCTGCATTTCACCGGCGAAGTGGTGGATGTCCGCGATGCTGAAGCCGGCGAAGGCCATCACTGCTGCGGCAAAGGCAAGGGCCAGTGTCACAAGCATGAAGGCGAAGAGCACGAGTGCTGCCACGAGGGCGGCAAGGAATGCGAATGCGACGGCGACTGCGACTGCAAGAAATAAGCTTTATCCAAGCAGTTCTTTCATATCCCTGGCCACATGGCCGGGGATTATTATATGGTGATTGCCTATGGATGAAGTGAGGAAATAGGGCGCGGCGCCGGGCGCTTTCACATGAATCTGGGTGCGGCACAGATTCTCCTGATAGTCGTTGGCCACTATTTCTCCCTCGAAGATGAAAGCCCTGTCAAAGTCAGGAGAAAGCTTGAATATGGTAACTGGGCCTTCAGGTATCTCTCCATGAACAGCTACCCCGAAACCGGATTCGAAATGCGTATCATAAGCCCAGCTTCGAGCCATGCTCAAAGGGAGCGTGCAGTGGGCGAAGAGCAGGTCGTCACCCTTGATCTGGGAAAGGTTGGCCTGGAAGCCGGAGCAAGCGGAGAGTTTGCGTGCAAGCGCCATGGACACCATGGCCGGGACGTCCCCTTCGCAGGTGGCGGCGAAGCCTTCCGAATTCAGCAGGGCAAGCGCCATGCAGCCAGTATTATGAACCGCTGTCAGCAGGTCGAAGCATCTGATCGTAAGGCCATTGAGGGAATACCTGTCAATTATCCTCCTGAGCGCCCCGTAGATATCCAGCGAATCCGAGAGATCTCTCTCCGGGATATGATTGCCATACTTAGGCTCGTTGAGAGGCTGCAAATCCACGGACGGGTGCGAATGCACGGCAATCTCTTCCAGAAGTTCTTCCATGGGAATGTCTATCAGTTCCAGACCCAGCCGCTCCCTTGCCATGACATAGTCCACGTCGCTGCTGATCAGCCAGTCCGAGGGTTTTCCCACGACTCCCAGTCTCTCCCCTTCCAGGACGCGTCCGGGGTGCACGGAAGCGATGAGAGCATCACCCGAAACCTCCTTTCCCGGATGCATGATTCTTTCCGCAATATACTCCGGACTGCCATGCAGAATCTCGCCTCTGAGCCCGTTCCTGCGAAGGAAGGAGAGGATTTCCATGGACGCGGCCAGCGAATTGCTCTTTCCGCTGGTCAGCAGCCTTACCGGCTCCGGGATGTTCAGACGGCCCTCCGCAAAGTACTGCTCTTTGAAAAGCCCTTCGGTGCCGCCGGTGCGCACGTAGATGATGTCTTCCGGAATGGCACCTGCGAGAGCTTCAATAGCCTGAATAAACGGCTCCCTGGACGCGTCCTGCGCCACTTCGGAGTGAAGGAAAGAGGTTAGAGTCTTCATATTTACACAAAATTAGAAAAGTTTTACGATATTTGTATGATATGCGCACGGCGGTAGTAATACTCAACTGGAATACCCGGGAATACCTGATGGCCTTCCTTCCTGCCCTGCTGGGCAGCCTTGGGAAGGACGACCGCCTCTTTGTGGCCGACAGCGGCTCCACAGACGGCAGCATGGAGATGATGGCCGATGAATTTCCGGCTGTTAAAACCATTCCGCTGGGAGACAATTACGGCTTCACCGGGGGCTACAACCGCGCGCTGGAAGGTCTCGAAGCCGACTACTTCGTGCTCATCAATTCCGATGTTCTGGTTTCTCCCGGCTGGCTGGAACCGCTCGTCTCATGGATGGAAAGCCATCCGCAGTGCGGCATATGCGGTCCCAAGCTCCTCGGTCTCGTAAAGGAAGCAGAAGGCTACCGCAAGACAGGCAATTTCGAGTATGCCGGTGCTGCCGGCGGCTGGGTCGATGCCTGGGGCTTCCCCTTCTGCAGGGGCCGCGTTCTGAACAGGGTCTGTGCAGACGAGGGCCAATACGACTCCCCCGCCCGAGTCCTTTGGTGCACCGGAGCGTGCCTCATGGTACGCAGCAGCGTATGGAAGGCTCTGGGCGGCCTGGACGACCGCTTCTTCGCCCATATGGAAGAAATCGACCTCTGCTGGCGGGCCCAGCTTGCCGGATGGGAGGTGACGGTGGTGCCGCAGAGCGTCGTATGGCATCTGGGAGGAGGCACTCTGGAGCCCAAGTCTCCATGGAAACTGGAACTCAACTACCGCAACAACCTGCTTTTGCTTGAGAACAATCTGGCCGCCACGTACGTGGCAGCAGGAATTCCGGAAGGCCGTGCGGCAGCCAGGGCCCGCAGGCGCATCACAATCCGCCGCGGAATCGACACCCTTACCCGTATCATCTACTTCTGCACCGGACGCAGCGCGTATGCGGCGGCGGTGAGAAAGGCTCACGAAGGATACCGCCGTCTCCGCCGCCGCGGGCAGGCCGCCCCTCCCGTGGCAGTACCGGCTGGCATCGCCCGAATCTGCATCATACCGGCGGCGTTCCTTTATCGGGACGGCATCTTCAATCATCTCGACAAAAAAATATTCAGCATATGAAAATAGTAATCCAAGGCGCGGGAGAGGTAGGCTCTCATCTGGCAAAAATGCTCAGAGGCGAAGGTAACGACATTACCGTTATCGACGACAATCCCGGGCGCCTTCAGAATCTCGCGGCCAACGCGGATATTTTCAGCATCGAGGGCAATCCCACATCCATCAGCGTGCTTCGCAACGCCGGAGTCGGGAAGGCCGATCTGTTCATCGCCGTGTACCCGTCAGTGCTGCAGCAGATGAACATCGTGGGCGCCCTTCTGGCAAAGCATCTCGGCGCCGGAAAGGTAATCGCACGAATCAACGACGAGGAGTTCCTCTCCCCCGAGAACAAACTGTTGTTCAAGGAAATGGGCATAGAACTCATGTTCTACCCCGAGCGCATCGCTGCCGACGAAATCGTGGACCAGCTGCGTCACGCCACCTTCTCCGAGACCATGGATTTCGCGCACGGGAGGCTTCAGATCGGCCTGTTCAAGCTCGACGAGAACTCCCCCATGCTGGATCTCAAACTGCTCGAATTTATGCAGGGTCTTCCCAAGGAAGACGCCGAGAAGTTCCGCATCATCGCCCTGTCCCGCGGAGGCAATACCATCATTCCCAAGCTGGACACAATATTCCGTTACGGCGACCTGGTGTTCACCATAGCCAAACGCGAGGGTCTGGACCTGCTGGTAAAGCACTTCGGCAAGAAGAACATTACCATCGGCAACGTGATGATTATCGGCGGCAGCCAGATTGCCGCCATGGTCGCCGTGAGTCTGGCAAAAGCCGGAATAGGCGTGACCATCATTGAAAGGGACCCGGCCAAGAGTGTACGACTCGCAGAAAAGCTGCCCGACGAAATCGTGGTGATAACCGGAGACGGACGCGACTCCTCCTTCCTTTACGAAGAGGGCATTTCCGGTTATGATGCCTTCGTGGCTCTCACCGGAGAAGACGAAACCAACATCCTCTCCTGCGTGGTGGCGAAGAAACTGGGCGTTCCCCGCACCATCGCCGAGGTGGAGAATTTCGAGTACTCGCGTCTGGCCGAAGAACTGGGCGTGGACAGCGTAATCAACAAAAAGCTCATCACCGCCGGCCGAATCTTCAAATTCACCTTGAGCGGACGTGCCAGATTCGTGAAATATATGTCCGGCACTTCGGCCGAGGTGCTGGAATACACAGCCGCCCCCGGCAGTACCATAACCAAGAAGCCGCTCAAAGATCTCGGCTTCCCCGCCGGGGCGATTATCGGCGGCATCATCCGCGGCAGCGACGCCATCATAGCGGTCGGCGACACTCAGGTGGAGCCCTACGACCGCGTAGCCATCTTCGCCCTGCCCGACACACTTAGAGAAATAGACAGATTCTTCAAATAGACACCCATGCTTATCATCCTTAAACTCCTGGGTTCCATCGCCCTCCTGATCTACGGTATGAAGGTCATGAGCGAGGCCCTTCAGAAAATGGCAGGTCCCCAGCTGCGACATCTTCTGGGAGCAATGACAACGAACCGTGTCTCCGGCGTCGCCACCGGCGCTCTGGTCACCGTTGCGGTGCAGTCGTCAGCTGCAACTACGGTCATGACCGTATCATTCGTGAACGCCGCGCTGCTTACCCTGAGCCAGGCCATCTCCATAATCATGGGCGCCAATATCGGCACCACCATGAGCGCCTGGATCATGTCGGCCGGCTTCTCTTTCAACGTCGCCAATATGGTATGGCCGGCATTTCTCGTCGCCATAATCCTTATACAGACCGGCAAGCACCGCTACATAGGAGATTTCCTGTTCGGACTCAGTTTCCTGCTCTTCGCACTCGGGATGCTCAAGGCGACCGGCGTCGAGATGGATCTGGCAAGCAAGCCCGGAGTGGTTGCCTTCTTCTCCAGTTTCAAGACCAATTACGGCACGGTGCTGCTGTTCCTGCTCATAGGTACTGTCCTTACGGCAATGGTTCAGAGCTCCGCGGCGCTTATGGCTATCACCATGGTGCTGTGCGCCACGGGAGCCATCTCGATTTATCAGGGTATTGCGCTGGTGATGGGCGAGAATATAGGCACCACGCTCACCGCCAATATCGCAGCCCTGAGCGCGAACACGCAGGCCCGACGCACCGCTATGGCCCACCTGCTGTTCAATGTCTTCGGCGTCATGTGGGTGCTGATACTCTTCTTCCCCTTTGTCCGTATGGTCTGCCGCGTGGTCGGGCTCGACCCCACCGCTCCGGAGCAGGATGCTACCAAGCTCTCATTCGCCCTGGCCACCTTCCATACTTTCTTCAATGTGATCAACACGGCCGTACTCATCTGGTTCATACCTCAGATAGAGAAACTGGTCTGCCTTATCATCAAGCCCAGAAAGGCGGAAGACGAGGACGAATTCCGCCTGCAGTATATCAGCAGCGGTATCATGAAGACTCCGGAAATCTCCATCCTGCAGGCGCAGAAGGAGATTGCCTTCTTCGGAGAGAAGATGCAGCGCCTGTTCAGCCAGGTCCGCGACCTGTATTCCACCCAGGACGAACAGGAATTCGCGAAGCTCTTCGAGCGCATACGTAAGGGAGAAGACTTCAGCGACCGTATGGAAAATGAAATCGGCAAGTATCTGGGCGACCTGGGAGCATCCCACCTGTCGGATGAGACCAAGCAGAAGATACGCGCCATGATGCGTGAAATCGGGGAGCTCGAGTCCCTGGGAGACAGCTGCTTCAATCTGGCCCGCATCATGCGCCGCAAACTCGACAACAAGGTGTGGTTCGACGACAGCACGAATGAAGGTATCCTGGAGATGTACACCATTGTTGACGAAGCCCTCACCCGCATGAATCAGACTCTGTCCGGACGCAGGGAGGATTACAGCATCGAGGATTCACGCAGCATCGAGAATCGCATCAATGCCAAGCGCAACGCCCTCAAGCAGGAGAACATTGCCAACCTGGACCGCCAGGCCTACAGTTATGAACTGGGCACGGTTTTCAACGACCTCATCGCCGAATGCGAGAAGGCCGGCGACTATATCATCAATGTAGTGGAAGCCCGCCTGGGAACGGATTAGGCAGTATTCACAACGCCTGATGAGCGATATCCCTGCGATAGAAAAGATTCCCGCATCGGATCTTTTCTATTTCACCGTATACTGTTTCACGCGCATGAGCAAGGTCTTTACCTCTGGAAACGACCATCAGAACACGTCCTCCTGAAGTGACGTATTCCCCATCGCGAAGAGCGGTTCCCATGTGATACAGCTTTGCGTCCACATCGGCCAGGCCTTCTATTGCAAAGCCCTTTTCATAGTGGCCGGGATAACCCTTGGATGCCAGCACCACGCCCATGGTAACCTCGTCCGACCACTGCGGCTGCGATATCGCACGGCCGGTCGCAACTCCCTCGAAGATGTCGTAAATATCGCTCCTCAGGAGCGGAAGCACCACTTCAGTCTCCGGGTCTCCGAAGCGGGCGTTGAATTCTATCACCTTTATGCCCTGAGGAGTCTTCATGAGGCCTCCGTAAAGAACACCTGAAAGAGGCAGCCCTTCCGAGCACATTGCGGATGCCGTCTTCTGCATTATCTCCTCAAGTGCGAACTGCCTGTCTTCCGGAGAAATGAAGGGAAGGCCCGTATAGGCGCCCATTCCTCCGGTGTTGGGACCGGTATCGCCGTCGAATGCACGCTTGTGATCCTGAGAAAGCGGCATGGGATACACCCTCTCCCCTTCTACGAAGCAGAGGAAGGAGAACTCTGGACCGGTTAGGTAGTCTTCCACCACCACCTTGCCCGCGCCGAAACTGTGGTCGAGCAGCATATCGGCAAGGGCCTGCCGGGCCTCTTCCAGGTCAGAGGCAATCACCACTCCCTTTCCCGCAGCGAGTCCGTCGTACTTGAGAACGGCCGGGAAAAGCCTTCCTGACACGTAGGCCAGAGCCTCGTCATAGTCCGAGAAACTGCGGTAGGCAGCAGTTGGAACGCCATATTTGGCCATGAGCCTTTTGGCGAACTCCTTGGAGCTCTCGATGGCCGTGGCCGCCTTCGTGTGACCGAAAACCTTCAGGCCCGCGGCACGGAAGGCATCGGTTATGCCTGCGGCGAGCGCAGCCTCGGGCCCCACTACGGTAAGGTCCACTCCATGCCCGAGGGCGAAGGCCTTGAGGCCGTCGACATCGGTATCCTTGAGGGGAACGTTTTCAGCCTGGGCGGCTATACCGGCATTGCCGGGTGAGCAATAGATCTTTCCAACCTGAGGGCTGCGGCTGAGTGCATCCACTATGGCATGCTCACGGCCGCCTCCGCCTATCACCAGTACCGTTTTCATATTATTAATGCTTAAAATGCCTCACGCCCGTAAAGAGCATGCAGATTCCAAGTTCGTCCGCCTTGCGGATTGCGTCTTCGTCGCGTATGCTTCCGCCGGGCTGGACGATGAGGCTTACTCCGTATTTTGCAGCCATGGATACGGTGTCGTCAAAGGGTAAGAAGCCGTCGGACGCCAGTACCAGGCCCTCGGTGAAACCTGCCCGCTTCGCTTCCTCCAGCGCTATCTGCGCCGAACCTACACGGTTGGTCTGACCCGCGCCTATTCCTATGGTGTGATTGTCACGCACTACGGCTATCGCATTGGATTTCACATGCTTGACTATCTTCCATCCGAAGTTCGCATCGGCAAGCTGAACCGCACTCGGCTTCACTTTCGTGACGCACATTTCCGCCGTCACCTGCTCGATTGCGGTATCCAGCTGCTGGGAGAGCAGGCCTCCGTTAACGCTTATGTATTGTGCAACGGGAGCGTCGCTGCGGGTCATGTCCACCTGCATCACGCGAAGGTTCTTTTTGGAGGAGAGTATCTCCAGTGCCTCCGGAGTGTAAGACGGGGCGATGACTATTTCCAGGAAAATGGGTTTCATACCCAGCGCCACTTCGGCGGTGAGTTCGCGATTCACACCCACGATTCCGCCGTAGATGCTCACCTTATCGGCCTCGTAGGCCGCATTCCATGCCTCCTCAATGGTTTTGCCCACAGCCGCGCCGCAGGGATTCATATGTTTGAGGGCGACGCAGAAGGGCTCCTCGAAATCGCGCAGCACGTTCAGCGCGGCATTCGCGTCCTGTATATTATTGTAGGACAGTTCCTTCCCCTGGATCTGCTTGGCAAATGCGAGGGAGAACGGAGCCGGCTCGAGGGCGGCGTAGAACTTTGCGCTCTGGTGGGGATTCTCGCCGTAACGAAGAGGCTGCTTGAGGTCGTACTCAAGGAAAAGCTTCTCGTTGAGATCCGCGGCCTTGCGCATATACGTGGCGATGCAGGCGTCGTATTCGGCCGTATGAGTGTAAGCCTTGGCCGAGAGTTTGAGTCGGGTCTCGTCCGAAGTTTTTCCGGATGCGCGGAGTTCGGCCAGCACGGTATCATAATCTGCGGGGTCGCAGACGATGGTGACGTCCTTCCAGTTCTTGGCCGCGCTGCGCACCATCGAGGGACCTCCGATATCGATATTCTCGATGGCGTCTTCCATGGTCACGCCTTCCTTCGCTATGGTCTGACGGAAGGGGTAGAGGTTCACGCACACCAGTTCTATCGTCTGTATGCCGTTCTCCTTCAGGGTGGCCATGTGCTCGGGCACGTCGCGACGGGCCAGGATGCCGCCGTGCACCTTGGGATGCAGAGTCTTCACACGTCCGTCACAGATTTCCGGGAAACCGGTCACTTCGCTTATACCTATTGTCTTAACGCCTTCCGACTCCAACAGTTTCTGTGTGCCGCCGGTGGCGATGATCTCCCAACCAAGGTCTACCAGGCCCTTCACAAACGGCACCAGGCCGCTTTTGTCGCTTACACTGACTAACGCTCGCATAACAGTTTGTTTATGGTTTCTACATATAATTCGTGTTCAATCTTCTGCCCTATGCGGTGCACTTCCTCGGGATCGGATCCCTCGTACGGGAAGGCCCTCTGGGCGATGATACGGCCGCCGTCCAGCTGGTCGTTCACCCAGTGAATGGAGATGCCGTACACCTTTACCCCGTAAGCCACGGCCTGCTCCACCGCATGCGCGCCGCGGAATGCCGGCAGCAGCGATGGGTGAATATTGATAATCTTGCCTTCATATGCTTTCAGAAGGGTCTCCCCCACTATGCGCATATAGCCGGCAAGGCACACAAGGTCTACTTTACGGGCATCCAGCAGCGCCACGATTTCCTTTTCGAAATCCGCTTTCGAGGCATAGGCGTGCGGGTCGAAGACAAACGTCTCGATGCCCAATTCGCGGGCTCGCTCTATCACTGCGGCGCCGGGCTTGTCACATACCATAATCGCCACGTCGGCAGGGATCCTGCCCTCGGCGCAGGCCTTGGCTATGGCCACGAAATTGGTGCCTGTTCCGCTGGCAAATACGGCTAAATGTTTCATTTCATTACGATGTTTACTCCGGGGACATCGGTCACACGGCCAATCACGGACGCCTTCTCTCCGCAGGCTTCAAGTATGGAAATCGCCTTCGGAGCGTCGGAAGCGTCGAGCACCGCTATCATTCCTATACCCATATTGAAGATGTTGAACATCTCGCGGTGCGGCACTCCGCCCCATTTTTCGAGCATGCGGAACACCGGCAGTATTTCCCAAGTCCCTTCGTTGATTTCCAGACCCTGGCCGGGCTGGAGCACGCGAGGGATATTCTCGTCGAAACCGCCTCCGGTAATATGGCAGATGCCGTGCACGTCGCATTCACGGATGACTCCGAGCATCTGCTTCACATATATCTTCGTAGGAGTGAGGAGTACCTCGCCGAGCTTCTTTCCGCCGAATTCAGGAATCGTATCGGTGTATTGCAGGCCGGCGTCTGCCACTATCTTTCTAACCAGGCTGAAGCCGTTGGAATGCACGCCGCTGGACGCGACACCCACAAGCACGTCTCCCACCTTCACCTTGCTGCCGTCGATGAGCCTGGATTTCTCCACCACGCCGGTGGTGAAACCGGCGATATCGTACTCGCCGTCGGCATACATTCCCGGCATTTCGGCCGTCTCTCCGCCCACAAGGGCGCAACCGGCCTGACGGCAGCCTTCCGCCACACCCGCCACTATCGCCTCCACCTTCGCCGGAATATTGTGGCCAAGCGCTACGTAATCCAGGAAAAAGAGCGGTTCGGCGCCCTGCGCAAGCACGTCGTTCACGCACATTGCTACCGCGTCGATGCCTATCGTGTCGTGTTTGTCCATGGCGAATGCTATCTTGAGCTTGGTGCCCACGCCGTCGGTGCCGCTCACCAGAACTGGTTCTTTGACTCCCAGGGAGGCAAGGTCGAACATTCCGCCGAAGGAACCTATATTACCCATGGAACCGGGGCGGGTGGTAGATGCCACGTGCTGCTTAATGCGCCGTACCACCTCGTAGCCGGCCTCAAGATTCACGCCTGATGCTTCGTAAGATTTCGCCATATCAGTCTTCGCAGTTTTGATCGTCATACAAAAGGGTGGGATATTCACCTGTGAAACAGGCCTGGCAGGGATCCGCGCAGCCAAAACAGGAATCGCGGGTAGATTCGGGACTGAGGTAGCCCAACGAATCCGCGCCTATCACCTTGCAGGCTTCTTCAAGAGTGCGATGCGAGCAGAGCAATTCCTCCAGGGTGGAGGTATCCACACCGTAGTGGCAAGGGAAGCGCATCATGGGGCTGGCTATGCGCACGTGCACCTCTTTGGCACCCGCTTCGCGCAGCAGCTTTATGATCTTGAGCGAGGTGGTACCACGGACGATGGAGTCGTCCACCATCACGATGCGTTTGCCCTTCACGATGCTCTGCACCGGGGAAAGCTTGAGCTTCACGCCCAGTTCGCGCATCGACTGCGTGGGCTCGATGAAGGTACGGCCCACGTATTTGTGCTTGATGAGGCCCATTTCGTACGGGATACCGCTCCCCTCGGCGTAGCCCATGGCCGCACTGGAACCCGACTCCGGCACGCCGACCACCAGGTCGGCATCTACCGGACATTCATGTGCAAGACGGCGGCCGGCCTCCTTGCGGTAAGCGTGCACGTTGCAGCCGTCGATATCGCTGTCCGGACGGGCGAAATAGATGTATTCCATCGCGCACATGCGATGCTTGCTGTAATGGGAATAGGTGGTGGAGCGCATTCCGTGGGCGTCGAGCGAAAGGATTTCTCCAGGTGCGACGTCACGGAGGAACTTCGCCCCCATGATGTCGAAGGCGCAGGACTCGCTGCTCACCACATAGCCGCCGTCGAGCTCGCCCACGCAAAGGGGTTTAATGCCGTGCTTGTCGCGGCAAGCATAGATACGGCTGGGAGTCATGATAATGAAGGCGAATCCGCCCTCCATCATGTTGAGCGCCTTGGTAATGTTCACGATACGGTCCTCCCCCGCGCTCTTCTTGATGAGATGCGCCAGGATCTCGCTGTGCACGCCGGTCTGGAAGATGGTTCCGCGTTTCTCAAGATAGTCCTGTATCTGCCTGGCATTCACCACGTTGCCATCGGCCGCCACGGCGAAGTCACCTCCGCGGTGATGGAAGAAAAGCGGTTCTACGTTCTCGATGCCGCCCTGGGCGTCGTTCGCATACTTTACGCTTCCCATGCCCATCTCGCCCGGGAGATGGTCCAGTTCACCGTTGGTGAAGATTTCGCTCAGAAGGCCGAGTCCGCGATAGTGATAATACTTGCCGGTGGCGTCGAAGGTTGCTATTCCGCCGCCTTCCTGTCCGCGATGCTGAAGGTTGTGCAGACCGTAATAGATCCGCTTCGAGGCGTTCTTGACGCCATAAACTGCCAATACTCCCATTATTTAGATTCTAGTCTTTCAAGTACTTTGCTGTATGCCGGAATCACGTCCCCGAGGTCGAGGCGGAAACGGTCTTTGTCGAGACGCTCCCCCGTCTGCTCGTCCCAGAGGCGGCAGGTGTCGGGGCTGATTTCGTCGGAAATGATGATTGCACCCGTATCGGAAGCGCGGCCGAACTCGATTTTGGCGTCCACCAGTTCTATTCCAATCTTGTGGAAAAGCTCGGTGAGGAGTTTTCCAGCACGCCTGGCTATCCCAAGCATCACGTCCAACTCTTCGTAAGTGGCAAGTCCGAGCGCCACCGCCTGGTCGTTGTTCACGAGCGGGTCGCCGAGTTCGTCGTTGTTGTAGCAGAGATCCACTATGGTATTGGAATGCTTGAAACCGTCTTCCACTCCAAGTTTCGCAGCCAGGGTGCCTGCCATACGGTTGTGAACCACCACCTCGAGGGGGATGATTTCAATCTTGCGGCAGAGCTGCTCGCGGTCGTCGAGCCTTTCGATGAAATGGGTGGGTATCCCGCATTCGTTCAGGTAACCGAGCAGGAGAGCCGATATCCTGTTGGTAAGTATGCCTTTGCCTTTGAGGCGGGCACGCTTCACGTTGTTGTAGGCTACGATCACGTCGTTGAAATGGAAAATCACCTGGTCGGGATTCTCGGTGGCGTAGACCCGCTTTTCGTTTCCTTCAAAAATGAGTTCTTTTTTCATCGGTCTTTTCTGAAATAATGGACTGCGTTTTCAAATATGGGTTGGCGGCGCTGCCCGCTGATATTCTTGAAGAGGCCCTCCTCATAACGCTCGGAGTGGCCCATCTTTCCGAGGATGTGGCCATCCGGGCTCAGGATGCCCTCTATGTCGTAATCCGAACCGTTGGGATTGTCCAGGTAACGGAAGGCCACCTGGCCGCGGGAGAAGAGTTCGGTAGCCTCTTTCTCCCCTACCACGAACTTACCCTCGCCGTGGCTGAAGGCTATGCTGTGCACATCGCCAACTTGCATTCCGGCCAGCCACGGAGAGTTGGTGGATTCCACGCGTGTGCGGGCGATAAGCGATATATGACGGTTGATGTCGTTGCGGAAGAGAGTGGGAGACGACGGCGTCACACTGCCGGCCTTGCCGTATGGCAGCAGACCGCTCTTCACAAGGGCCTGGAAGCCATTGCAGATGCCCAGGATAAGACCTCCGCGCTTTTGCAGGGCCTCGATAGCGGCACTCACGCCGGCGTTGCAAATCACGCTGGCGATGAACTTGCCGCTCCCGTCGGGCTCGTCTCCCGAAGAGAAGCCGCCGCAGAAGGCAAGGATGTGACATTCGTTTATTCTGCGGATCAATTCTTCTATCGAATCCTGTACGTCGCGACCGGTGAGGTTACGGAAGACGAAAGGACGTACCTCAGCGCCTGCCGTGCGGAAAGCCTTGGCGGTATCGTAATCGCAGTTGGTTCCCGGGAACACCGGCATGCAGACGATAGGATGTTCTACAGGTACGCCCGGATAAACCAGGTTGGCGGCGTTTTCGTACGGTTTTCCGACATTGGGAACAACATCCTTCTTTGCGTCTTCCACCCTTGGCGGATAGATGCCGAAATAGCGCCCCTCGTAGGCCTTTTCAAGCTTGTCAAGGGCGATGGTGCTGCCGTTTATGCAGATGCCGGCGGCAGTGACTTCACCGAGAAGCTCAGCCTCCGGAAGTTCGCAGCCGGCCTCGAGCAGAACGGAGCCGTAGCCCAGCGAGAAGAGCTCGTCTTCCGGGAAGTTCACATTCACGCCCAAGCCGTTGCCCATGGCCATCTTTACCAGAGCTTCCGCCACGCCGCCGTAACCCAGGGACCACGCCGATACTACCTTTCCGGCTTTAATCTGAGTGCGCAGCCAGTTCCAGTTCTTCTTCAGCTGGTCGGTATTGGGTATGTATGAGGCAAGCGGAGTATGCCGCAGCAGGTATATCTTATTGCCTGCCTTCTTGAACTCGGTGGAGATGACCTCCCTGGCGTCCACCGTGGTGATGCCGAAGGCCACCAGGGTGGGAGGCACGTGTATATGTTCGAAGGTTCCGCTCATGGAATCCTTTCCGCCTATGGACGGAAGCCCGAGGGCCGCCTGCATCTTAAGTGCTCCCAGGAGGGCGCTCAGCGGTTTTCCCCAGGTATGTGGATCGGAGGTCATGCGCTCGAAGTACTCCTGGTAGGAGAAGCGCATACGGCTCCAGTCGGCCCCGCTGCAGGCCACCTTGGTGCAAGCCTCCACAACGGCGTATGCAGCGCTGTGATATGGACTCCAGAGGGCCAGGTCGGGGTTGTAGCCGAAAGCCATCACGCTGGCGGTATTGGTGAATCCCGGAACGGGCAGTTTCTGCACCGATACCTGGGTCTCCGTGGTCTGACGGGCACCGCCGTAAGGCATGAGCACCGTGGAGCGGCCTATCGTGGAGTCGAACATCTCCACAAGGCCCTTCTGCGAGGCCACGTTGGGCGACGCCATCACGGCCAGCATCTTCTCCTTCAATGATTTGCCCGCAGGCATGCGCGCGAAAGGATCGCGCTCTTCCACGGCGGTAATCGCCGCCTTGGCATAATGGCGGGCTCCGGCACTGTCGATGAATTCGCGGGTGAGGTCGCAGACCTTCTCCCCGTGGAAATACATGCGCATGCGGCCGGAATCCGTTACATCCGCCACGTGTGTAACCTCAACGTTGTCGGCCGCGCAGAGCTTGGTAAAACGCGCCTCGTCGGCAGCCTCTATCACCACGGCCATACGCTCCTGGGACTCGCTTATGGCAAGTTCCGTGGCGTTAAGACCGGAATACTTCACGGGAACGCGGTCCAGGTAGATGTCGAGACCGGCTGCGAGTTCGCCTATGGCCACACTAACGCCGCCGGCGCCAAAATCATTGGATTTCTTTATAAGGCTCGTGACCTCGCCACGGCGGAAGAGGCGCTGAAGTTGACGCTCCTCGGGAGCGTTACCCTTCTGCACTTCGGAGCCGCAGGTCTCGAGCGAAGCCTCGGTGTGTTGCTTTGAGGAACCGGTGGCTCCGCCTATACCGTCACGGCCAGTACGTCCGCCCAAAAGCAGGATCACATCGCCCGGGGCGGGAGTCTCCCTGCGCACGTTCGAAGCCTTTACGGCGCCTACCACGGCACCAATCTCCATGCGTTTGGCGGTATAGCCTTCGGAATAGATCTCCCTTACATGAGTGGTTGCAAGGCCGATCTGGTTTCCGTAGCTGGAATAGCCACCGGCAGCCTTGCGGGATATCATGCGCTGGGGAAGCTTTCCGGCTATGGTATCGGAGACCTTCGCGGTTATGTCCCCTGCTCCGGTGACGCGCATGGCCTGATACACATAAGCACGGCCGGAAAGCGGGTCGCGGATGGCGCCGCCAAGGCAGGTTGCCGCACCGCCGAAGGGTTCTATTTCAGTAGGATGGTTGTGGGTCTCGTTCTTGAACATGAGAAGCCATTTCTGGGGCTCCCCGTCCACGTCTACATTCACATAGATGCTGCAGGCGTTGTTCTCCTCGCTCTGCTCCATGTCGTCCAGAAGGCCCTTGGATTTAAGCCAGCGGGCGCCGATAGTCGCGAGTTCCATAAGGCACAGGGGCTTGCTCTCGCGGCCAAGTTCGCGGCGCATATCTTTAAACAGCTGTAGCGAATCCTGCAGTTCGTTTTTCAGGAAAGACTCGTCAATGGTAATCTCCTGAATCTCGCTTGTGAAGGTGGTATGGCGACAATGGTCGCTCCAGTAGGTATCGAGGATACGGAGCTCGGTGCCTGACGGGTCGCGGCCTTCAGCCCTGAAATATTCCGCCACCTTCGCCAGGTCGTCGGCGTTCATCGCCAGGCCCTTTTCCTTGCAGAAGGATGCGTACTTCTTCGCCGGCATGGTGCTGAATCCGCTGAGGTCTTCCACCGGCTTTACCGCCGCCTTTTCGCTCTCCTGAATCACGGAAAGGTCTTTCTCCCTCGATTCCACGGGATTAATGTAGTACGCGGCGATGCGTTTCAGCGTCTCTTCAGGCGTATCGGCCGGGAAGAGCAGCAGACGCGCGCTCTTGATGCGGATGTCGGCAGTGGGGTCGATCAAATGCACGCAGTCCACTGCGGACGATGCGCACTGGTCGAACTGACCGGGTAGGTACTCAACCGCCAAGGATTTGCAACCCTCGGGGCAACTGTCGCTCACGAAATCGGTAACCTTCTCACCGAACACCGCATAGCGGCTTTTCTCAAGAAGTTCCGGGGTGAAGCCGAAAAGGTCGTAGACCTTGACGAGCCTGAGCCACGGAAGATGAAGCGACAGGTTCTCATTGAAGTCCGCCAGCAGGCTCATTGCCTCCACGCGGAAACCTTCCTTCTTCTCAACGAATACTCTTTTTGGACTTTCCATTCAAAAAAGTAGTCCACCGGCGCGCAGGCTCGGTGGACTTATATTTTATATTATAGTATTTAAGACTTTCTGGCTCTGTTCTTCCCTGAACTGCTGCAGTTTTTGGGAGAGTGCGGAATCCGAGAGGGCCAGGATGGATACCGCGTACAGCGCAGCGTTCTTTGATCCGTCTATGGCCATGGTTGCGACTGGTATGCCCGACGGCATCTGCGCTATGGACAGGAGCGAGTCCAATCCGTTCAGGGCTTTGCTCTTTACGGGTATGCCGATAACAGGCAAGGTAGTCTGTGCGGCTATTACCCCGGGAAGATGGGCCGCTCCCCCAGCTCCGGCTATCACGACCTCGCAGCCTTTGTCTTTAAGGGAGGCAACGTAGTCTGCGAGAGGGCCCGGATTGCGATGGGCGCTGAGCACCTTTTTTTCATAGGGCACGCCGAACTCGTCGAGGGTGGTGCAGCAAGGGGCCATTACGTCCCAATCGCTGGCGCTTCCCATGATGACTGCTATTTTCATTTGATTCTCCGTTTTGAAGCCACGAAGTTACTAAGCATCCGTGACACTTACAAGACGGATAAACAATATTTGTCAACATTTTCAGTGTTGATAAGTTTTATCTATCTTTGTAAGACATATTTCATCAGCCATGAAAGCCGTTGTAAAAACCGATCTCAATCTACCCGGCATCAAGTCCAGGTACACGGGCAAAGTCCGTGACGTTTATTTCCTTGAAAATGGTTGTATGGTGATGGTCGCAACCGACCGTATCTCCGCCTTCGATGTCGTCCTGCCAGAAGGTATCCCCTGCAAAGGGCAGGTGCTCAACCAGCTCGCCGCCCAGTTCCTAGACCTCACCGCCGACATCCTTCCCAACTGGAAGGTGGTCGTGCCGGATCCCATGGTTACCATAGGCTGGCAGTGCGAACCCTACAAGGTCGAGATGGTGGTACGCGGTTATCTTGCCGGGCACGCCTGGCGGGAATACAAAGCCGGCAGGCGCAGTCTGTGCGGCGTCACCCTGCCCGACGGACTTCGCGAAAATGAAAAACTTCCGCAGCCTATCATCACTCCCACCACAAAGGCGGCCGAAGGCCACGACGAGGACATCAGCAGGGAGGAAATCATCGCCCGCGGCATCGTCCCGGCCGATGAATACGAGCAGCTGGAGAAATACACGCTTGCGCTTTTCCAGCGCGGCACCGAAATCGCCGCCGGCAAGGGCCTCATTCTGGTGGACACCAAATATGAATTCGGCAAGCGGAACGGACAGATCATGCTGATGGATGAAATCCACACTCCGGATTCCTCGCGCTACTTCTATGCCGAAGGCTACGAGCAGCGCCTGGAAAAAGGCGAACACCAGAAACAACTGTCGAAAGAGTTCGTCCGCGAATGGCTTATGGCTAACGGTTTCCAGGGCCAGGCGGGCCAGAAGATCCCAGAGATGACCCCCGAAGTCGTGAACGGCATTACGGACCGCTACATCGAACTCTACGAGAAACTGAGCCCGGAACCGTTCAAAAAAGCTGAATGCGAAGACATTGCGGCACGCATTGAAAATAATATCCTGGGCTTCCTTAATAAATAACAGGGCATATGATTGAGCGCTATTCCCGGAAAGTGATGAGGGACGTCTGGACTGAAGAGAATAAGTTCGGCGCCTATCTCGAGGTTGAAATACTCTCCTGCGAAGCCTGGAGCAAACTGGGTGTCATTCCTGCTGCGGATGTGGACAAGATCCGCGCGAACGCCCGCTTCGAGGTCTCCCGCATCAAGGAGATCGAAGAGCAGACCCGCCACGACGTTGTAGCTTTCACCCGTGCCGTGAGCGAGAGCCTGGGAGAGGAGCGCAAATGGGTGCACTACGGACTCACCTCTACCGACGTGGTGGATACGGCCAACGGTTACCTGCTCAAGCAGGCCGACGCCATACTCCTCAAGGATATGGAGGAATTCATGGAAGTGCTCCGTTCACGCGCACTGGAATTCAAATCCACTCCCTGCATCGGCCGAACCCACGGCATCCATGCCGACATCACCAGTTTCGGTCTCAAGTGGGCTCTGTGGTACGAGGAGATGAAACGCAACATACGTCGTTTCAAGGCAGCCGCGGCAGATGTGGAAGCCGGAAAAATGAGCGGTGCGGTGGGCAATTTCGCCAACATCCCGCCATTCATCCAGGACTACGTGTGCGGAAAGCTGGGAATTCAAAGCGCCGACATATCCACCCAGGTGCTCCAGCGCGACAGGCATGCCAGCTATGTGGGCGCACTGGCTCTGGTTGCCGCTACCCTCGAGCAGATGGCCTTTGAAGTCCGCAACCTCCAGCGCACCGAAGTGCGCGAAGCCGAGGAAGCCTTCCGCAAGGGTCAGAAGGGCTCGAGTGCCATGCCTCACAAGCGCAATCCCATAAGCAGCGAGAATATCTGCGGATGCGCGCGCGTCATGCGCGGCTATATGCTCACCGCATACGAAAATGTGGCCCTCTGGCACGAGCGCGACATCTCCCACTCGAGCACCGAGCGCATAGTCCTTCCGGATGCGACTGAACTGCTGGACTACATGCTGGTCCGCTTCAAAGGCATACTGGAAAACCTGGTAGTGTATCCGGAGAACATGATGGCAAACATCTGGCGCACCCGCGGCGTTATTTTCGCCCAGCGCGTTATGAACGCCCTCATCGCCAAGGGACTTTCCCGCGAGCAGGCCTACGATACAGTTCAGCCCATCGCCATGGAAGCCTGGACAGAAAACAAGGACTACAAGACTCTGCTGGAGGCGTCTCCGGAGGTCACAAATAAATTGTCCAGGGAGGAACTCGATGGTTGCTTCACCCTGGACTATTATTTCAAGAACGTGGACGAGATTTTCTCCCGTGTAGGAATAGCCTAACGCAGCACGGTTGCGTCGCGGTCCGGCCCCACGGATACGATGCTGACCTTGCAGTGGGTCTCAGCTTCAATGAAATCTATATAATTGCGGAAGGCTTCCGGGAAGTCTTCGTAACGGGTGAGACCGGTAATGGATGTCTTCCATCCGGGGAATTCCCTGTAGATAGGGGTCGCATCCTTGCCTCCGTCGTACGGGAAGCAATCCACGGTATGCTTTCCCACCTTGTACGCCACTGCTACCTTTATGGTATCGAAGCCGTCCAGGACGTCCGCCTTCATCATTATCAGGTCAGTGACACCGTTCATCATAACGGCATATTTGAGGGCCACCATATCGAGCCAGCCGGTGCGCCTCGGGCGACCGGTAGTGGCACCGTATTCATGACCTATGTCGCGGAGCCTGTCTCCGTCGGCATCAAACAGCTCGGTGGGGAAAGGACCGTTGCCTACGCGGGTGCAATAGGCCTTGAATATGCCATAAACCTTGCCTATACGCGAGGGGGCTATTCCCAGACCCGTGCAGACCCCTGCGGAAAGGGTATTTGAAGAAGTGACGTAAGGATATGTTCCGAAATCGATGTCAAGAAGCGACCCCTGGGCGCCTTCGGCGAGGATGGGGACACCCTTGTCCAGAGCTTCATTCACATACACTTCGCTGTCGATGAAGCGGAAACGTTTCATCTCGGCCACGGCCTGGAACCATTTCTTTTCATATTCGTCGAAATTGAACGGAAGTTCGAACGGGGGGTACTGCCTGAGCAACATCTGATGCCGCTGCTTGCGTTCCTCGTACAGGGCTGTGAAGTTGTCCTGGAGGATATCTCCCACGCGAAGCCCGTATCTGCCGGTTTTATCGGCATATGTAGGGCCAATACCTTTTAGGGTGGAACCGATCTTGGTCTTGCCCATGGCGCTTTCGCTGGCTGCGTCCAACGCGACGTGGGTAGGCATGATGAGATGCGCGCGTTTGGAAATGACAAGCCTGCCGTCTATATCTACGCCCCGCTTCTCAATCTTGGCAATCTCATCCATGAGGATGACCGGGTCTATCACGACATTGTTGCCGATAACGTTCTCCGTTCCTTTGCGGAAAATACCCGAAGGTACCGTGTGAAGCACGAAACTGTCTCCGCCGAAAACGAGAGAATGACCCGCGTTGGGACCGCCCTGAAAACGGGCGACCATTTTGTAGGATGGCGTGAGCACATCCACGATTTTGCCTTTGCCCTCATCCCCCCACTGGAGTCCGAGAACAACGTCTAATTTCTTATGTTCCATTATTAATACGGGAGAATAACACTACTCACGTGTACAAATTTAACAATAATAATGGACTTCCGCAAATTTATCGTTTGAACTCAAAACGTATGTCGGCGGGAATGTTTTCGATCCCCAGCTGCAGGCGGTCTGCATCGTAATCGGCATTGCGCGTGGCGAAACTTCTTTCAAACTCTTCGGCTGCAACCTTGTCTCCGGTAGCCTGCAGCTTGAGCATCAGAGCGGTAAGGTCGGAAAGTGCAGTTTCCATCTTCTTCAGATCCAGCCCGTACTTGTTGGATTCCAGGCGATAGAACACCCCTGCCTGTCCCAGATAGTTGTAGATGATGATATTGGCTCGGCCAAGCGGCGAGCCTTCACCGAAGCGCTCGGAGCGGAGAAGGGAGGCGAAGAAGGTGGTAAGGGCGTCTTCCTTGGTGAAGAGATGATGGATGTCATAATGGTTCTGAAGCTTGCACACAAGGAGCACGCCGGCCGCATTTGCCTTGACTTCCTCAATGGTGGGAGCCAGCTTACCGAGAGCCTCTTCCACACTCCCCTTTCCGTTCACGGTTTCTTTCACTCCCAGGCCGTGGGCGACCTCGCGGAAAGCTATGTTCCACAGGAAAGCGTCCGAGGAAAGATGTTCTGCGGCATCCCGATCCAGAAGCGCGTCTCCGGTGGGGCCTACAATGTAGTTGTACTTGGCCTTGATGATGTTTTCCAGCAGAATGGTACGGGTGCCGCGGTCGCGCTGCACGTCGGCATCAAAGGGAAGATTGAGCGCGATGACTTTCACTCCGGCGTTGGCCTTGCCGGCATAGTAGATGGCGTCGCAGGAGAAGATGTTGGAACCTGCACCGGGCTGGAAGGCCTTGTAGGCGGCCTCTCCGGGGAGATCTTCCTGGAACTCGCCGATGCGGGAAACATACTGCATCAGCTCGCTGGTGTGGGCTTCGTTCTTAAGCAGGACATACGCCTCGTAGGAACGCTTGACGCCAAGGAGCTGGTCGTCGGTAACTTCATTCGGGCCAATTACAAGGTCCATCTTGCTGTCGTCCATATCCAGCCATGCGAGAGAGCTTTCGTAGTAATTGTCGGTCTTCAGTGCCTCGGCTTTGCTGAGCAGGTACCTGGCTACGCTGGGCTTGATGGTGATATCGGCAGCTGCCTTCAGGTAATTGCCGATCTTGTCGATGTGAGCCTTGTACGCGTCGTGATACCAGACGGCTTCCAGGGAACCGTCGGATGCGCGCCTGATGAGGGTGTAGGGGCTGTTCTTGTCAGGATTGTTCCAGGCATTGAACTCTTCCACGGTCATGTCGGCCGGATAGAAGCCCGCTCCTGGAAATGCGTCGGCATAGCCTTCCACGAAAGACTTGCCGGTAGTACGGTCCCACGGGCCGTAGTTGATCTCGGCAAAAGTCTTCTGGACAGGGTCGGTGATGCCATTCAGGAGAGCCTGTTTGTCTCCGAAGTACTGTTCCCAGTAGATGGCGTCCACCTCATCGGCGGCAAAGCGGTAGAGATTCAGCACCTCCTTGCCGTTGTCGGTGATGCCGCTGAGGTCGGGGGCCTCGATGGTCACCAGGGCATAATTGTTGACATCGCGTGTAAACGGCGATTTCGTTTCATTGCAGGATACTGCTGCCAGAAGTGCGAGGGCAGCGGGGAGTAAAGTCTTTTTCATATTGTCAGAGCATTATCATTATCAAAACCTGGGCGGCCACCACCCGGAGGAACATGGTCAAGGGGTAAACCGTCGCGTAATTAACAGCAATCCTCCCACTGCCATACATCTGCTCGGCAAAGGAAAGAAGGGCCGGATTAGTAGTTCCTCCGGCAAGAAGGCCGCATATCTTGAAGAAGTCCATCTTCATCGCCCAGCGGGCCACCAGGGCGATAATCGTCATGGGAACCAGGGTAATGACGGCTCCGTAAAGCACCCACATATAACCGCCGCCGACAAGGGAGGAAACGAAGGTCTTTCCTGCGCCTAATCCGACTGCAGCCATGAAGAGCGAAATGCCAATCTCCCGAATCATCAGGTTGGCACTCAGGGCCGTATAGGTGGTAATCCGCAGTTTCGGCCCGAAATGACCGAGCAGGATGGCCACGATAAGCGGACCGCCCGCAAGACCGAGTTTCAAAGGTTGGGGCATCGAAGGGAAATGAATGGGGATCATCCCCACCGCCACGCCAAGGGCGATGCCGAAGAAAATGGGTATCAGATTGGGCTTGTGCAGCGATTCCGGTTGGTTTCCGACGAGCCGGGCAAGACGCTCGATACCTTCTTCCGAACCCACGACTTTCATGCTGTCGCCCATCTGGAGAATTAAATCGGCATCGGCTTGTAAATCTACACCGGAACGGACGATCCGGGTAACGGTAACTCCATATTTGCGGCGCACGTCCAGCTTGCGCAGGCTCCTTCCGGTAATGGATGATTTGGTTATGGAAAGGCGTGATGCCACCAAGTTTGTGCCACTCTGCTGCCACTCCTTCATGTCCACGGGGAGTTCCTCCCCGAAGATGATGCGAACTTTGTCCTTGTGCTGGACGTCTGTTACGATAAGAAGCCTGTCACCTTCCTGCAGGGGGAGGTCCAGATCCGGGAAGAACACTTTGTCGTCTCGCTTCATGCGGGCAATGACCAAATGGTCCACATTTTCTTCGCCAACGATGTCGTGAATGGTTTTGCCGAAAAGTGCCGGATTCTCCACCTGGCAGGCAAGACGATAGGCGTTACCCTCATCGTCTTCGCTTTTGGAAGCACGCACCTTTTCCTTGTCCATATCCACCCGGAAAACGGCTTTGGCGAGCAGAAGGACAGCAATGGCTCCCAGTACGCCCAGCGGATAGGCCACTGCGTAGGCCGATGCTATTCCGGATGCGGCATCCTCGATGCCGGCAGACACCGAATTCGCTTCTGAGAGCGTCTGCTGTGCGGCACCGAGTCCCGGTGTATTGGTGACGGCACCCGACATGATGCCGGTCATGATACCCAGGTTCTCCCCGCTCACCAGATGTATGATATAGGTGGTCAGTACAGCCAACAGAACCAATCCCACAGCCATCAAATTCATGGGGAGGCCGTCTTTTCGGAATGAATGGAAGAATCCCGGACCTACCTGCAGACCGATGGCAAAAACGAAGAGGATGAGTCCGAAGTCCTTGATGAAAGACAGCATCACGGGATTGATCCGCAGACCCAGATGCCCAAGCAGGATGCCCATAAACAGAATCCACGTACTCCCAAGAGAAATACCCTTGATCTTGAACTTGCCCAGGAAAAGGCCCGAAGCAATGACAACGGCCAGAATCAGAATGGCCGAAGCGGTGTCTCGCCCTGTAAGAAGATTCAACATGGCATGTAAGGAACTATTCTAAATAATATGCAGTGACCCGGCGGTGAACAGTACCAGGTAACCCAGTACGACGCTAATGAGGCCGATGATGATGCCAATGCGGGCCATGTCTTTCTGCTGGATGAGGTTAGTGGCGTAAGCCAGGGCATTCGGGGGCGTGGAGATGGGCAGGATCATGGCGCTGCTGGAGGCGATGGCGACTCCGATAAGTACGGTGGATGTTCCGCCCACTGCGGCGAGTTTGTCTCCCATGGCCGTGCAGACCACCACAAGGATGGGCATCAGCAGGGCTGCCGTGGCAGAGTGCGAAATGAGGTTGGAGAGGCCGTAGCAAAGCAGGCCGGAAAGGATGACAATCAGGAGCGGAGAGAAGTCGCCGAAAGGAATGGCACGGACTACGAGAGCCGCGAGGCCAGAGCCGTTCATGGCGTAACCCAGGGCGAAGCCGCCAGCGACCATCCAGATGACCGACCAGTTGATTTCTTCCAGGTCGTACTTGCTGATGATTCCGGCCATTGCGAAGACAGCGAAGGGTATCAGCGCAACCGTGTAGGTGTTGATGCCCGTCAGGGCGTCCATCATCCAGAGCAGGATCGTTATGACCATCGTTACGATGACGAGGGTACTCTTACGGTCCTTCTTCATTTCGCCGTCAATCTTGAGCTCGATGGTCTTCTGGGTGAAGGGGAAGAACTTCTTCAGGATCATCCAGGCAATCAGGATCATGATGATGACAAGCGGAACCATGAAAATCATCCACTGGCCGAAGCCGATGCCGAGGTTCAAGCCTTCCGGATCGTTCAAATACTTGAGTGCGATGGTGTTGGGAGGTGTGCCGATGGGTGTTCCCATACCGCCCAGATTGGCGGCGATGGGGATGCTGAGCGCCATAGCGATACGCCCCTTGCCGCCTTCCGGAAGCTGTTTGAATACAGGTGTGAGGAAGGTGAGCATCATGGCGGTGG
>JAFPWX010000011.1 GCA_017412645.1 Bacteroidales bacterium | reverse complement strand
TGAGGCCGGTGTCGCCTGCGGGGCCGCCGATCACGAACTTGCCGGTGGGGTTCACATGCAGGATGTAGTTGTCGTCGAACAGTGCCTGAAGCTCGGCCGGCAACGAAGAAATCAGGCGCGGCAGCACGATCTCACGGACATCTTTCTCTATACGCGCGTGCATCTCTTCGTCCGAACCGAATTCGTCGTGCTGGGTGCTGAGCACTATGGTGTGTACGCGTACCGGCTTGTGGGTTTCGGAAGAGAACTCGATGGTGAACTGGCTCTTGGCGTCGGGCCTCAGATAGGCGATCTCGCCTGAATGCCTTATCTCCGACAGGATGCGCAGAAGCGAGTGCGATAGCGTGAGGGTGAGCGGCATGTACTGCGGAGTGTCCTTGCAGGCGAATCCGAACATCATACCCTGATCGCCGGCGCCTTGCTCGTCTTCGCTCGAGCGCACCACGCCGCGGTTGATATCGGCGCTCTGCTCATGGATGGTGCTGATCACGCCGCAGCTGGATGCGTCGAAACCGTATTCCGCCTTTGTGTAGCCGATACGGGCGATGGTGGAGCGAACCGTTCCGGGGATGTCCACGTAGGCGTTGTCGCTGCGCACCTCGCCGCCTACTACGACAAGGCCTGCGGTGCAGAAAGTTTCCACTGCCACCTTGGACTCAGGGTCCTGGCGGAGGAATTCATCGAGAATGGAATCTGAAATCTGGTCGGCCACCTTGTCCGGATGGCCCTCCGAGACACTCTCGGATGTGAAGAGATAATTCATTTTAGCATTTTTTTAGGCGGGGTTGCAAGCTGTTCAAATCTCTCCCCGCGGGTTAATAAATTGGGGTGCAAAGATACGCAAAAAAAGGAACATGTCAAGCCTGTTGAAAACTTTTTCAAGAATGGATGAAAAAGAGATTGCGGAGTTCAAATTATTGGTTAATTTTGTAGTCTGGAAACGAACGATACATTTAATCAAACAACCTATATTTATGATTAAAACTTTCCTCAAAAAAGTGCTTACAGGCCTCCTGTCGGCATGTATTGCCGTTTCTGCTTTCGCGCAGATAACGACATCCTCTCTCGGCGGACGCGTCGTCGACCAGAACGGAGAACCCGTTCCCGGTGTCGCCGTGGTCGCCACCCACACTCCTTCCGGAACCAGCTACGGTGTGGTTACCAACTCGGACGGCCGTTACGCCATCCAGGGTATGCGCGCCGGCGGTCCTTACGAGGTAGAGGTTTCGAGTCTCGGTTATACTACCGCCACTTACACGGGTATAACCCTCCAGCTCGCAGAAACTTACAGCCTCAACGCGGAATTAAAGGAAGAGAGCCTTAACCTCGGAGAGGCTGTTGTCATTGCTACCCCCGCCTCCAAGTTCTCTACGGAGAAGACGGGTGCCACCACCAACATCAACAACGAGCAGATTGCTTCCCTCCCCACGGTTAACAGGAGCATCACCGATGTCACCCGTCTTTCGCCTTACGGCGGTAACGGAATGAGCTTTGCCGGCTCCGACGGCCGTACTGCCAACTTCACCGTTGACGGTGCAAACTTCAATAACAACTTCGGTCTTTCCGATAATCTTCCCGGCGGCGGCAACCCGATTTCTATCGACGCCATCGAGGAAATGCAGGTCGTGATTTCTCCCTACGACGTCCGTCAGACCAACTTCATCGGCGGCGGCGTGAACGCCATCACCAAGAGCGGTACCAACACCTTCAAGGGAACCGCCTACGTCTATCATCAGAACGAGAATATGCAGGGTAATGCCGTGGATGGCGACGAAATCTCCGGCGCCCGTGCCGAAGACCGCACCACCACCTACGGATTCACTCTCGGTGGCCCGATCATCAAGAACAAGCTGTTCTTCTTCGTAAATGCTGAAATGACCAAGAAGCCCACTGTGGTCAACCGCTGGCGTGGCTCCGAAGACGGAAAGGCAAATGCCGACAACTTCATCTCCCGCACCACCAACGCCGACCTCAAGGCTGTCTCCGACTATCTTAAGAGCACCTATAGCTACGACACCGGTTCCTGGACCAACTTCCCTGCCGACGAGGATAACACCAAGCTGCTTGCCCGCATCGACTGGAACATTAACTCCAAGAATCACCTCGCGGTGCGTTACAACTCCACCCTCAACAACAGGTGGAGCTCGCCCAACGCCACCTCCATGGACGGCGGTACCCGTATGGCAAATGCCCGTATGAGCCAGTATTCGATGTCCTTCGCCAACTCGATGTATTCGCAGCAGAATATCGTCAAAACCGTTTCCGTGGACCTCAACAGCCGTCTTACCGACAAGCTTAGCAACCAGTTCCTGGCAACCTATTCCAAGCTCGACGATGTTCGCGGCACCAACTCTGCCGAATTCCCGTTCATCGACATCACCCGTGACGATGACAACTACATGGCCGCCGGTTACGAGCTCTTCACCTGGAATAACGCTGTCCACAACACCGTTGCCAATATCAAGGACGATATCGTTTACAACATCGGTGCTCACAAGATTACAGCCGGTCTGAGCATGGAATACCAGATGGCCGACAACCAGTACATGCGTAACGGTTCGGGTTACTACCGTTACAACTGGGATGAAGGCATGACCGTGGAGCAGCTTTTCGCAAGCACTCCCGAGGTCGTCTGCCTTACCTACGGCTATGATGGTGAAAAGTCTCCTGCAGCCCGTGTGCAGTTCTACAAGGCCGGCATCTATGCCCAGGACGAGTGGAATGTGAACGACCTCCTGAAGGTCACCGCAGGTCTGCGTCTCGACGGTCTGTTCTTCGACAACGGAGACCTCATGACCAACAACGCCATCAAGGACATCAAGTACTATCCCAAGTCACATAACTATCAGGAGACCCATATCGACACTGGTATGTGGCCCAGCTCGAAGCTCACCATGTCGCCCCGTATCGGCTTTACCTACGACGTGTTAGGCGACAAGAGCCTCAAGGTCCGCGGCGGTACCGGCCTCTTCAGCGGTCGTCTGCCCCTGGTGTTCTTCACCAATATGCCCACCAACGGCGGTCTGGTTCAGTATCAGGCCCAGATTGGTCCCTCCACCAGCTACAGCAAGCTCCCCGGAGACGTGAAGGGTAATTACGCCAGCATCAATGATATTCTTGCAGAGTTCGCAGGCGGTCTTGTGACCGATGCCAACGGCAAGGCTACCGTGGATGCCCTCTACAAGAAACTTGTCGAGATGGGCTTCCCGGGAACTGTATCTCCCGCAGACGGAACCGTTCCTTCCAGCATCAGCGCAGTTGATCCCAACTTCAAGATGCCGCAGGTATGGAAGAGCTCCATCGCAGTTGACTATTCCTTCCCCACTTCCTTCCCGATGAGCATCAGCGCAGAAGGAATCTTCAACAAGACCATCAACGCAGTTTCCATCTCCGACTGGAGCATGAAGAATGTGGCAGGCTATGCACGCTTCAACGGCGCAGACAACCGTCCCGTTTATCCCGAGGACTTCCGTACCGGCACCAAGGCATTCGTGCTTGAAAACACAAAACAGGGCTATGGCTGGTCTGCCAACGTAACCCTGAACGCCAGCCCGATCGAGGGTCTTAACCTTATGGCTGCCTACACTCATACCGTCAGCAAGGAAATCACCGGTATGCCTGGTTCCGCAGCCGAATCGGCATTTACCTATGTGGCTACTTCCGAAGGCCCGAACTATATCAAACTGCACAACTCGCAGTATGTGACTCCCGACCGTTTCATCGCGTCCGTAACTCACAACGACAAGTGCGGCAACCACTTCTCGTTCATCTACGAGGCCTGGAGGGGTGGCTACAACTACTCTTACATGCTGTCCAACGATATGAACGGTGACGGTTATAACTACGACGCCCTCTACATCCCCACCGACAAGCAGGTGAAGGACGGCGAGTTCCGTTTCGTCTCCAACGACGACCGCGACCGCTTCATGGGCTATGTGCACGCCAACGACTATCTCAGCAAGCACCAGGGAGAATATGCAGAGCCTTACAGTCTGTACAACCCGTGGGTGCACCGCGTTGACTTCAGCTACAAGCACGACTTCTCCGTGAAGGTCGGCAACACCCGCAATACCCTCCAGCTCTGCCTCGACGTGAAGAACGTTCTCAACCTCTTCAACTCGAGCTGGGGAGTCACCAAGTGGCTGAACCCCGATCTCGGTTCCGATCCCCGTATCCTCAAGTATGAGGGCATCGACGCCGACGGTTATCCTACCTTCTCCACTCCCAAGGCGGTTTCGGCCGGTCTTGAGACATTTGTGCCCTACCACGCTCTCAGCCAGTGCTGGTACGCTTCGGTGGGTGTAAAATATCTGTTCAACTAATAAAGCGGGAACAATATGAAAACCAAATACATCATTCTCAGCCTCGCAGCCGCCCTTTTCCTCACCGCCTGTGTCAAGGAATCGGACCACTATCTCGACTCCCTCAGGGTTTCGTCTTCTTTCGTGACGATTCCCACCACCGGAGATTCCAAGAAGATCACCATCGACGCTACGGGAGACTGGACCTTCGATTTCGACATCGAAGTGGACACCACCTATGTTGATCCGATTAAGGGTAAGAAAACGGAAAAAATAACCCGCAATCAGCTCACTCAGTTCTACGATATCGACAGCCTGGATGCAACCACCGGCAAGGAAGTCATAACCCACTGGCTCACCATCGCTCCCGCCTCCGGCTCAAAGGGCAAGACCGAAGTCACCTTCACCGCACTTCCGCGCCCGAATGCAAAGCAGGTCACTGTTTACCTGAAGTCCGGCGACCAGATTCAGAACATCATCGTGTCTCTTGTGGAAACCAACACTGCCGAGGTTTCTGTATCGAGCGTTAAAGAAATCGCTGAAGGCGCCGACGGCAAGACCTACCGTGCAAAGGGATATTGCACCAAGATTGCCAACACCACTTATGGTAACTGGTATCTTTCTGATGCTTCTGTGGACGGTTCGGCCGTTAAGGAACTTTACGTGTACGGCACGGTTGACGCTTCGGGCAGCTACAACTGGAGTAGCTTCAACATTGCGGTAGGCGACCTTGTGACAGTCGAAGGCCCCAAGAGCACCTACGGTACCACCATCGAACTTGTCGATGCCAGGGTGATTGAAGTCCAGAAGGCTCTCTTAATCGCCGACGAAACCGAATACACCGTCGCAAAGGAAAACACTCCTTTCGAGGTTAAAATGAAGCAGAACGGCGAGACCTTCATATTCGAATCCAAGGCAGATTGGCTCACCATCGACAAGAACTACGACCTCACAGGCGGCACGGTAACGGTAACGGTTACTCCCACGGAGAACACTACCGGAAAGGTCCGCACCGGTACTCTCTGGTTCCAGAGTACCCTTCTCGGAAAAGACAAGAAAGGCAATCCCAAGAGGGATACGACCCAGGTCAATATTGCTGTGACCCAGCTCTCCACTACGGCGGAAGGCAACCTGCTGGCAGTGCGTAATGCCTGTAACAACAGTAAGACAAGTCCGTTCGACTTCACTATCGGCAAAGCGACGGTTACCTATGTGAGCGGTACGAATATCTTTATTGAAGATGAGTCCGCCGGTCTGTACATCTATGATAAGATTGGCAATGTGAAACTCACTCCGGGCCAGACAGTCACCGGCCGTGTTTATGGTGAAGGCAGCGCATACAAGGGACTGCCAGAAGCAACGGCTTTCCACTACGAACTGGCCACCGTCGGCGAGGCTCCCAAGCTCTCTGCAGACCTTCCAAAGCCCAAGGAGGTTACTCTGGCCCAACTTGCAAGCAATTGGGATGACTATTTCTGCCGTTACATCAAGATTGACGACGTAGCCGTTACCGACACTGTTGCAGCAAGGTACGAATATGTTCTCACCAATGAGGACGGCACTCCCCAGACAGAGCTCTATAAGGGCAACTGGCAGTACAAGAAGTCTTCCGGCGACCGCAGCGGTAAAATAGCGGAAGACACTGAAAACAAGACGAATGAGATTGCCGTGAGCATTCAGTTCAAAGAATTCCTCAACATGGATGCCGACAAGCGTTACAATGTTACCGGCACTGCCTGCAAGTATACTTCCAACCAGATTTATATCTGGGCTTCCGCTCAGGTGGAAGAAGTGAAAGCAGCGGAGGAATAGCAGACAAATCTTTCGATATTCCCGAAAAGCGCAGCCTCACGGTTGCGCTTTTTTTTGCTTTATTCCGAAGGAATAACTATATTTGAAAGCTATATTGCGTTAAAACCCGCTGGAAACTAATACAAACACAAAACAATAACATTATGAAGTTCTCAAGAATCCTGGCAATTGCTGCATTGGCGGCAGTTACTCTCCTCACTTCCTGCGAAAAGGAAGAACAACTCGGGGCTGCGAAGATTTCCGTAGACCCCACTGAGGTCACTCTCTCTTTCGAGGCGGGCGCAAGCGCGACCGTCGGTCTCACAGCCACCCGTGAATGGACTGTAAACGGCGCGCCCGACTGGCTCACCGTTACACCCGACAACGGCAAGGGCTCCAACAAAAAGCAGAAGATAACCCTTACTGCCAAGTCGAACCCCGACATTGAGCGCAACGCCAACATCACCTTCACCATCGGTTTCTCCGACGCGGTGCTCAAGGTGAAGCAGGAAGGCGAAGCCGGTTCCCTCGAGGAGTCCCTCCTCTACAAGAACGACTTCGACAAGACTGAAGTGGCCAAGGTGAACGACAGCTGGCCCTACCTCGACCAGACCGAGTGTTGGAAGAACGAAAGCGGCAACGGCATCGCGAACGTTTCCTACGAGTTCAAGACCATGTCGGTCCGTAACAGTGGAAAGCTCTCTGACGACCAGTCCGGCTACTCCCTCTATGCAGGATCGGGCCACAACAAGCTCTTCTTCGGCAAGCAGGCCCTGTTCGCCGTGAAGAACATCGCGCTCGGCGGCAAGACCAATCTCGCCGTTTCCTTCGGCGGCCAGCGCTACGGTCAGGACGACAAGGACAACACCTTCAACCATGAGGAATTCAAGGTGTACGTCAGTATCGACGGCATCAAGGGCGTCGATGTTCCCTACACCTTCGCAACCGTGGCAGACGGCGTAGCAGTTGATCCCGTTGGCAACTGGGACCTCGCAACCGCCAAGTTCTCCGTTCCCGCCGGTACTGAAAACCTTACCGTGGTGTTCAAGATCCCGGCGGCTCTCCAGAACAACGTCTATAGCATCGACGATGTCCAGGTATCTGCTGCAAGCGGCGGCCAGGCTCTTGACTTCACCAACGCTGAAAGCCTTGGACTGGACCAGTCCGGTAATATCCCCGACAGCGACGAGGTTACCAACCTTGCAACCATCGTTGCCAAGACTCCCGGTAGCGCGGTTACCGTGCTCAACGCCACCGTCACCGCTGTTAACACCAAGGCATATGTGATTTCCGATGGCACCACCAGCATCTACGTCTACAAGAACGCGGATCCGAAGCTTGCCGTTGGCGACAAGGTCTCCATCATCGGTACCTTCAAGTACTACTGGGGTGAATACGAAATCGTAGACTCCAGCGAAAAGAAGACGGGCACCGCAACTCCTGTTTATGGCGATGCCACCGAAATCACTAAGGACTTCCTTACCAACGCCGTCACCAAGGCAGCTACCGATGAGGAATCCACCAACTACAAGGGTACATGGTATCCTATCTACGCACATGCCACCGCAACGGTCCACAAGGATGGCAGCTACACCCAGTTCAAGGTTGAGGGATACGACGGTTACATGTCGCTTGTGAGCGCTCCGTCCGCAATGTTCGCCGATGCTACCGGCACCAGCTGGGGCGAGGGTAATGTAGTCGAGCTCACCGGTTACTACACCGGCTGGGAAAGCAAGAATCAGTACCACCAGTTCGTGGCAGTCACCGTAACCGGCCAGGCTACCTATACTCCGGTAGAGGCAGCTGTTGCAGGTGACGATGTGTTCATCGCAGCAAACGTTGCTCACGACCAGAAGGTCACCAACGGCAATGCTTTTACCAATCCGATTGTGGTCGGTGATGCATCCTTCTCCTTCCTCGGAGGCGGAAACAATGGTAAGTACTACGACACCGGCACCGCAGCCCGTATGTACCAGGGCGGTTCTCTCGAGATCAAGTCCTCAAGGCCTATCGTAAAGATTGAATACCTCTTCGCTCCCAAGGATAACAGCGCCACCTACAACCCGGTTGAGGGGGATCTTTCCAAGCTCTTCACCGTTGGTTCCTGCACCTTCGACAGCGACAAGAACATCCTCACCTGGACCGGCAAGGCCAACGAGGTTGTGCTTACCTGTCCTCTCACTTCCGGCAACTACCGCTTCCAGCAGGTAGGTGTAACATATGGTCAGGATGTCGAGGCCCGTCTTGCGGTTGTCCCCGCGACCATCAGCGTTAAGGCTGTAGACACCTCCGCCAAATTCAACGTGCAGTCCAATGTCGCTTGGAGCATAGCCAGCGACAAGGCAAACTTCGTAGCCACTCCGGCTTCCGGCGAAGGCAATGCAGAGGTTACCGTGGCATTCCCGGCCAATGAGTCGTTCGATAACGAGGTCGTTGCTAATCTGACAGTGTCTGCCAATGGCTGCGACGATGTGAAGGTTACTATCACCCAGGCCAAAAAGATTGATGAGAATGCAGTAACCGACCTTTCTGAGATTATCAAGAGTGCGGACAACACCACTGTTGAAATCCGCAATGTGATTGTCTGCGCTGTTGAGACTAAGAATTACATTGTAACAGACGGTACAACGCCCCTTTACATAAATGCGAATTCTACTTCTCACGGAATGAAGGTTGGCGACAAGGTCAACGTAAACGGTACCTTCAAATGGTACTATGGCCTTGCAGAAATCGCATCGCCGACTGCTACGGTGCTCTCTAATAACAACGACGTGCTTTATGGTGAAGCTCTCGATATCACCGGCGCTGCAATCAATGCGTACGAAACCCAGAGCAACAGCTATCCCTTCTACGCTAAGTTCAAGGGAACCCTCGGGGTCAATGGTAATTACTATCAGTTCACCATGGATGGCGCCAACACCTATGTCTCCTTAAGCAATCTTTCCGATGCTAACAAGGCGCTCTTCACCAACGGTGAGACTGCAACGGTATATGGTTACTACACCGGATATCAGTCCAAGAACAAGTTCCATCAGTTCGTGTTCGTTTCCAAGGAATCAACAGGCGAAGTTACTCCTATCTTCAATGTCGACAAGAATGCCGTTGATGTAGCGGCCAGCTCTACCTCCCACACCATCGCCCTTACCGCGAACGTGGCCTGGAATGCAACCGCCAGCGCCGGCGCGGAGCTTGACAAGGCTTCCGGCGATGCATCTGCCAGCGTGAAGGTGAGTTTCCCGGCCAACGAAGACACCGAGAACGCCAAGGTCTACACCGTAACCTTCAAGGCTGAAGATATAGAGGATATCGTTGTAACCATTACCCAGGCTGCTGCACCGGTGCTTACTGGCGAAGACCATGTGTACACAAAGGTTACCGGGTCCTTGGACGATTATTCAGGACAGTATCTTATTGTATACGAAGAGGCTGGATATGCTTTCGACGGCTCGCTTGCCACTTTGGATGCAGCCAATGATTATAAGGAAGTTACCATAACTGACAATAGTATCACTGTCGCTGAAGCTTCAGACGACTTCTATTTTACAATCGCAAAAGCCGAAGGCGGCTATTCGATAAAGAGTCAGTCTGGAAGTTATATTTATATGACCAAGGATGAGAATGCAATGAAGACGAGTTCTTCTGTTCCCGCCAATGCCAACAGTGTATCTGTTGCGGACGGAGTCGCAGACATTGCATGTTCCAGTACACACCTTCGCTTCAACAAAACGGCTAATCAGATGAGGTTCAGGTATTACAAGAGCACCTCATACACCAATCAGCAACCGATAGCCATTTACAAACTTTCTGAATAGTTGTCAGTGCGCAGTCTATTCACGCATCTCTTCCTGCCTGTGGCAGCGCTTCTGGCGCTGTCACTGGCATTCTTCTCGTGCAAGCCTGACAAGGAAACCGGCACGCCTCCGTCCATCTCCATCGAGGACGGCAAGGAGTACATGAGCCAGAGCGGTGACGAGGCTTTCATCTACGTGAAATCCTCGGCCGACTGGACCCTGACCCTGAGCTATGACGGCGAGACCGCCGAATGGGCGAGCCTCACCGCATACTCCGGCAGCGGCAACTCCGGGTCGCAGCTCTTGACCTGCAAGGCCAATCCCAAGGAGACCGAACGTGCCGTGACCCTCACGGTTACCGACTGCTACGGCAGCGCTTCGTTAGACGTGTTCCAGAAAGGGACAGCCAGCGAACAGCCTGCCAGCAGCCGCACCGGCACGCCCACGGCCAGTCCCAAATGGCTCGAACTGCCGGCCACCAGCGCGTCCGACGGAATGGACTTCTACCATCATCCCATGACGGTAGACGGCAAAAAGACGCGCAACTATTCGTACTATTACGACTATTCCGCACGCATAGCCGTGTGGGTGGCTTACCCGCTCAATAGCGTCCTCATCGGCGGCACGGGCAAGCGCAGCAATGCCTGGGCGGTGGATCCGCTCATGCCTGTGAGCGACCAGGCCGTCATCACCTCCGGCAACTACCGGGGGCTCTACGGAATGAACCGCGGGCACCAGATCCCGTCGGCCGACCGCTATCGCCCCGTTGCCAATAAGGAAACCTTCTACGGCACCAACATGACCCCGCAGCTCGGAAGCTTCAACTCCGGCGTGTGGGCCAAGCTGGAAGACCGCGTCCGCGCCTGGGCGAAAGCCTGCGACACGCTCTATGTGGTGACCGGCTGCGTTATCGAGCCCCGCTACGGCGTAGCTTCCGACAACAACGGAAAGTCAGTTGTCTCTCCCGGAGCATATTACAAAGCGGTGCTCCGCTACAACCCGAGCGGTACCTTCGGCCATGCAGGCTACAACGCATGCGCCATCTACCTCGAACACAACGCAGATAATGCGAACCGCGCAGTGAACAGCAGCATGGCAATGTCCATACGCGAACTGGAGCGGATCACCGGAGTAGACTTCTTCGTGAACCTTCCTTCCGTGGTTGGCGCCTCCA
This sequence comes from Bacteroidales bacterium, assembly GCA_017412645.1. Classification (GTDB taxonomy): domain Bacteria; phylum Bacteroidota; class Bacteroidia; order Bacteroidales; family UBA932; genus Cryptobacteroides. The sequence continues at coordinate 57,419 of JAFPWX010000011.1, read as the reverse complement.
TGGCGGAAACCATCGAAACCGAAGACCCGAAGAAACTCTCCTATTGGTGGTAAACAAATAAAAATAGACAAATATGAAAAAACGTCTTCTGACAGTTCTTCTCATCTTCGTAGCCGTATCGGCGGCCTTCGCCCAGGGAAAAGGGCATACGAGCCGCGTGATCGGTTTCTACAACCTTGAGAACCTGTTCGACACCTATCACGACGAGGGCAAGAACGACTACCAGTATCTGCCCGATGGCCAGAACCAGTGGACCGAGGCCAAGTATGCCAAGAAGCTCCACAACATGGCTTCCGTTATCAAGGCCATGCGTGACGACAACGGCTGCTGGCATGCCATCCTGGGCGTCAGCGAGGTCGAGAACCGCCATGTGCTCGACGACCTGGTGAACGAGCCCGAGATTGCCGCGGCCAACTACCAGATAGTGCATTACGACAGCCCCGACCGCCGTGGCGTGGACGTGGCCCTCTTCTATAAGCCCGAGCTCTTCAAGATGCTCGCGAGCGAGGCCATTCCCTTCACTTTCGACGGTTCCGATATCGACTTCAGCGCCTGGACCGAAGAGGAGAAGGCCAATTTCCGCACCCGCGACGTGCTCATGGTGAGGGGCCTGCTTGACGGTGAGATGTTTGCCATCTTCGTCGCCCACCTTCCGTCTCGTCTCGGCGGTAAGGGAGCCGACCTCCGTCCCCGCGGAGCGGAAATCATCTACAAGAGGGCTATGGAACTCCAGGAGGACTTCCCCGGCATCAAGATAGTCGTGATGGGCGACATGAACGACAATCCCTCCGATCCCAGCATGGTGAAATACATGCACGGCAGGGAAAAGATAGAAGACGTGGGACCGGTGGATTTCTTCTCTCCATTCCTGAGCATGCTCAAAGCAGGCTACAGCTCCCTCTACTACAGGGGAGAGACCAATATCTACGACATCATCCTCGTGAACAGCAGCCTCGTGAACGCTCCCGAGGGCACCTACGCAATAAGGCCGATAGTGAAGAAGAAATTCTACGGACGAGTGTTCAGCAAGCCTTTCATGACCCAGCAGAAGGGTCAGTACAAGGGCACACCGTTCCGCACTTTCTCGAACGGCGCCTTCGTGGGCGGCTATTCCGACCACTATCCCACCTACATAGTAGTCACCAAGTAGTAATACCAGCAATATGCGAAAACTGATACTCATCATCGCCGCACTTCTCGCCTCCACGTCCATCTTCGCACAGGAAGAGCCCACCGGAGGAGTGAAGGGTACGGTCATCAGCCGCAACGACCGTCAGCCGGTCGAGAACGCCAAGCTGATCCTGTACCAGGGCGCGGCCCCGGTGGCTTATGCCACTTCGGCAGCCGACGGCACCTTCCTCATCGAGAATCTGCCCGACGGCATGTATTCCCTCGTGATCGACGCTCCCGACTACCTCGAACAGCAGGTGGGGGTCACCGTGAACGACGGATATGTCAAGAACATGTTCAACCTGTCGCTCTCCGGTGCCCAGAAGGCGGAGGAGCTCGACGATGCGGTGTCCAACGAGTTCGATATGGACGACAGCGGATTCAACGACAATTCGTCCGTTCTCTTCGACTCCAACGACATCTTCTCCAACATTGTCGGTTACGGCTTCTCCTCGGTGCGCTTCAAACAAAGAGGCTACAACAGTGAGACTCAGGAGGTTTATCTGGCAGGCGTGAAACTCAACGACGCCCTCACCGGATACGGTCCGTTCTCCCTCTGGAGCGGCCTTAACGAGGCCATGCGTACGAAAGACACCTCCGTGGGTATGGATGCCACCGACTACACCATCGGCGGCTACAACGGTACCACCAATATCGACGGCACTGCCTCCGCCGTGCGCAAGGGTCTCCGCGGTAGCGTGCTCACCAACAGCACCCTTTACCGCCTCCGCCTCATGGCTTCTTATGCCACTGGCGTGATGGATAACGGTTGGGCTTTCGCCGCAAACGTGAGTGCCCGTCTGGGCGGCAACGACTGGATCGACGGCGTGTACTATCGCTCGTTCGCATATTATCTTGCGGCCGACAAGTACTTCGGCGACGCTCACAAGCTCAGTGCTGTCTTCTTCGCCACTCCGGGCGAGAGGGGAGCGCAGAACGCATCCACGCAGGAAGTCTACGACCTTGTGGGAACCAATATGTACAACTCCAACTGGGGCTACCAGAACGGCCAGGTCCGCAACGCCCGCGTTCGCAAGACCCATGAGCCCATCGCCCTACTCAAGTACGAGTTCACTCCGTCCGACGAGTTCTCGCTGGCGGCCACGCTGCTCTACCGTTTCGGTACCAACGGCTACACCGCACTTGACTGGTACGATGCCCTGGATCCCAGGCCCGACTACTACCGCAACCTTCCGTCGTACTTCTACATGACCAATTCCGACTACGGCAGGGCCAACTTCGTGAAGTACGCAGCCGCGAAGGAAGTGTGGGAGCATCCGGCCGACTATCCCAATGCCACGCACATCAACTGGGACCGTCTCTACAACGTGAACCGTCAGAACATCGAGACCTACGGTGCCCGTTCGAAATACGTCCAGGAAGAGCGTCACGTGGACCAGAACGACCTCAACTTCAAGCTCGACGGCAAATGGCGTCCGCTGGAGTGGATGACACTCGTGGGCGGCGGCCAGCTCAGGTATAACCGCACTCACTACTACAAGCAGGTGGCCGACCTCCTCGGAGGATCCTACTACCTCGATATCGACAACTTCGCCGAGAGGGAGTTCGGTTCCGAAGCTTACAAGCTCCAGAACGACCTCGATTACTATCTCGTCAACAACGGTACTGCCCGCATCCTGAAAGAGGGCGACCACTACGGCTACGACTACATGGCCAATGTCCGTTCCCTCAATATCTGGGGTAACATGAAGATGGTGTTCGGCAACTTCAGCGCCAGCTTCGGCGGACGCATCGGCGTCACCGGCCTCTGGCGTGAGGGCCTCGTCCGCAAGGGCCTCTTCCCGGGAACTCAGGCCGAGATCACCGAGATCAACAAGACTTACGGTACGACCATCCAGCCGGTTATCGATCCCATGACCGGACAGGCCGTCACCTCTTACGGTTTCTCCAGGCCGGTCGTCAAGCCTACCGGTGCTGTGAAGGCCAATCTCAACTACGTCATCAAGGGCAACATGAGGGTGTATGCCAACGTGGGTTACTTCCGCGATGCGCCCACCTTCAACCAGGCCTTCGTGTCGGCCCGTACCCGCAATACCGTGACTCCGGGCCTCACCAGTATCAAGTCCTTCTCGACCGATGTGAACTGGCAGTATTCCGGTAACGGATACAACGCCCGTCTCTCCGCATACTACACCAAGATCTGGGACCAGAGCAAGGTGATGAGCGCATACGATGACATCCAGAACGCGTTCTCCAACTACGTGCTGACTGGCATCGACGAGCGCCACTACGGCCTTGAACTGGGCTACAAGGTCCCCACTCCCGTGCAGAACCTCTTCGTCCAGGGAGCTGTGGCCGCAGGCAGGGCCGAGTATATCTCCACCCCGATGATGACCCAGACCATCGACAACAGCGCCGAGCCCGTGAGCTTCGGCGGCAAGTACACCATCCCGGTGAGCTACTGGGCCATGAGTCCCGTGTACGTGAAAGACGAGTACGGCAATCCTACCGAAGAGATCGAGCGCTACCAGAGGCACTACCTCCCCGCCGCTCCGCAGATCGCCGCATCCGTCGGTCTTAACTACAGCATCAACTACTGGTTCTTCGAGGCCGACTGCCAGTACTTCGGCGAGTCCTACCTCGACATGAATCCTCTCTACCGCACCGACTACGCCACCGCGGGTCCCGACGGCATCGTCACTCCCACGGAAGTCGAATACATGACCACCCAGGAGAAGTTCGATCCGGTGTTCCTCATGAACCTGTCGGTCGGCAAGAGCTGGTTCATCCAGTACAAATACCAGCTCGGTTTCTCGCTCAACGCCAGGAACCTCCTGAACAACACCTCGGTGAAAACCGGTGGTTACGAGCAGACCCGTATGGTCGACAACACCGTCTCCAAGGAGAAGTACTACAAGTTCGATCCCAAGTACTTCTACATGAGCGGCTTCAACTACATGCTTAACATTTATTTCAGATTCTAAGGTTATGAAGAAGTTATTCATCGCATTCGCGGCTCTCGCCGCCCTCGTTTCCTGCCAGAGTCTGATTGAAGAATGGCAGCCGGTACTCGGCAGTCCGAAAGAACCCGCCGAGGAGGAATTCGTGAACTACGATTCCCGCGTCACCCATACCATCGCACAGCTGAAAGCCATGTACACCACGTCCAAGACTCCGGTCAAGATTGAGGAGCCCGTATGGATCAAGGGACAGGTGGTGTCGTCCGACCGCACCGGAAACGTCTACCGTGAACTCTATATTCAGGACGAATCCGGAGCGCTCGACGTGAAGGTTGGTCGCAGCTCCATGTACTCCGACTACCATCTCGGCCAGTGGATCTACATCTACGCGACCGGTCTCACCCTCGGTGAGTACGACGGTACCCTCCAGCTTGGCGTCAAGTCCGACACGAGCGGCCCCAACGCTGATTACGAGGTGGCCTACATCGACACTCAGCTTCTCATCGACAGCCATATCTTCAAGGGTAAGCTGGACGAACGCATCCTTCCCATCGAAGTCACTCCGGAACAGATCAAGGCAGCCGTTACGGAAGGTCGCCAGTCGCCTCTCTGGGGACGCTACGTCTGTGTGAAGGATCTCACCTACGGGTGCAAGAAGGGTTATTACACCCACGTGGACGAGAAGGTATTCTTCTTTATCTACAAAGACCCGAACGCAAAGGACAAGAAGGCGTCTTCCAACCGCTTCTTCTTCTCCGATGGCACCTATAGCATAACCCGTTGGGCTATCACCAAGGCCCGTATGACCACCTTCCTCAAGGAGGGACGTCTCGACGCGGGCTTTGACTGGGCCGCTGACGGCGGACTCCGTTCCGACCGCTACGACGATCCTCTCGGAGAGGGCATCGAGCTCAACGTGAAGGCTTATGCCGAGGAGCAGGCTTCCTGGGGCCACACTCTCACAAATGATGAGAAGGAAGCCTACCGCAAGACTGTCCGCGATGAGATTATCCGCAATGCCGGAGCTCAGTCGCTCAGCCAGTATTTCCTGCTTCCCAACAATCAGGAGGTGGCCATCCGTTCGAGCGGATACGGCCGTTTCGCCGACAAGCAGATCCCGGCGGCAATCCTCGGACGCAAGGATTACGACAATCCGTCCATCGAATACGAGCACAATCCCGTCTGTGTGATTGGGCTGCTCAGCCTCTACACCGCCTCTTCCGGCGACACTCCGCAGGTAACCTTCATAGAGGATCCGTGCGAGCCGCTCGAGAAGGAAATCGCCTACGTGCCGGCAAGCGATGTGAATGCCGACTACACCCTCAAGGAGGGCTATTCAACTGTTAAGGTAAAAAGAGTTCTGTCGTACGACCGCATGGACGTTAACGGAACAGATCACGGGAGGGTTGAATAATGAAATACCGTTTAGTTTTAGCTTTTGCTTCGCTTCTCATGCTTTCTTCCTGCCACAGCAATCCTTTCTTTGAAGAATGGGACACTCCCTACGGAATACCTCCGTACGACAAGATAAAGGTGGCCGATTATCTTCCCGCCATCAAGGAGGGAATAAGGCAGCAGCAGGAGGCGATAGACGCCATAACCGCAAACCCGGAGGCTCCAACCTTCGATAACACCATAGCCGCCTTTGAATTCAGCGGCGAACTTCTGGATAAGGTACAGGGAGTGCTCTTCAACGTGGCCGAAACCGACCGCAGCGATGCTTTGGACGCAGTGGTGGAGAAGGCCCTGCCTCTTCTCTCCGCTCATGGCGACAACATCGCCTTCAACAAGGCTCTCTACGAGCGTGTGGCGGCTGTTTACCACGCCGACCAGAGCGGCCTCACCCGCGAACAGCAGGTGGTCCTGAAGAACCATTTCGAAGACTTCGAGCGCGAGGGTATAGGCCTGCCGCAGGAACAGCAGGACAGGCTTCGCGAGATCAATACCGAAATCGCCACCAAGACCCAGAAGATAGGTAACAACATCCTTGCGGAAAGCAACGCTTTCAAGGCAAAGTTCGGCTTCAGCGTGAGCGACTATCCCGAGCGCATGGCTTCCACCGAAGACCGTTCGCTTCGTGAGGAATACCTCAAGGCCTATACTTCCCGCGGTCACAACGGCAACGAATACGACAACCGCGAACTCGCTGTGGAAGTGCTGAAGCTTCGTCTCGAGAAAGCCCGCATCCTGGGCTATCCCAATCCGGCGGCATACGAACTGGCCGACAAGATGGCCGGCGATCCCGCCACCGTGGACGCCTTCCTCGCAGGCATCATGAAGGCTTCCACCGCCAAGGCCCGCGAAGAGGTAGCCGAGATGCAGGCCATGATGGACGCCGATCCGTCGGTGCCCGCCGGAAGCAAAATCGAGCCCTGGGACTGGTGGTACTACGCCGAAAAGGTGCGTCAGGCCAAATACGCCCTGGACGACGAGCAGATCAAGCCCTATTTCCAGATGGATTCCGTGCGTAACGGTATCTTCATCGCAGCAAAGAAACTCTACGGCGTGAATGCAGAGCCTCTAGCCGACGTGCCCGTGTATTCTCCGGGTAATGTGCAAACATGGAAGCTCAGCTACGACGACGGCTCCCTCATCGGCATCTTCACCACCGACTATCTGCCCCGCAGTTCCAAGAGGGGAGGAGCCTGGATGAACAATGTCCGCAACCAGTATATCGGTCCGGACGGAGTCGAGGTGCGCCCGATTATCGTGAACGTGGGTAACCTTGCCGAGTATATGAACGTGGACCAGGTCCAGACCGTCTTCCACGAGTTCGGCCACGCCCTTCACGGCTTCCTTACCAAGTGCACCTATCCTTCGGTGAGCGGAACCAGCGTGAAGCGCGACTTTGTGGAGATGTTCTCGCAGATCAACGAGCACTGGGCCTTCGAACCCGAGCTCCTGGCCCTCTACGCCAAGAACTCCGAAGGCGAAGTGATACCCAAGGAGCTTGTGGACAAGATTAACGCGGCCCTCAAGTTCAACATGGGCTTCATGACCACCGAGCTCGCAGCGGCTTCCGTGCTTGACATGAAGCTTCACGAGGTTGAAGACTTCGAAGGCTTCGATGTGGACGCTTTCGAGGCGAAGGTTGCTGCCGAATGCGGCCTGAATCCCGAAATCGGCTACCGCTACCGCACCACCTACTTCAACCACATCTTCTCCAGCGGTTACAATGCCGGTTACTACGGCTACCTCTGGTCGGAGGTGCTGGACCGCGACGCCTTCTCCTTCTTCGAGGCTTCTCCCAAGGGAGTGTTCGACCCCGAGCTGGCGGCGAAGTTCAAGGCCACCTTCCTTGAGAAGGGCGGCAGCGAGGAACCCATGACCCTTTACAAGCAGTTTACCGGCCGCGAGCCCGACAACAAGGCTTTCCTTCGCGGCAGAGGATTGATAGATTAAAATAACTATGAAGAGAATCGTACTTATCCGCCACGGCGAAAGCCAGTGGAACAAAGAAAACCGTTTTACCGGTTGGACCAATGTTGATCTTAGCGAGAAAGGCCTCCAGGAGGCACTCGAAGCGGGCAAGGCCCTGAAAGAAGCGGGCATCACCTTCGACATCGCTTACACCTCATACCTCAAGAGGGCTGTGAAAACTCTCAACAACGTGCTCGACGCCATGGATCTCGACTGGATCCCGGTGCAGAAGAGCTGGCGCCTGAACGAAAAGCACTACGGCATGCTCCAGGGTCTGAACAAGGCCGAGACCGCTGCCAAATACGGCGACGAGCAGGTGCTCATCTGGCGCCGCAGCTACGACGTGGAGCCCCTCCCGCTGCCGGAGAGCGATCCTAACTCTGCCACCAGGGATCCCCGCTACGCCCTCGTTCCCGACGAGTACATCCCCCGCACCGAGGCCCTCAAGCAGTGCATCGAGCGTGTGATGCCTTACTGGGAGAGCGAAATCTTCCCCATGCTCATGAAGGTCGACAACATCGTCGTGGTTGCTCACGGCAACAGCCTCCGTGGCGTGGTGAAGCACCTCAAGGGCATCAGCGATGCGGACATCATCCAGCTCAACATCCCCACCGCCACTCCGTACGTCTTCGAGTTCGACGACAAGCTCCAGCTCGTTAACGACTACTATCTGGCCGATCCGGAAGAGCTTGCCGCAAAGCAGGCCGCCGTTGCGAATCAGGGTAAGGCAAAATGATCCTGAAGCTTGCGGCAGAGTTCCGGCCCATGGTCTGGGGCAGCGAGAACTGGGTGATCTCCGGTTACGGGGAGCGTGAAACCCGTGTCGCTGAAGGTCCCCTAGCCGGAAAGACCCTGAACGAGGTCTACGGGGAGCAGTTTCCGCTGCTCATCAAGTTCATCGACGCCCACGACGACCTGTCGCTCCAAGTGCATCCTGACGACGCCCTCGCGGCAAAGCGAGGCATAGGTCTCGGGAAGACGGAGATGTGGTACGTGATGAACGACGGCGGCCACCTGCTGGTGGGCCTCAAGGAGAAGATCACCCCCGACTCGTATGCGCAGCTGGTGCGCGACAACCGCCTTGTGGACGTGCTCGAAAGGCACGATACCTCCAAGGGCGACATCTTCTTCCTGCCCGCGGGCCGCATCCACGCCATCTGCGGCGGGACCGTGCTCTGCGAGATTCAGGAGACTTCCGACAACACCTACCGTATCTACGACTACGGCCGCCTCGGACTCGACGGCAAACCTCGTCAGCTCCATATAGAGGAGTCGAAGGAAGCCATCGACTACAAGGTATATCGTTCTTATCGTACGTCCTACGCGCACAGGCCCAACCATGAGGTTGTCGCCGTGCGTGACCCGCACTTCACCACGTCCGTATACGATCTCACGAAGCCCGTCGAACTGAAGACGAAGGGCTGCGGCCGTTTCGTGGCGGTGATGTGCGTGGCGGGCGCCGGTACGGTGGACGGAACCCCCATCGCCGAAGGCGAGGCGCTGCTGGTGCTCGACCATGACGCCCCTGTCGTCCTCGCTCCGGCTGAAGGCTCTACTGTGAAGTTCTTGACTACGCATGAGTAAAGGCAAAGCCTACAAGAGTCCCCTCAAGCGCAATCACGGCAAGGCTGCCGGGAAGCGCGTTGTGGCACAGGAAACCGGAACCGTCCGCATGACGCGCGACGGTTTCGTGTTCGTAATCATCGAAGGCCAGGACGACGACGTCTACGTTCCCGCGAACAAGACCCGTCGTGCCCTCGATGGCGACACCGTGCGCGTGGCGATTACCCGCGACCGCGTGTCCCGCAGTTACGACCGCGCCGGGCAGAAAACCCTCAGCCATCGCCGCGAAGGTGAAATCATCGACGTGCTGCAGCGCAGCGGCCGTCAGTTCGTGGGCATCATGCATACGGTCGGCGCCCAGGCTTGGGTGCTGATGCAGAGCAAGAACATGCCTTACGACATCAAGGTCGACGCCGAAGCGGCTGCGGCCATGGGAGCGAAGCGCGGCATGAAGGTCTCGGTGGTGGTAGACCGCTGGGAGCGTGGGGAAGTGTATCCGTTTGGTCATCTGGTCGACGTACTCGGAGCTCCCGGAGAGAACGAAACCGAGATGCATGCCATTCTGGCGGAGTTCAATCTGCCCTACCGTTTCCCGTCCGAGGTGGAGAACGCGGCCGACAGCATCTCCGAGGTTATAACTCCGGAGGAGATTAAGGGCCGCAAGGATTTCCGAGATGTTCTCACCTTTACAATCGACCCGGCCGATGCTAAGGACTTCGACGATGCCCTGTCTTTCCGGAAGCTCTCCAACGGCAATTACGAGGTTGGCGTGCATATCGCCGACGTGTCCCATTACGTGAGCCCAGGTTCAGCCGTGGATAAAGAAGCCCGCGAGCGAGGAACCAGCGTCTATCTGGTGGACCGCACCGTGCCCATGCTGCCGGAGAAGCTCTGCAACAAACTCTGCTCTCTCCGTCCGCACGAGGACAAGCTCACCTTTTCGGTGGTCGCCGAGATCGACCCGAAGGGAAATATCAAGAACCGCTGGATTGGCAGAACCATTATCAATTCGGATTATAGGTTCGATTATGGGCAGGCGCAAAGCATCATAGAAGCGGGAGGAACTCCCCCTTCTGGTACGCTCCCAGCTGATATCGTTGAGGCGATTCTGATTCTAAACGGTCTGGCGGCAATCTTCAAACGAAAGCGCTTCGAGGCCGGGGCGGTGAACTTCGACCGGCCGGAAATGAAGGTTGAGGTGGACGCCCAGGGCCGCCCGACCGATGTCCATCAGGTGTTCTCCAAGGAGGCCAACTGGCTCATCGAGGAGTTCATGCTGCTGGCCAACCGCACGGTGGCTGAGTTCGTCGCCACCGCCGGCCAGATGAACGGGGTGGCGTCGAAGAAGGCCAAGACCTTCGTCTACCGTGTCCACGATTATCCCAATGCCGAAAAGCTCGAAAGCCTGAGGAGTTTCGCAAGAGGCTTCGGATACAAGATTGAGGGCGCTCTCGACGGCGCCGGCGCGGCCAAAGCGCTGAACGGCCTTATGGAATCCGCCAAGGGCAAGCCCGAATACATGGCCTTCGAGGACATCGCCCTACGTTGCATGGCCAAGGCCTGCTACTCCACCGACAACATCGGCCATTATGGCCTGGCCTTCCCGTTCTATACGCACTTTACTTCACCTATCCGTCGTTATCCCGACCTCATGGTGCACCGTCTGCTTTCGCTCTACCTGAAGAACGGCAAGAGCGCAGACCAGGGCTACTACGAGATGGAATGCAAGCATGCCTCCGAACGAGAGGTGGTCGCCGCAGACGCCGAACGTACCAGCGTGAAATATAAGCTGGTAGAGTTCATGCAGGACAAGGTGGGCACCGAGTTCGACGGCCATGTGAGCGGTATCACCGAATGGGGTATGTACGTGGAGATAGAGCCCACCAAGATCGAGGGCATGGTCCCGCTGCGTGAGATCCGTTCCGATTTCTTCGAGTTCGACGAGGAGCGCTACCGTCTGGTTGGCCGCCGGACGCACCGCAGCATACGTCTGGGCGACGCCGTGCGCATACGCGTGAAGGGCGCCAATCTGGAACAGCGCCTGCTCGACTACGAGTTGGTGGAAAACCTAAGATGATAATTCAATAACTGCCATAATGAAAAAGCTTGTATTTTTCCTCGCAGCACTTGCGCTGACGTTATCCTGCCAACCGGATGTTGCCATCAAACTCAGTACAAGTGACCTTATCCTTGAGAAGGGAGCGCGAGAAATCCTTACTGTTTCATTTACCCCTTCAAAGACCAATAAGAAGGATATTTCATGGAAGAGTACCGATGAGGATGTTGCCGTTGTTTCAGGTGGTACTGTCGTAGGCATAGCCCCCGGCATTGCCGAAATCATTGCAAAATGCGGCGAGGCTACAGACAAGTGCAAGGTTACTGTGGTCGTTTCAGCCACCGGCATCAAACTCGATACAACTTTACTGGAACTTCACGTGGCTTATGCCAAAACCGGCACCCTGGTCGCAACGGTTGAGCCGGAGGGCACTACAGACAATGTAATCTGGGAGACCTCCAATGAAGCTGTAGCCACCGTTGCAGACGGCATTGTAACCGCAACAGGCGGCGGAGAGGCAATCATTACGGCCAAAGCCGGCAGTCAGAAGGCGGAATGCAAGGTTACTGTTAATGCAATTGCGGTTCCTGAGGCCATTGATTTGGGCTTGTCCGTCAAATGGGCGTCCTTCAACCTCGGCGCCACCAAGCCTGAGGAGAACGGTGATTATTTTGCCTGGGGTGAAACAGTGCCGAAAGAAAAGTACAATTCGTCCACGTATAAGTGGTGCGACAATTCTAACGACGCGGTGACCAAATATAATTCCAACAGTTTGTATGGTACTGTGGACGATAAGACTGAGTTCAAAGATTACGGTTATGAGGATGATGCCGTCCGTAATGCACTTGGTGGCGGGTGGCGTACTCCTACCGATGCGGAATGGACGGAGCTCATTAACAACTGCACCTGGGTCTGGACCAGTAATTATAACGGGACGGGAGTAGCAGGGAGAATAGTCACCAGCAATAAGACTGATTACACGGATAAGAGCATTTTCCTTCCCGCTGCCGGGTACAGGTGGGGTATCAACCTCAATAGTGTGGGCACTTACGGCTACTACTGGTCTTCTACTGTCTTTTCTAACCCGAACTTCGCAATGGGAATAATCTTGAGTTCGAGCGAAGCCAGAAGGTACAGCAGTTCCAACCGACGCAGTGGGAATCCCGTCCGTCCCGTTTTATAACAATTTATACTCCCTGAGTCTCCTGCGGAGCTCCCGGTGGCCAGGGCATACATTCTCCAGCAATGCGTGGAACTCCGCCCCGTGGTTCATGTAGCGCAGGTGGCAGAGTTCGTGCAGCATCACGTAATCCTGCAGGTCGGAAGGCAGCCTCATGAGGTTGAGGTTCAGGTTGATATTACCCTTTACCGAACACGAACCCCAGTTGGATACATTGTGCTTGATGCGGACCTGGTTCACCGTGAAGCCATGTAGTGCGGCCAGCTCCCGCAGCCTTCCGGGAAGGTAGGCCTTGGCTGCCTTGCGCAGTTCCGCCACCTCCGGGGTCTCCTTGAGCACACGCCTGGGCCTGCGGTATATCACCCGCACCCTGCCGCTGAGTATGTCCCCAAGAGTTATTCTCATTTCGAACGCAAAGATACGAATAATGATTATCTTTGTAAGATATGATTCCCGATGGTAAAATAGATTTCACTTTCACCGCGGAGCCCGCAGGGCTTTACGATCCCCTTCGCTACATGATAAGCATAGGCGGCAAGCGCATCCGTCCCAGGCTCTGTCTGCTGGCATGGTCGCTTTTCCGCGGCGAACCCACCCCCGAGGTGCTGGAGGCCGCAAGGGCCCTGGAGGTTTTCCACTCCTTTACCCTCATGCACGACGACATCATGGACCGCAGTCCGCTCCGTCGCGGCATGCCCACGGTGTGGAAAAAGTGGAATGAAGACACCGCCATCCTCTCCGGCGACGTGATGCTTATTGACGCCTACCGGAGCATCGCCCGCTGTGGCAGCGCGGCCGTGCTGGACGTCTTCACCGAAACGGCCGCCCAGGTATGTGAGGGGCAGCAGTTCGACATGGAATTCGAGTCCCGGGACGACGTGTCCATGGCCGAATATGAAAAGATGATAGGCCTCAAGACGGCGGTGCTGCTGGCTTGTGCGGCCCGCATCGGTGCCATGCTGGCCGGAGCCTCCGAACCCGTATGCGAAGCTCTATACCGCTACGGCTACGAGCTTGGAATGGCCTTCCAGGTGGCCGACGACTACCTCGATGCCTTTGGCGACGAGGCGGTCTTCGGCAAGCCCATCGGGGGCGACATCATCAACTGCAAGAGTAGCTGGCTTACCGTGCGCGCCCTGGAGCTGGCTCCCGACAAGGCGGCGCTGTTGGAAGCCCTCAAGGCCCCGGCCGCTACCCCGGAAGAGAAGGCCGCCAAAATCGCGGCAGTGAAGGCCGTCTACGTCTCCCTTGGAGTGGATAAAGACGCCACGGGGGCAATAGCTGCATATTCACGGAAAGCGATGGATGCGGTGGCCGGTCTTGGGCTCGACGCAGCCAAGCTGGAAGCTTTGGACGAATTCGTAAACAGTCTCACCGGAAGGGTTAAATGAACGCCGACGAAGCCATAGTGGTAAAGAATGCGGGCAGCCATTTCCTGCTGAGCCGCCTTCCGGAGTGGAAGCCGTTCCCGGCCGTGCTCCGCGGAAAGGTGCGTCTCGCCGGAAGTACCTCCACCAACCCCGTTGCCGTCGGAGACGGCGTTCGCTATAAGGAAGATGAAGACGCCGCTATCATCACCGACGTGCTTCCGAGGCGGAACTACGTAATCCGCAAATCCACCAACCTCAGCCGCAAGAATCATGTTATCGCGGCAAATCTGGACAGGGCGGTGATAGCCGTGAGCCTGCTGTTCCCGGAAATCAAGCTGCCCTTCCTCGACCGTATCCTAGTCACCTGCGAAGTCTACGGCATCAAGCCGGTGATAGTCCTCAATAAGATCGACCTGTACGGAGACCTTTATAAGGAGGAAGTGGAGAACTTCATCCGCATCTACGAAGGCGCCGGCTATCTGGTAATCCAGACCTCCTGCAAGACGGGGGAGGGAATCGACGAACTGAGGGAACTCTGCGGCGAGGGAGTGTCGCTCTTCTCCGGCGAATCCGGGGTGGGGAAGTCCTCGCTCATAAAGGCGCTCGACCCCAGCCTGGACCCGAAGATAGGCAAGATATCCGCCGCCCATCTTCAGGGTAAGCACACTACCTCGCTTTACGAGATGTATCCTCTGACCGACGGCGGGTTCATTATCGACAGCCCCGGCCTTCGCGGCTTCGGCCTGGTGGACCTCGAAAAGGAGGAGATCGCCCTTTACTTCCCCGAAATGCTGGCGGCCGCGAAGGACTGCCGCTTCACCCCCTGCACCCACACCCACGAGCCCGGCTGCGCGGTAAAGGCCGCCGTCGACCGTGGAGACATCAGCGCGGAGCGCTATAATTCCTACCTCGGCATGCTCGAGGAAGACACCAAATTCCGGCAATGAGACTAATTCTGACCATACTTTTGGCGCTGGCGCCCCTGGCCATGCAGGCTCAGGATTCGCTTGCAGTGCGCAGCGAGACCATCGCCCAGGCGCGTCGCCTTAAGAGCATCTACAAGATCGACGAGGCGGTGAATCTTCTCTCGACCCTTTTCAATCCTGATGTGTTCGACGAAGAGCTCTTCATGGAGCTGGCGGACTGCCATTTCCAGAACGGCGACTATCCCAGCGCGGCCGGAACTTACTACCTTCTGTCCACCCGTTTCCCCGGGAACGTCCTTTACAAGATACGGCAGATGCAGATCTACGGCCGCATGAAAGCCTGGCCGCAGAGCATTCAGGCCGGCAAGGAGGCGCTTCAGCTGGACTCGATTCCGGCGGTCTATACCTATGTGGGCGACGCCTTCAAGCAGCTGGAGCAGCCGGATTCGGCCATTTTGTACTACCGCCGCTCGCTGGCACTCCGGCCGAATAATGAGGCTACCGCTGCCAAGGCCGTAAACATCCTTATTGGCGGGAAAGACTACGACGGCGCCGTCTTCATGGCCGACGCCTTCCTCGCCTCGGATCCCGACAATACCCTGATTGCGCCGCTCAAAGGCATAGCGTGCTATCGGAAAGGGGATTACGATTCCGCAATTGACGTGCTGGAAAGGCAGAAAGAACTGGGCAACGACATCTACCCGGTCCACTATTATCTGGGACAGAGCTACTGGCAGACGAAGACTGTTTACCGTGCCGAGAAGGAACTCATGGCCGCCTGGCAGATCGATTCCTCAGATGTGAATCTGGCCTACTCGGTAGCCCTCGTCAAGGCGGAGATGTTCAGGGACCCGGAGGATATCAGGATTTGGCTGGATAAGGCGTGGAATATGGTCCAGCCGGATCCGGAATTCCTGTCGCGCCTGCATATGCAGTATGCCAAGTCATGCCCGTCTTCCTGGAACGAGGCCATTGAGCATTATAAGGAAGCTTATCGTTTGAATCCAAAGGCCATCTCGGCCCTTCTGAATATGGCTTCCATCTATGAGATGAGGAAGGACTGGAAAAAGGCGTTGGAGTGTTACGAATCATACTTGAAGGTTGGCCGTCCCGGTACAAAGGGATATGAATACGCCGAAAGGGGTATAGCCGTCGCCAAACAGGAACTATTCATGGAGGGCAAGTAATGAAAGCCCTCGACCGCGAAATCTTCCGGCTTGCCCTGCCAAGCATCCTGGCAAATATAACCGTTCCGCTGGTAGGTATGGCGGACATGGCGATTGCCGGCCACCTGCATGGCCCGGAAGGGGCTGCGGCATACATAGGAGGTGTCTCCGTGGGCGCCTTGCTCTTCGCCCTTCTCTACTGGAACTTCGCTTTCCTGCGGGCGGCTACAGGCGGACTCGCGGCCCAGGCTTTCGGACGCGGCGACCGTAGTGAGCAGAGTCTGGTGCTCGGCAGGGCGCTTGCCCTTTCAGCTGTCTGCTCCATCGTGCTCCTCGCACTTCAGTGGCCCTGCGCCAAATTGGGCGTGCTCATTATAGGCGGTTCGGAGCAGGTCAGCGGGCTGGCTCTGCGTTATTTCTTCTTGCGTATCTGGGCGGCACCGGCAACCCTTGCGCTCATGGCCTTGCGCGGCTGGTTCATAGGGGAGCAGGACTCCGCTTCCAGCATGAAGGTCGACCTCGTCGTGAACCTCGGAAACATCGCTGCAAGTCTGCTACTGACCTTCCCGCTTGGGCTTGGGTTCGACGGCATCGCCCTTGGAACCGTGGTGGCCCAATACTCCGGGCTCGCCTATGCGCTGCTTATCGTAAGCCGTCGCTATCCCTGGGAGCTGAAAGGTCTGAAGCTGAAGGCCTGCCTTTCCGGCACCCGGGATTTCTTTACCCTGAACGCCGATCTCTTCGTGCGTTCACTATGCTTCATGGCCCTCTATCTGGGATGGAACGGCATCGCCGCCAGGTATGGAGACATTCCGCTGGCGGTTGTGTCGCTAATGATGAACATACTCATGCTCTTCTCCTACTTTACCGACGGTTTCGCGTATGCCGGCGAGGCCCTTTCCGGACGCTTCATAGGTGCCGGCGAAGGGGATATGCTACAGCTTACGGTGAGGAGGGTTTTCTTCTGGAGCATGGCGGTGGCCGTGCTCTGGATGGGTATCTATGCCGTAGCCGGGGAAGGATTCCTGCGGCTCTTCACGGATTCCGACGCGGTGCTGGTGGCAGCCCGCAAGTATCTGCCGTGGCTGGTGCTCATGCCGCCGCTCGGCTGCGCAGCCTTCACCTGGGACGGCATCTACACGGGAGCCACCTCTTCTGCCGAAATGCGCAACGCAATGCTTGCCTCCGTGCTGCTGTTCTTCGTGGTTTGGTTCGCCTTCCGTGGCCTCACTCCCGGGGAGACAGAGGCGCTGCACCTGCTTCTGGCGGCCTACTTCGTGCATCTGGCAGTGCGTACGATATGGCTTTCCCTGCGCTACAGGCGGGGAGTGTTGAGTAAAATCAGTAATTCTGTGCTTGATGGAAAAGCTTGAGATAATGGCTCCCGCGGGGAGCTTTGAATGCCTTGCCGCCGCGATTCAGGGCGGTGCCAATTCCGTGTATTTCGGGGTTGGCAACCTGAACATGCGTTCGCGCTCGGCCGCCAACTTCGCTCCTGAAGATCTGGGCGAGGTGGTGCGCCGCTGTCACGAGGCCGGCGTGAAGGCCTATCTGACCCTTAATATCACTCTTTATCCGGGCGATATGGATGACATGCGCCAGGCCCTCGTTGCCGCCCGTGATGCCGGGGTTGACGCGGTGATAGCATCCGACATGGCCTGCATTCAGGTCTGCCGGGAACTGGGTCTGGAGGTGCACATCTCCACTCAGCTCAGCATCTCCAACGTTGAGGCGCTGCGTTTCTACGCCGCCTTCGCCGACGTAGTTGTGCTGGCCCGCGAGCTCAACCTCCATCAGGTCCGGGAGATTGTAGACGCCATCGAGCGGGAGCGCATCTGCGGCCCGTCCGGGGAGCTCGTGCGCGTGGAAATGTTCGCCCACGGCGCCCTCTGCATGGCGATAAGTGGCAAGTGTTATATGAGCCTGCACACCTTCGGGCAGTCTGCCAACCGCGGAGCCTGCCTTCAGGTCTGCCGTCGCGGCTACGAAGTCACCGATCTGGAAACCGGCAACCAGCTGAATATAGACCACGAATACATTATGTCGCCCAAGGACCTCTGCACCATCGAGTTCATGGACAAGATGGTGACCGCGGGGGTGAAGGTGTTCAAGATAGAGGGTCGCGCCCGCAGCGCCGAATACGTGCGCCGCTGCTCCGAATGCTACCGTGCCGCGGCCGATGCCGTGCAGGCAGGAACGTTCACTCCGGAACTGGCCGCATCATTGAAGGCCCGGCTCGCGGAGGTATTCAACCGTGGCTTCTGGGACGGCTATTACCAGGGTGCCCGCCTGGGAGAATGGAGCTCGGTTTACGGCAGTCAGGCCACCATGCGTAAGGTGTACCTGGGTAAGGTCACCAATTGGTTCGACCGTCTGGGAGTAGCCGAAATCAAGGTCGAGACCCAGGACCTGCACCGCGGTGAAACCCTTATGGCTATCGGCGCCACCACCGGCGAAGTGGAGTTCCTGGCCGACGACATCCGCCTGGAGACGGAACCGGTGGAACTCATCCCGCAGGGGAGCCTTTGCAGCGTGAAGGTGGATGGCAAGGATATTGCACGTCTGCACCGCGGCGACAAGATTTTCTTATGGAAAGAAGTATGAAAAGATTCATGATATTGGCGGCTGTGCTGCTGGCATTCGCGGCCGCGCCGAAGGTCCCGGCTGGGGCGCAGAGCAAGAGTTTCAACCTTGCCCGCTGGATGCAGACGGAAACAGCCCTGCTGCAGGAACTCAATCGCAGCTATGTGGACTCGCTCCCGGTGGAGCGCATGCAGAAGGCCGGCATCGACGCGATGCTCGCCACGCTCGACCCGTATACCATATGGGTTCCGGAAGACGAGAACGAGGACTTCGAACTCATGATCAACCACAGCTACGGCGGAATCGGGGCCATCATCTGGAAGCCCGAAAAGAATGGCCCCGTGATTATCAACGAGCCCTACGAGGGCTCGCCGGCCGCGCTCTCCGGTCTTCGCTGCGGTGACGAGATACTCGCGATCGACGGAGTGACGACGGTAGGACTCGACGCTTCGGAGGCGTCTTCCCGAATGAAGGGCAAGCCCGGCACGAAGGTTACTTTCAGCGTGCGACGGGTCTACACCGGGGCGGTTGAGGACATCACCGTGACCCGCCGGAAGATCCATCTGCCGAACGTAGAGTATTCCGGAATGCTGGAAGACGGCCGCACCGGCTACGTGCTGCTCACCGGCTTCACCGAGGGAGCTGCTTCAGAAGTTCGCACGGCCGTGGCGGACCTGCAGAAAAAGGGTATGAAGGAACTGGTGCTGGACCTTCGCGGCAACGGTGGCGGTGTACTGCAGGAAGCCGTGGAGATCGTCGGCATCTTCATGCCCAGGGGGACAGTGGTTGTGAGTTCGAAGGGTAATTCCCTCACCCGCGAGGAGAATTATAAGACTTCCGCTGCCCCGATAGCTGAATCGCTTCCGCTGGTGGTTCTGGTCGACTCCGGCTCCGCATCGGCTTCGGAGATCGTGGCCGGTTCGCTCCAGGACTACGATCGCGCCACCATCATGGGTACGCGTACCTTCGGCAAGGGCCTCGTTCAGAGTGTCCGCCCCATGCCTTACGGTGGCCAGCTCAAGGTGACCACGGCAAAGTATTATATTCCTTCGGGCCGTTGCGTGCAGGCCATAGACTATTCGCATCGTGCGGAAGACGGTTCCGTGGGGCACATCCCGGATTCGCTCACGCATGAGTTCACCACCGCCCACGGCCGCAAGGTGCGCGACGGTGGGGGAGTTACTCCCGACGTGGAGCTGAAGGGCCGCGAATACAGCCGTCTGTCCTACGCCCTGGCGTACAACGGCATCATCGAGCACTACACCATAGACTATGTACGTGCGCACGAGAGCATCGCCCCGGTGGAGGAGTATCATTTCGACGATTACGACGGATTCGTGAAATTCGCTTTGGCTTCGGACTTCGACGCCCGCACTTCAGCTATGGCTTCTTACGACCGCATGGTTGAGGAGCTTCGCAAGGACGGTCTGGAGGAGTCGTTCGCAGCCGAACTGAAGGCCCTCAAGGCCAGGCTCGACATGGACAAGGAGACATTCCTTCGCCTTAAAAAGGATGAGATTGTGCCTCTTATCGAGCAGGAAATAGTGTCGCGCTATTATTATCAGGGAGCTGCCGTTCAGATGAACCTGCGCTACGACACTGTGCTGCGCGAGGCTTTGAAGAGCCCGAGGATCAAATACTGATTGTATGGATCTGGTATTCGCAACCGGCAATACCGGAAAACTTCGCGAGGCGGCCGAGATACTCGGGCCCGGCTTTCGCGTGCTGAGCCCTGTCGACGTGGGGCTGGCTGGATTTGACGTTGAGGAGACCGGAACGACCTTCCGGGAGAACTCGCTGCTGAAGGCGCAGGCGCTGTGGCATGCCTGCGGCCTGCCCTGCTTCGCAGATGATTCCGGGCTCGAGGTCGACGCCCTCGGCGGCGCCCCCGGAATCTACAGCGCCCGCTACGCCTCCGACCACAACTTCGCCTCGAATATCGACCGGTTGCTGGCGGAATTGAATGGGGTTGAGGATAGGCGCGGTCGCTTCCGCTGCGTGGTGACGCTGATCCTGGAGGACGGCAAACCGCGCTTCTTTGACGGCGCCTGCGAAGGCCGCATCGCCCGCGAGCGCCACGGCGCCGGCGGCTTCGGCTACGACCCTGTGTTCGTCCCGGACCTTTACCCTAACCTCACCATGGCGGAACTCTCCGAGGACGCCAAGAACGCCATCTCCCACCGCGGAGTGGCACTGCGCCTCATGGCTACATACCTTGCTACAAAATGACCCGTGTTATGATAAAAAGACTATTCGTTCTGGCATTCGCGCTCCTGGCGCTTGCCACTTCCTGTGCCCCTAAGGCCGCAAAGACTGCCGATGCCCCGGCAGATTATCAGCCGGCATTTACCGTCTACAACGACGGTGCCGACACCCTTCTTTACCGTTACCTTGAACCTGCAACGGTGAAAAAGGGCAGGACCTATCCGTTGGTACTCTTCCTGCACGGTGCGGGCGAGAGGGGGAGCGACAATCTTCGCCAGCTCCTTCTTTGCATGCGGGTCTTCACCAATCCGGTGAACCGGGAGAAGTATCCCTGCTATGTGCTCGCGCCTCAGTGCCCGAAAGATGGTTACTGGGCATATGAGTCAAGGCCGGGATTTATGACATGGGATATGCCCAAAGACTTCCCGGAGACCGCGCGCATGCAGGCGGTGATGCAGCTGGTGGACGATTTTGCAGCCTCTCATCCTGTGGATACCCGCAGGCTCTACATCATGGGCCTGTCGATGGGCGGAATGGCCACCTGGGATGTCATCGCCCGTCATCCCGACAAGTTCGCGGCAGCCGTTCCCATCTGCGGAGCCATCAACATCGACCGTCTTACCGGCGACATCAAATCCGCCGTGAGGATTTGCCATGGAGACGCCGACAACATCGTCCCGCTCGAATATAGCCGCCAGGCTTACCGGAAGCTCAGCGCCTGCGGTGTGAACGTGCAGTACCGCGAATACCCTGGCATAGGCCACAACTCATGGGATCCGGCCGTCACCGAGGCGGACTTCCTTCCCTGGCTTTTCGCACAGAAAAAGACTCGTTAGAACAATTCCCCCAGCACCGCCAGGGAACGGATGTTGAGGCGGTACTCCAGATGGGCGGAAAGATAATCCAGCAGGGCCCCGGCGATTTCGCCGCGGGCCTTGCCCGTCAAGGGCAGCAGAAGCGCGCCCTCATAGGGCCCCAGAAGCCCGGACATTTCCCGAAGATGCTCCTCCGCGAATGGAGCCAGGTCTTCCAAAGACGGGGTAAATCCCATGGCGGAAGCCAGTTCCAGCAGCCAGCGAAGGTGGTAGTTGGAATACGAGCCGCTTAACGCGTCCAGAGTCAGGATACTTTTTTCGCACCAATCGTACAAACCTGGCTCGGCTCCTTCACGCACAGCGCGGTAAAGCACCTCGGCCATGAACATGCACACGGCGCTGCGGCCTACATCGCCCCGAAGTCCTGTCAGAGGATACACCGCCGACACCCCATGCAGCCGCCAGAGCTCCGACTTCGGATTCTCGATCACCTCCACGTCCAGCACCGAAAGAGGCTGCCACCAGGCCATGCGACCGCTGCCGCCACGTCGGGCGCCAGAAGTTCCTCCCGCGCTGGTGATGAAACTCCTCCGCCCCAGTTCACGGCTGAGCGCGTGAATCACCAGGCTTTTGTCGCCTACCTTGGTGGTATTCAGGACTATTATGCGGGTACTCAATGGCATGCTTCACAAAAATACTCAATTATTTTCGTATATTCGCGATATGAGAATAATTACGACCCTTCTCGCCGCGGTGCTTGCAGTCGCGGCCTCGGCACAGACCACACCCCGCTGGCTCCGCCAGAATGCCATTTCTCCCGACGCATCCAAGATAGTTTTCGTCTATCAGGGCGACCTTTTCACCGTTCCGGCAGCGGGCGGTGAGGCCACCCAGCTCACCTCCAATCCGGCCCACGACACCGAGCCGGTCTGGACTCCCGACGGGAAATACGTCGTCTTCGCCTCCTGGCGCGAGGGCAGCAAGGATATATGGGCAGTTCCGTCAGAGGGCGGCACTCCGCTTCGTCTCACTACCTTCGGAGGCAGGGAGAACCCGCTCACGGTAGCGCCCGACGGCACTCTATACTTCAGCGCCAATATCCAGGAAGATCCGCAGAGCAGTGCGTTCCCCGGCGATGGCAAACTGTACAGTCTACCGCTTGCCAAGGCCATCGATGCGGCAAAGGCAGGAAAGCGTCTTCCTGCACCGAAGCAGGTCTTCTCCTTCGATGTGGCGGCTCTTTCCGTCAACCCGAAAGGGGCCTTCCTCTACGAAGACGTTAAAGGCTATGAAGACTACTTTCGCAAGCATCACACCTCCGCCGTCACCAAGGATATCTGGCTGAAAGACGGCACTCAGTTCACCAAACTCACCCCCTTCCCCGGTGAAGACCGCAATCCGGTCTGGGCCCCGGGCGGCAGCACCTGGTACTATCTTTCCGAGCAGGGCGGCACCCGCAAGGGCGGTCCGAACGGCACGCTCACCGACTCTCCCGAACCGGACGACTGGGGTGGCGATTCCAATATCTGGAGCAGTGAAGGCCGCCAGGTCACCCATTTCGAGAAGAACCCCGTCAGGTTCCTCAGCATCGCGGGCGACGGCACCATGTCATTCAGCTGGAACGGCGACCTCTACACCCTTAAAGATGGCGGCGAGCCTGCCAAAGTGGAAATCACCCTCCGCAAGGACAAGCCCGAAAAAGAGCACATCTGGCGCAGCCTTTCCGGCGGTCCCGGCAGTATGGCCATTTCGCCCGACGGCAAGGAAATCGCCTTCGTGGTGCGTGGCGACGTATACACTACCACCCCCGACCTGTCCGACACCCGCCGAATCACCTTCACTCCCGAGCAGGAGCGCGGGGTGAGCTTCGGCAAAGACGGCCGCAGCCTCTACTACGCTTCCGAGCGCAAGGGCGAGTGGGCCATCTACAAGGTGGAACTGAATGATAAGAAAGACGCCCACTTCACCTTCAGCGGCGGCTTCACCGAAAAGCGCGTGAGCCCCGAGGGCGAGATCTGCTTCCAGCCGGAGGCGTCACCCGACGGCAAAAAACTGGCGTACCTGCGCAGCCGTTCCGAAATCGTGGTGGCCGATGCCGACGGAAAGCACCCGCGCACCCTTCTCACCGGAGCCAACGCATCCTACTCCGACGGCGACATGCCCTTCGAATGGAGTCCCGACAGCCGCAGCATCCTTACCGTCTATCAGGGCGGCGGACGCATGTACAACGAAGACATCGCCCTTATCGACGTGGAGAGCGGAACCCTGACCGACCTCACGGAGAGCGGCTACAACGACGGCTCCTTCCGCTGGGCTTTCGGCGGCAAGGCCATGACATGGGAGAGCGACCGCGCCGGCTTCCGCAGCCACGGCAGCTGGGGCTCTGAAGGCGATATCTACGCCATGTTCTTCGACGACGAGGCCTTCTCCGAATTCGGCAAGACCGAGGATGTGGAGAAGATAGAGAAGTTCGTAAAGAGCGCCAAGGAGCAGAAAAAGGAAGAAAAGGCCGAAGCCAAGGACAGCACCAAGGCAGCCGAAGGCAAGCCCGATCCGGTGAAGCTGGAACTCAGCCGGAGGGAAGATCGTATCGTGCGTCTTACCCGTCACTCCGGACGCCTCGGCGACCACTGGCTCACTCCCGACGGCCGCAAACTCTACTACACCGTTCTTCTGGAAAAGACCAGCGACCTCTGCTGCCTCGATATACGCAAGGGCGATGTAAAGGTAGTCTCCAAGGATGTTCGCGGCGGCTTCTATCCGGCCCCCGACGGCAAGAGCTTCTATATCGCTTCCGGAAGCGGCATCCAAAAGATCGAAGTCGGCAAGGATAAGCCCGAATCCGTCAAGTACGAGGGAGAATTCGAGTATTTCCCGGCAGCTGAGCGCGAATATATCTTCGACCACTGCTGGAAAGAAGTGCGCGAGAAGTTCTACGATGCCAATATGCACGGTGTGGACTGGGTGGCAGTTGGGGAAAACTACCGCCAGTTCCTTCCGTACATCACCGATAATTATGCCTTCCAGGAGCTCCTGAGCGAGATGCTGGGAGAACTCAACGGTTCCCATACCGGCGGCCGCTATCGCGACGGCAGCGGTGTTGCCACCGGCCATTTCGGAGTGCTGTTCGATCAGGACTTCGAAGGCCCCGGCCTCAAGATAAAGGAATTCCTACCCGGCAGTAAGCTGCTTTCCGCAGCTCCGTCCCTGAAGCCCGGAGATGTCATCGTGTCCGTGGATTCCCGGGAGATCCCGGCAGGGGAACCCTGGTACGAGGCCCTGCAGCGCAAGAGCGGCAAGCGGGTGCTTCTGGGCATCAAGGCTTCCGGAAAGGACCTCAAGGTCTACGTTACCCCCTCCGGCAGCGATTCCGATGCCGCCTACACCCGCTGGGTGCGCCGCAATGAGGAAATAGTGAAGGAACTCTCCGGCGGCCGAATCGGCTACGTACACGTCGAGGGAATGAACTCCCCGTCGTTCCGCGAAGTCTTCTCCAAGGCTCTCGGCAAATACAGGCACTGTGACGCCCTTATCGTGGACACCCGTCACAACGGCGGCGGATGGCTCCACAACGACCTCGCCACTTTCCTGAACGCCCGCCTCTACACCGAGCGCCGTCCACGCGGAGTGGAGATGTCGCCCGAACCCTACGACAAGTGGATCAAGCCCTCCTGCGTACTTGTGTGCGAAGACAACTATTCCGATGCCTGCGGCTTCCCGTATCTCTACCGTGCCCTCGGCATAGGCAAGATCATCGGAGCCCCAGTGCCCGGCACGGCAACCAGCGTATGGTGGGAGTATCAGGTGGATCCGTCGCTCATCTTCGGCATCCCGCAGATAGGTTCATGGAGTCTGGCCGAAGGCCGTTTCCTCGAGAACGACCAGCTCACTCCGGACATCCTGGTGTATAACGATCCTGCTTCGGTCGATGCCGGCCGTGACCTCCAGCTGGAGGCGGCAGTGGCGGAGATGTTAAAGGAAACTGCCCGTTAAAGGCTACCGGCCATTAGCAGCAGTATACCGATGATCATGAAGGCAAGGGCGACGCTCTTGCCTTTGATTTTTCCTTCCCTGAAGATGATGGCTCCCATCACGAAGGTAACCACGATGGAGAAGCGGCGCACCAGGGCGATAATGCTCAGCATCGATCCTTCCTGGTTGATGGCGGCAAAATAAAGGGCGTCCGACAGAGTGATCAGGGCGGCGATGACAAGGAGCGTCCAGTCCCAGCGGAAGCGCTCCCGTGAAGCACCGTCGCGGTAGGACTTGACAAGCACTATGACCGCGAGAATCATCGTGATATAAAGATTCGTCCAGGACTGCAGGAACAGAGGCACCTGAAGGTTAGCCGGAAGGGCGGCATAAACAGGACTGAGGGGTCCGTCGAAGACTAACTGCCGTATGATGAATTTGTCCCATAGGGCGCTGGCCACTCCGGTTATCATGCTTATTACGAGGGCCCAGAAACCGCGCCCGCTGCCGAAGCGGAAGCCTTCGCGTCCGCTGGCGGCACCAAGAAGCCACAGCGCGGCTATTACCGCCACCACCCCGAGCCAGTGCCAGAGGTTCAGCCTCTCTCCGAAAAGGATTATTGAAAAGAGCACCACGAACATCGGCCTGGATGCCTTGAAGGTGCTTACAGTGGTTATTGGCAAAAGGCGGAGGGCTTCCATCCCCGAGAGCCAGGTGATGCTCACTATCACGGCCTTCACCGCGATTAGAAGGTGATAGTTTACGGGCCCAGGGCTCAGGAAAGGACTGAGGAAGAGAGTGGTGAAACCGGTCGCGGCCAGAATCACGTACAGAGTTCCGTTCTTTCTCAGGGAATACTTCTTGGCGACGTCGTACGCGCCGAGAAAAAGGGCCGAAAGCAATGTGAGCCAAATCCACATGACGGCGGCAAATTTACGCAATTATTTTCGTACTTTTGTAAGATGGCTGAAAAGGAGAACATAGAGATTCGTGGCGCTCGGGCTCACAACCTGCAGGGGGTCGACGTAGACATCCCCCGCGGAAAGTTCACGGTGATCACCGGCCTCAGCGGGAGCGGCAAGAGTTCCCTTGCCTTCGATACCATCTACGCAGAGGGCCAGCGCCGCTACATGAACACCCTCTCTCCCTATGCCAAGCACTTCATGGGCATACTCGAAAAGCCCGAAGTGGAGAGCGTGGACGGCCTGAGCCCCATCATTGCTATAGAGCAGAAAACCACCGGCAACAATCCCCGGAGCACGGTCGGCACAATCACCGAAATCTCCGATTTCCTTCGCCTGCTCTTCGCCAAGGCCTCCACGGCATATTCTCCAGTCACAGGAAAAGAACTGGTGCGCTACACCGACGCCCAGATTGTAGAACTCATAATGAAGGACTATGCCGGCCGCAAATGCCTGCTGCTGGCGCCCCTGGTGCGCGGCCGCAAAGGCCATTACCGCGAGCTCTTCGAGCAGATGCGCCGCAAGGGCTATGCGCAGATCCGGATCGACGGCGAGCTCATGAGTCTGAACGACGTCGAGCAGCTGGACCGTTACAAGGCGCACTTCATCGAACTAGTGGTGGACAAGCTCTGCCCCGGCGAAGGCGACGACAAACGCATAGCGGATTCGGTCGTGGCTGCCCTGGGCGTGGGTAAGGGCTCGCTTGCGATGCTCGACGCGGCCACCGGCGAACTCCGGCACTTCTCCAAGCATCTGGTCGACCCGGAAACTGGCCTCTCCATCCAGGAGCCCCAGCCGCACACCTTCTCATTCAACTCTCCCGAAGGTTACTGCCCCCATTGCAAGGGCCTGGGCACGGTGCCCGACGTGGCCATGGAGAATATCATCCCCGACCCCCGCAAGAGCATAGCCGACGGTGGCATCGCCCCTCTTGGCAGCCGTCGCGACAACCGCAAGTTCGACGTGGTGGAGGCCATCGCCCGCAAATACAGTTTCTCGCTTTACGAACCCATTTCTGATCTTCCGGACGAAGCTGTGAACCTTCTCATCTACGGTTCCGATGAGTTCTTCCGGGTAGGGGAGGGGGCCCAGACGCAGATGGTCGCATGGCCCGGCGTGCTGGACGACATCGACGAAACCATTGTCTGCCCAGTATGCGGCGGCAGCCGTCTGAGACCCGAAACGAACTGTTTCCGCATCGCTGGCAAAACGATCTCTGAAGTCTCCGCCATGGAGATTTCGGAACTGCAGGGCTGGCTCTCCGGGCTCAGCCTTACCGGCCGTGCGGCAGCCGTCTCTCGCGACATCCTCAAGGAACTCCGCGACCGCGTGGGCTTTCTGGTCGACGTGGGTCTGGAGTATCTCACGCTCGACCGTGCTACAGGTTCGCTCAGCGGCGGCGAAAGCCAGCGCATCCGTCTCGCCACGCAGATCGGCTCGCGCCTCGTGAACGTGATCTACATACTCGACGAGCCCTCTATCGGCCTGCATCAGCGGGACAACTATAAACTCCTCGATTCGCTCCGCCACCTTCGCGACGAAGGCAACACGGTAATCGTTGTAGAGCACGACGAAGCCACCATGCGCTCCGCCGACTGGCTGGTCGACGTCGGCCCCGGAGCCGGAGTGGAGGGCGGAAAGATTGTATACAGCGGTCCTGCCGACAAAGGCAAATCGTCAGCCTCTGAAACGCTGAAGTATCTTTCCGGAAAGGAAAGGATCCCCGTTCCCGCGACTCGGCGGCATGGCAACGGCCTCACGCTGGGCCTTCGCGGAGCGAGGGGCAACAACCTCAAGAACGTCGACATCGACTTCCCGCTCGGCTGTATGATAGGCGTCGCGGGAGTGAGCGGCAGCGGCAAGAGCAGCCTCGTGAACGAGACCCTCATGCCCATACTCAAGGGCAAGTTCTACCATTCCAAGCAGAAGCCGCTTCCGTACGACGAGCTGGTAGGTCTGCGCAATATCGACAAGGTGATCGAGGTGGACCAGAGCCCCATCGGCCGTACTCCACGCAGCAATCCTGCCACCTTCACAGGAGTCTTCGACGATATCCGCGCCCTCTTCGGGGATACTCCCGACGCCAAGGTGCGCGGATTCAAGGCCGGACGCTTCTCCTTCAATGTGGTTGGAGGACGCTGCGAGGAGTGCAAGGGCGCCGGTATCAAGGTGGTGGAAATGAATTTCCTTCCGAGCGTGAACGTGCCCTGCGAGCAGTGCCGCGGCAAACGTTATAAGGAAGATACCCTTGCCGTCCGTTATAAGGGAAAGAATATAGCCGATGTGCTGGATATGCCCATTTCGGAGGCCTACGAGTTCTTCAAGACGCACCCCAAGATTGCCCCGAAACTCAAGGCCCTTGTCGATGTAGGCCTGGGATATGTGCATCTGGGGCAGTCGTCGGTGACGCTCAGCGGCGGCGAAAGCCAGCGTATGAAACTGGCCGCCGAGCTCTTCCGCAAGGCCACCGGCAACACCCTGTATATCCTCGACGAACCCACCACGGGCCTGCACTTTGCCGATATCAAAGTGCTGCTGGGAGTGTTGGGGCGCCTGGTGGACCAGGGCAATACCGTAATCATCATCGAACACAATATGGACGTGCTCAAGAGCGTGGACTATATCTTCGACCTCGGTCCCTTCGGCGGCTCCGCGGGCGGACGCATAGTCGCGCAGGGCACTCCGGAACAGCTCGCGGCCAATCCCGCATCGGTCACGGGTCCATATCTGAAAGAAGTACTGAACATTTAAACCAAATGAGCGAAGAAATCTCGAAAATTGAGGCTGCACGCAGGGAATACGCCGACTGGTGCTCTGCCGTTGGAATCGACACCATCCAGAAACTCGACGCTGTCTTGGCAGACGGACAGGCCATACGCCTCATCAATCTGTGCGAAGCACGACAGGAACGCAAGTACGCTGAAATCGCAAACCAGATATTCTGGCATAAGAACAAGACCCGCATCGTGATGATGTCGGGCCCGTCGTCGAGCGGCAAGACCAGCAGCTCGCTGCGCATCGCCCAGCAGTGCAACGTTCTGGGGCTGAATCCCAAGGTGATAGAACTGGACAACTATTTCGTGGACCGCGAGCATACTCCGCGCGACGAGAAAGGCGAGTATGATTTCGAGAGCCTGGGAGCGATGAACGTGAAGCTCCTGAATGAAAACCTGAACGACCTCATCGCCGGCAGGGAAGTGATTATTCCCAAGTTCGACTTCAAGTCGGGAAAGACTATCTTCGACGAAAGCCGCCGCATGAAGCTGGAGCCCGGCGACATGCTCTTCATGGAGGGCATCCACGCGCTCAATCCGGCCCTCACCCCGAACGTGGACCGCAGCCGTATCTACAATGTCTACATTTCCGCACTTTCGGCTCTTCCGGGAGGCACAAAGGAGCACGGCTCCACCACGGACAAACGCCTCCTTCGCCGCATCGTGCGCGACAACCGCGTGCGCGGCATTTCTCCGGAAGACAACATCCTCCGCTGGCCCAGCGTCCGCCGTGGAGAAGCCCGGAACATCTTCCCCTTCGAGGAAAATGCTCGCGTGGTGTTCAATTCCTCCACCCTCTACGATATTCCGCTTCTGAAGTACTATGCGGAGCCGCTGCTCTACGGAGTTACGGAAGCCAGCCCGGCCTATAAGAAGGCACAGGAACTCCTGAAGTTCATAGAGCCTGTCATCGCTCTCAAGCCTGCGGAGATCGCCGCAATACCTCCCACTTCCATCATGCGTGAGTTCATCGGCGGGCAGACGCTGTAATCATTACGGGAAAATTGTTAACTTTGTAAACCGACAACCAATTTAAACACATAATGAAAACACTCTTTAGAATTGCTGCCATCATCTTTGCAGCCATCTCCCTGAACAGTTGCCTCGTGGGCAAGTTCATGTGCAATTACGTGCTGGTCGACATGCCGGACGGGCAGAATATCGAACGCACCCGTCACAAAGCGGATTCACTTCTGGCAGGAAGCACCGCCTGGTACGACGGCCTTAAGGAGAAGGGTATCCTGAAGGATATCGAAATAACCGGATACGGCGATAATAAGATTCACGCATGCTATGTCCCCGCCGCCAACCCAGCCAAGGCTGAAGGCACCGCTATCGTGGTCCACGGCTTCGGCGACAACCATTTCGTGTTCCTGTATCTGGTGCGCATGTACCGCGACGACTTCAATTATAACGTCCTCTTCCCGGATCTCCAGTATCACGGCTATTCCGGAGGCGACCACACCACCATGGGCTGGTACGACCGCTACGACGTGTCTGAATGGGTGAAGGTTGCACACGATATCTTCAAAGACGACTTTATGGTAGTCCACGGTGTGTCGATGGGTGCAGCTACCACAATGATGATGAGCGGTGACGAGCAGCCGGAGTACGTGAGGGCCTATGTCGAGGATTGCGGTTACAGCAGTGTCTGGAATCAGCTCAAGTTCAACCTCAAAGACAGTTTCCATCTGCCCCCGTTCCCGGTTCTCACCAGCGCCAGCATAGTTTGCAAGAACAAGTATGGATTCTCCTTCAAGGAGGCCTCTTCGATGGATCAGCTTGCCAAGTGCGACCGTCCGATGCTCTTCATCCATGGCGATGCCGATGACTTCGTGCCCTTCCCGCACCTGCAGCAGAACTACGACGCAAAGGTTAACGGCTATAAGGAGATGTGGGTTGCGGAAGGTGCCGTCCACGCCAACTCTTTCCAGAGCCATCCCGTAGAGTACAAGCAGCACGTAAAGGCTTTCCTCGATAAGGTAAAGAAGGAAAACCTGTAGCCCGACTTGCATTTTCGGCCGATTTTGTGGAAGGTCCCTGGTTTCCGAAGGGGACCTTCCTTGTTTTTGGCCTTTTTCGTGCTAGGTCCCTTCTCCGTATTTGTCCTTGAGAGGAAGCAAAAAAGCCCCGCAGAAGCGGGGCCTTTAATACTTGGATTTTGGTTCTTGATTACTTCTCGCAGGAGAAGGCTTTCCAGCAGAGGGCGCTCAGGGCACCGCCTACGAGAGGAGCGCAGATGAATACCCAGAGATCCTTCAGGGCTGCACCGCCGGCAAAAATGGCGGGACCGATGGAACGGGCGGGATTCACCGAAGTTCCGGTGAGGTTGATGCAGACGAGGTGGATGAGGATGAGGCTGAGACCGATGGCAAGACCGGCGGGTTTGCCTGCACCTACCTTGTCGTCAGTAGCACCCAATACTACCAGCACGAAGATGAATGTGGCGATGACCTCCACGAGGCATGCACCCCAGACACCACCTGCATTCGCAACGCCGTTGGAACCGAGGGCGCCGGTGAGATCGGGAGCTGCAACTACCTTGGTGAGCAGAAGAAGGACTGCACCGGCGATGATGCCGCCGATAATCTGTCCGCACCAGTAACCGAGAGCATCTTTCCAACTCATGCGGCCGCTGAGAGCGACGCCGAGGGTGATGGCCGGGTTGATGTGGCAGCCGCTGATTCCGCCGATGGTGTAGGCCATGGCGACAACTGCAAGACCGAAAGCGATAGCTGTTCCGACTACTCCTGCCGGTGTGCCGCAGCCAAGGAACATGGCGGTTCCACAACCGAGGAAAGTAAGAACGAATGTGCCGAGGCACTCTGCAAAGTACTTTTTCATGATAATTGTGGTTTGGTTATTCAGTACTCCAAAGATACGAATTTTTCGAAAATTCGAAATCCGGAGGAATCAGAGCGTATGCAGCTCTACCCCGGGCATGTCGGGGTCAAAACCTTCTGCGGGCTCGTTGAAAGGCTCCAGGAATGGATTGGTGCGCATCTCGCGGCCGATGGTGCTGGCCCAGCCGTGACCCGGGTAGATGTCGGTGGAGCCTGGCAGCAGGATGAGTTTCTCCATGATGGAGCGGATAAGGGAGTCGTAATCGGCGTGCGCCAGATCGGTACGGCCGATGGTGCCGGCGAAAAGGGTATCCCCAGTGAAGGCCAGGCCGGCCGCCTCGCAGTACCAGCACAAAGCGCCGGGGGAGTGGCCCGGGGTATGGATTGCCCTGAAGACGAGTTTGCCTATGGTTATTTCCATCCCGTCTTCCACCGCCTTCCATGGGAAATCAAATCTCTGGCCGTGAAGATCGAGCCGGGAGGTGATGTCGGTGTCGTCCGATAAAGACACAGTCTCGGCAGTATGCATGTAAACCGGCAGCCCTGGCCATTTCGCCAGCATGCGCACTACCCCCATGCAGTGGTCGAAGTGAGCGTGGGTGAGCAGTATGGCCGAAGGCGTGCAGTCGCCCAGCAGTTTCAGGAACTCCCCGAACTCCTCATCGCTGTAGAAGCCGGGATCCACTACCACGCAGGCGTCGCCATCTGAAAGGACATAGCAGTTCTCCGAAAGCACCCTGCAGTGGAAAGTCTTCAAATCCATAGCCGATTTAAAAAATAACGGTGGCAAAATTACAAAAGAAATGTTAAATTTGTAAGCTAAGACATTAAACCATGCATATAGGAGTTGCAGGAAATATCGGAAGCGGAAAAACCACCCTCACAAGGATGCTTGCGGAGCACTACGGCTGGAAGCCCCAGTTCGAGAGCGTCACCTACAACCCCTATCTGGAAGACTACTACCACGACATCCCCCGCTGGAGCTACAATCTGGAAACCTACTTCCTCGCCCAGCGTTTCAAGGACCTTCTGGAAATCTCCCGTAGCAAGGAAACCATCATCCAGGACCGCACCCTTATGGAGGGCGTGCATATCTTCGTGGAGAACAACCGCGAGATGGGCAATCTTTCCGAGCGCGACTACCAGACCTACATGCAGCTATACCAGATCATGATGAGCATGGTGCGTCCCCCGGAACTGCTCATATACCTCAAGAGCAGCATCGAGCATCTGGTGTCCAACATCCAGAAACGCGGACGCGACTATGAGCAGGGCATGAGCATCGAATACCTCAGCGGGCTCAACCGCCACTACGAACAGTGGATAGGCAATTATCCTGGGCGCCTGCTCACCATCGAAGCGGACAATCTCGACTTCAAAAACAATCCCGAAGATTTCGCGCACATTACTGACCGTATCGACGCGGAACTCTTCGGCCTGTTCAAATAAAATCACTACCTTTGTAAGATTTAAAAACACTATACTATGCACATCGCCATCGCAGGAAACATCGGAAGCGGAAAAACCACCCTCACCAAAATGCTTGCAGCCCACTATGGCTGGATCCCCAAATTCGAATCGGTAGATTTCAACCCTTATCTGGCAGACTTCTACGAGGATATGGAGCGCTGGAGTTTCAATCTCCAGATATATTTCCTGAACAAGCGTTTCAAGGACGTGGTGGACATCTCCAAGACGGACGACGTCATCATTCAGGACCGCACCATCTATGAAGACGCAAAGATCTTCGCCCCCAACCTGCACGACATGGGTCTCATGACCACGAGGGACTTCGAGAACTATTCCGATCTCTTCTCCCTCATGATGAGCCTGGTCGGCTATCCCGACCTCCTCATCTACCTGCGTTCCAGCATCCCCAACCTCATTTCCCAGATTCAGAAGAGGGGCCGCGAGTACGAGCGCAGCATACGTATAGACTATCTTACCGGACTAAACGAAAAATACGAGAACTGGATCAAGGACTACCAGGGCAATCTGCTCGTGGTGGATGCCGACAACGTCAAGTTCGGCAACAAGCCCGAAGATTTCGAAAAGATCACCGATATGATCGACGCACAGCTCTACGGCCTCTTCTCCAAGAAAAACAAATAGCATGGCAACTAAAAAACCGACCATCATCGACTTCGTCGAGAAGTACACGAAAATATTTGCAGACAATACATATCTCCGCGAAAAGCAGAACGGAGTGTGGGTGGAAACCACTTTCAAGCAGACCCGTGACGAAGGCCGCATTCTTGCAGCCGGATTCATGGCTCTCGGTCTCCAGAAAGGCGAAAGGGTGTCACTCCTCGCAGAAGCCCGCAACCTGTGGGTAATGACTGAATTGGGAATACTCTACGCCGGCGGCGTGAACGTTCCCCTTTCGTATAAGCTCGAATCCGACAAAGACCTCAGCTTCCGCATCAACCACTCCGACTCGGTGTACATCGCGGCCTCCGAGAACGAGATTCCCAAGATCCGCCGTATCATTAAGCAGTGCAAGCAGGTCCGCAAAGTAATAGTGTTCGACGACATTCCGCTGGAGAAAGGCGAAATGCATATCAGCGAGCTTCACGACATGGGCGTGAAGTTCCTCAAGGAGCATGGCGAAGAGTTGGAAGAGCGCATTAAGTCCATCAAGCCGGACGACTACGCCAACATCTCCTACACCTCCGGCACCACGGCCGATCCGAAGGGCATCCTGCTCACTCACCGCAACTACACCGCGAACGTGGAGCAGGGAGCATCGGTCATCGGCATCGAGGAAGGTGCCAGGATGCTCATCATCCTCCCGCTGGACCACTGCTTCGCTCATGTGGCCGGCTTCTACACTATGATGATGTATGGTGGCAGCATCGCCACCGTCCCCGTGGGCAAAACCCAGCTGGCCACCCTGCGCAACGTGCCGGGAGCCATCAAGGACGTGAAACCGCACGTGATGCTCAGTGTACCCGCGCTTTCCCGCACCTTCAAAAAGAACATCGAGGCCGGCGTAAAGGCCAAGGGCCCCAGGGTGGAGAAACTCTTCAACTTTGCGGTCAATCTGGCAATAGGCTACAATCAGGAATACTACAATGCCGGCAAGCCCTGGTACAAGCATTTCTGGAAGAAGCCTCTCATCAACTTCTTCGACAAAAAGCTCTTCGCCCAGATCCGCGAAAACGCCTTCGGCGGCGAGATGCGTTTCTTCGTGGGCGGCGGCGCCCTGCTGGACATTGAACTGCAGAAGT
Source organism: Bacteroidales bacterium (assembly GCA_017412645.1). Taxonomy (GTDB): domain Bacteria; phylum Bacteroidota; class Bacteroidia; order Bacteroidales; family UBA932; genus Cryptobacteroides. The sequence goes on along the minus strand of JAFPWX010000011.1, from coordinate 22,263 downwards.
GGTTCAATGCCATCGGCGTCCCTGTCTTCCAGGGCTACGGCCTCAGCGAAGCCACGCCTATCATCTGTGCCAACAGCGAAGGCCACGCCATCTTCGGCAGCTCCGGCCGCACTGTCCAGCCCATGGACATCAAGATCTGCGACGAGGAGCACAAAGAACTGCCCGACGGCGAAACGGGTGAAATCGTTATCCGCGGCGAGAACGTTATGGCCGGCTACTGGAAGAATCCGGAGGCCACCGCCAGCACAATAATAGACGGCTGGCTCTACACCGGCGACCGCGGCTATCTCTACCCGCAGGACCGCCGCTACTTATACGTCACCGGCCGCTTCAAGAGCCTGCTCATCGCAGCCGACGGCGACAAGTATTCCCCGGAGGGCTACGAAGACAACCTCACCAGCGTCACCAAGTTCGTGGATCAGGTAATCATCCACAACAACCAGAATCCATACACCATTGCCGTAATAGTTCCCAACAAGGAACACTGCAAAGAGTGGCTCAAGAAGAATCATCCCGAGCTCGACCCGGCTTCCGAAGACGGCAAGAAAGCTATGATCCAGAAGATTTGGGACGAGATGAACACCTACCGCAAGGGCGGCAAACACGAGGGCATGTTCCCCGAAAAGTGGCTGCCCACCACGCTGGTGATCTGCCCCGAGCCCTGGACCGAGCAGAACGGCCTGGTGAACTCCACCGTGAAGATAGTCCGCGGCAAAGTGGAAAAGGCCTATGCCGACCGCATCGAGTATGCCTATACCGCTGACGGGCGCAATATCTGCAACGAAAAAAACCTCGCATCAATCTAATAATCAATCAATATGGCAAACGTAGAAAAAAAGCAGAACTACACCCCGGTTATCGTGGTGATGTTCGCTCTGTTCTTCATGATTGCGTTCGTGACCAACCTGGCAGGTTCCATGGGCGTTATCGTCACCAATCAGTTCGGCGCCAGCAAGGCCCTTTCCCAGCTTGGCACTCTCGCCAACTTTATTGCCTATGCCTGCATGGGTATTCCGGCGGGTCTGATCCTCAAGCGCAAGGGTTATAAGCTCACCGCTCTGGCAGCCGTTACCGTCGGCTTTATCGGCGTAGGCATCCAGTTCCTTTCCGGTTATCTGGAGAGCTTCCTGGTCTATGTGCTCGGCGCATTTGTAGCCGGCTTCTCCATGTGCATGCTCAACATCGTGGTGAACCCCATGCTGAACACCCTCGGCGGCGGCGGAAACCGTGGTAACCAGCTCATTCAGTGGGGTGGTAGTTGCAACTCCATCGGCGGCACCATCGCTCCCATCTTCGTGGGTTGGCTGGTAGGCGGCAGTATTGCCGATGCCACCGTGGCCAAGGCTGCTCCCGTGATGATTATCGCAATGGCCATCTTCGCCATCGCATTCATCATCATAAAGCTCACCAATATCCCCGAGCCTCATATGGAAACCGCGGAAGAGAAGGCTGCCCGTAAGGCAGGCAATCTCAAGAAAGACGCACACAGCCCGCTTTCGTTCCGTCACTTCATCCTCGGCGCCATCGCCATCTTCTTCTATGTGGGTATCGAGGTAGGTATTCCTAACACCGCGAATGTATACTATTCCGGTCTCGACTGGATAGGTCCCGCCCTTGCCGGCACCATGATCGGTGGCTATTGGCTCAGCATGCTCGTCGGCCGTCTTATCGGTGCATCCGTGGGCTCCAAGGTGAGCAGCAAGATCATGCTCAGCGTCATGTCTTCCGTTGCCATCATCTTCGTTATTCTCGCCATCTTCATTCCTGAGGCAGTTCAGATCAAGATCGGTGGAAACGCGATTCCTCTGTCATTCGGCTTCCTCATCCTCTGCGGTCTCTGCACCTCCATCATGTGGGGCGCCATCTTCAATCTCGCAGTTGAGGGACTCGGCAAATACACCGCAGCAGCTTCTGGCATCTTCATGACCCTCGTTTGCGGCGGCGGCATCATCCCGTTCTTCCAGAACCTTCTGGCCGACCATGTCGGTTCTCTCCAGAGCTACTGGCTCATCATCGCCTGCCTCGCATACCTCGTGTTCTACGCACTGGCTGGTTACAAGAACGTTAACAAAGACATTCCGGTTGAATAATATGGCAAAAAATTTTGTAGTCGGTATCGATATAGGCGGCCAGAGCAGCAAGCTCGGTGTCGTGGACGCACGCGGCGAGGTTCTCGCCCAGAATGTCATTCCTGCAAGCGGCAGCTCGGATGCGAAGGTAATCGTGAAAGAACTTGCCCAGGCCATCACTGCCCTCATCTCGCAGGCCGGCAAAACCGGCGAGATTCGCGGCATAGGCGTGGGCGCTCCCAACGGCAACTACTATAACGGCACAATTGCATTCGCCCCCAATCTTCCGTGGGCGGCTCACGGCAGCGTGGAGTTCGCAAAGCTTCTCAAGGAAGCTGTCGGCATTCCCGTCTCCCTCACCAACGACGCCAATGCGGCGGCAATGGGAGAGATGACCTATGGCGTGGCCAAGGGTATGAAGGATTTCATCATGATCACCCTCGGCACCGGCGTGGGTTCCGGTATCGTAATCAACGGTCAGGTGCTCTACGGTTCCGACGGTTTTGCCGGCGAGCTCGGTCACACCTGCGCCGTTCGTCACAACGGTCGCCTCTGCGGCTGCGGCAAGACCGGCTGCCTTGAGGCATACTGCTCCGCCATCGGAGTGGCCCGCACGGCCCGCGAATGGCTGGAGATGTCCGACGAACCCAGCCTCCTCCGCGAGGTTCAGAACATTACCTCCAAAGATGTTTACACCGCTGCCTGCGCAGGCGACAACCTGGCGGTCAGGGTGTTCGAATACACAGGCAAGATTCTCGGCCAGAGCCTGGCCGATTTCGTGGAGTTCTCCGCTCCCGAGGCGATAGTGCTCTTCGGCGGTCTCGCCCGTGCCAAGGAGTTCCTGTATGAACCTACCCTCAAAGCCATGAACGAGAATCTGCTCCCCATGTGGCGGGGTAAGGTCCGCATCCTCTTCTCCCAGCTCAAGGAATCCGACGCCGCAATCCTCGGCGCCTCAGCCCTCGCCTGGGAACTTTAGAAACCTTTTAAAAACCAATAACAATGAAAAAGTCATTACTCTTTGCAGCCCTCGTTTTGGGCATTGCAGCTCTGGCCTGCCAGCAGAAACATGCGGCCGAGGCCACAGAGGGCGAAGAAGTCGCCCCCGTCGTAGAAGCAGCGGCTCCCGTAGCCAAGACGTCCAAGGATTACAAGGTCTCCATGGCAACCAAGGACAGCGTCGCTTATCTTGTGGGTGTGAACTTCGGTTCCTTCATCAAGGGATACGATTTCGGCGAACTCAACTACTGCCAGATCAAGAGGGGCATGCGCGCTTTCATCAAAGCGAAGGGCAACCCCCGCGACCCCGAATTCGGCAAGCAGTTCAAGATCGACCCCAACGAGATGAACCGTCTCTTCAACGACTATCTTGAGAACCGTCGTCAGGAGAACCTCCTTGCCAACAAGGAAAAGGGTGAGAAGTATCTCGCAAAGAACGCCAAGAAGGCAGGTGTCGTGGTCACCGAAAGCGGTCTTCAGTATCTTGTTGAGGAACCCGGCAGCGACCTCGTTCCCGTCTCCGACAAGGATACCGTCTGGGTGCGTTACAAGGGCACTCTTCTCGACGGCACCGTGTTCGACGAGGTGAAGCCAGAAGCCGACTCCGTACGTTTCACCCTCGACCGTGTTGTGAAGGGCTGGACCGAAGGCCTCAAGTATGTTGGTGAAGGTGGAAAGATCAAACTCTTCGTCCCCTCCGAGCTTGCATACGGCGAGCGTGGTCCTCAGACCATCGGCCCCAACCAGACCCTCATATTCGACATCGAGCTCTGCAAGGTAGCTCCCTTCGTGGAACCCGAACCCGTAGAGGAATAATCCTTATCGAAGCAATAATCAAGGGCGGTCCAATCGGGCCGCCCTGGTTTTTTATTCCCTTGATTATTATTCTTCTTCGTAAACCAGCTCTTCCTCTTCCTTGTCGGGATCTTCAATCTCTTCGTCTTCTTCGTCCTCATCCTCGTCTTCAACCGCATCGCTTCCGGGCATTGCCGGTACCTTGCGGCGTTTGTCTTCCGGAAGGTCTTCGAAGGCTACGTAGCCGTTTTCGAACTCGATGGGGATGGGACCTTTGGATTCTTCCAGGGTGGGAAGTGCAACCTTGCGGTCGGACGGGCCCTCGAAGGTGATGATGACGCTCTTTTTGGAAGTTACGTCGTAGAAATATACAAAGCTGGAAACTCCGGCCTTTATCGTGTCTTCGATGCTCACCTCGTCCACGGCGCCTGAGCCGATGTCGATTAGGGCGTAGCGGGCCAGAACCGTTCCGTCGGCCGCAAGGGCCTTGAAAAGGATGCGCTGGTCCTGGGGAAATTCCAGGTCTGACCTGAGCTGCTTGTGGAAGGTGTAGAGGGTGTTGGACCCCGCCACCGTATAGAGGCGGTAGAATCCTTTTATACCCTGCAGCGTGACGCGATAATTGTAAAACATATTGCGAATATACTTCTTTTTTGCTAAATTTGGTTCGCAAGTGACCGACAAGTTTACAAGCATCTCCGCGCCTTCCCAAGGCCTCTTCAAAGACCGGGGCAGCCGTTTTATCGCCTATGCCTGGCCCGTCTCCTCGGAAGCAGAGCTTGCGCCCCTGCTCAAATCCCTTGAATCCGAGCACCACAGTGCCCGTCATATCTGCTATGCGTACCGTATTCCCAGGCCCGTTCAGCTGGCAGACGGAAGCTGGTCCGTGGAGAGCCTGTGGCGTGCGAACGACAACGGCGAACCTTCCGGCACCGCAGGCCGCCCCATTCTGGGGCAGATCGATTCCGCCGGTCTGACCGGCGTAGCAGTGGCGGTAGTGCGCTATTTCGGAGGAGTGCTGCTGGGCGTCCCGGGCCTCATCAACGCATACCGCAGTGCTGCTGCGGACGCCCTGGCTGCAGCTGTGAAGGTGGAGAAGACGCTGTCGGCCCCCGTCGTCTTCCGTTTTCCTTATGCCGACCAGCCCGAAGCAGAACGGCTTCTCAAACTTCCGGGAGTGGAGGCGCTGTCGCGGGAATTCGGGGAAGACTGCATTTTCACGGCAAATGTGGCTCTGGATGTTTTTCCGGGCTTCAAAAATTTGCTTTCAGAAAAAAATTGGCTAACTTTAAAGACAGATTCAAACCAATAACCACATAATTATAACCAAACGTTTTAAAATGGACAAAGTTCATGTTTTCAATGCCGGCCCCTGCCTCCTTCCGCAGGTTGTGTACGACAAGGCCATAGAGGCCATCAAGGATTTCAAGGGTACAGGAGTGTCGCTCCTTTCCATTTCGCACCGCACAAAGGAGTGGGAGGCCACGATGGACGAAACTCGCGCTCTTTGGAAAGAGTTGCTGAATATTCCGGACGAATACGAGGTCGTGTTCCTCGGCGGCGGCGCTAGCCTGCAGTTCCTGTATGTGGCAATGAATTTCCTGGAGAACAAGGCTGCTTATCTCGATACCGGCGTATGGGCGCACAAGGCCCTCAAGGAAGCGGCCGGCATCGGCAACGCATATGCTATCGCCTGCTCGGCGGACAAGAACTACAGCTATATCCCCAAGGGCTTCGACATCCCGAAAGACCTGGATTATCTGCATATCACCACCAACAACACCATCTACGGCACCGAGATCAAGCACGACATGGACTGCCCCGTTCCGCTCATCGCGGACATGTCGTCCGACATTCTCAGCCGTCCGGTCGACGTGAGCAAGTACGCCCTCATCTACGGCGGCGCCCAGAAGAACGCCGGCCCCGCAGGCGTGATCTTCGCCATCATCCGTAAAGACGGCCTCGGAAAGGTGAGCCGCTATCTGCCCACCATGCTGGACTATCGCACCCATATCGACAAGGGCAGCATGTTCAACACCCCGCCGGTGTTCAGCATCTACGTCATGAACGAAACCCTCAAGTGGGTCAAGAGCATCGGAGGCGTAGAGGCTATGAACAAGATAAATGTTCGCAAGGCCGACACTCTCTATGCTGAAATCGACCGCAACTCCCTCTTCCGCGGCACCGCAGCAAAGGAAGACCGTTCCATCATGAACATCTGCTTCGTCATGGCAGAGGGTAAGGAGGATCTGGCCGACGAATTCATGGCCTTCGCCAAGGAGCGCCACATCATCGGCATCAAGGGCCACCGCAGCGTGGGCGGTTTCCGTGCCTCCACCTACAACGCCTGCACCCAGGAAGATGTAGAGGCTCTCGTAAAAGCCATGCAGGATTTCGAAAATCTTAAAAAGTAAAGGTCATGAAGGTTCTCATCGCTACCCAGAAGCCTTTCGCCGCCGTGGCGGTAGAAGGCATCAAGAAGATTCTCACGGAGGCCGGTCACGAAGTGGTTCTCTTCGAGAAATATGCAGAGCAGGCCGATTTCGTAAAGGCTGTTGCCGACGCCGAAGCTCTGATCATCCGTTCGGATAAAGTCACCGCAGAGGTTATTGCCGCCGCTCCCAAGCTCAAGATAGTCGTGCGCGCCGGCGCAGGCTACGACAACGTAGACCTCGAGGCAGCATCCGCCCGTAAGATTGTGGTCATGAACACTCCCGGCCAGAACTCCAATGCTGTGGCAGAGCTCGCAGTGGCCCTCATGATCTTCATGGCACGCACCCAGTTCACCCCCGCCACCGGCTCTGAAATCCAGGGCAAGACCCTCGGTATCCAGGCCTTCGGCGCAGTGGGCCGTCTTGTCGGCGCAAAGGCCAAGGCCCTCGGAATGAAGGTAAAGGCCCTCGATCCGTTCCTCACCGACGAACAGATTGCTGCCGGCGGAGCCGAGCCCGTTCACACTCTGGACGAACTCTACTCCGGCAGCGACTACGTATCGCTCCATATCCCCGCCCTGCCTTCCACAATTGGCAGCATCAACTACGAGCTCATCACCAAGATGCCCAAGGGCGCAACGCTGGTGAACACCGCCCGCAAGGAGGTCATCGACGAAGCCGGTCTGGAAAAGGCCCTCACCGAAAGGCCGGACCTCAAGTACGTCACCGACGTCGCCCCCGACAACTTCGCAGCCCTTCAGGAAAAGTTCGGTCTCCGTGTCTTCGCAACTCCCAAGAAGATGGGAGCCCAGACCTCCGAAGCCAATATCAACGCCGGCCTCGCCGCCGCCCGTCAGATCGTGGATTTCTTTGCTACCGGAAACGCTAAATTCCAGGTAAACAAATGGTAAGAGTAAAACCCTTTGCGGCAATCAGGCCGCCGAAAGACATAGTCACCGAGGTGGCTGCACCCCCTTACGACGTTCTCAACTCGCAGGAGGCCAAGGATATGGCAGGCGAAAAGAGTCTGCTTCACATCACCAAGCCGGAGATCGATTTCGATCCTATCCTGGAAGATCACGATCCGCGCGTGTATGACCGCGCTGTGAAGAACTTCGCCGACTGGCAGGCCCGCGGCTGGCTGGTCCGCGACCCGAAGGAATGTTACTACGTCTACGCCCAGACCATGGGAGCCCGCACCCAGTACGGCCTCGTGCTCTGCGCCCACACGGACGACTACGCCTCCGGACTCATCAAGAAGCACGAGCTCACCCGTAAAGACAAGGAAGACGACCGCATGGTGCACGTCCGCATCCAGAACGCCAACATCGAGCCTGTCTTCTTCGCCTATAAAGACAATCCCGAACTCGCGGCCATAGTGGCCAAGGCATCCGCCGGCAAGCCGGAATACGACTTTATCGACGAAAACAATTTCGGCCACCGCTTCTGGCCCATCACGGACGACGCTACCATCGCCCGCATCACGGAGATCTTCACCAATGAGGTGAAGGCCTTCTACGTGGCGGACGGCCATCATCGCACCGCTGCAGCAGCACGCGTGGGCGCCGAAAAGCGCGAGCAGAACCCGAACCATACCGGCAACGAAGAGTACAACTTCTTCATGGCAGTCTGCTTCCCCGAAGGTCAGCTCAAGATCCTGGACTACAACCGAGTGGTCAAGGACCTGAACGGCCTTTCCCAGGAGGAATTCAAGCAGGCCCTGAAGACCGACTTCGAACTTGCAGACCGCGGTACCGAACCCTATGAGCCCTCGAAGCTTCATGAGTTCTCCATGTACCTCGGAGGCCGCTGGTATTCCATGGTGGCCAAGCCCGGCCGCTACGACGATTCCGACCCGATCGGGGTGCTGGACGTCACAATTCTGAGTAATCTTGTACTGGATAAACTACTTGCAATTAAAGACTTACGTACCGACAAGCGGATCGACTTCGTAGGAGGTATCCGCGGACTCGGCGAACTCTCACGCAGGGTGGACAGCGGGGAGATGGAGGTTGCGTTTGCACTCTACCCGGTAAGCATGCAGCAGCTTATGGACATCGCCGACAGCGGCAACATCATGCCGCCCAAGACGACCTGGTTCGAGCCGAAGCTGCGTTCTGGTCTGGCAATTCACTCCCTGGATTAAATGGACTACTCGGCCCAAATACACCGCACATTAAAGGAATTCTTTGGATACGACAACTTCAAGGGTGATCAGGAGAAGGTAATCAATCACCTGCTGAACGGTGGCGACGCCTTCGTGCTCATGCCTACCGGCGGCGGCAAATCGCTCTGCTATCAGTTGCCCGCCCTCATCATGGACGGCACGGCCATAGTGATTTCTCCTCTCATCGCCCTGATGAAGAATCAGGTAGACGTGCTCCGTGGATTCGTGGCCGGCAGCGGGAGCATCGCGCACTTCCTCAATTCCAGCCTTAACAAGGCCCAGATGGACGAGGTGCGCGATGACCTCCTGGCAGGCCGCACGAAAATCCTCTACGTCGCACCCGAATCCCTCACAAAAGAGGAAAACGTAGCCCTGCTGCGTGAAATTCCCATATCCTTTTATGCGGTGGACGAGGCCCACTGTATCTCCGAATGGGGGCACGACTTCCGTCCGGAATACCGCCGCATCCGCACCCTTGTGGAGGAAATCGGCCGACATCCCATCATAGCCCTCACGGCCACGGCCACTCCCAAGGTGCAGAGCGACATCCTCAAGAACCTGGGCATCCAGGGGGCCGGAGTGTTCAAGTCTTCTTTCAACAGGCCCAACCTCTATTATGAGGTGCGTCCCAAGGTAGACGCCGACAAGGATATCGTCAAGTTCATCCGCAAGAACCCGGGAAAGAGCGGTATCATCTACTGTCTCAGCCGCAAAAAGGTTGAGGAGATGGCTGAGTTCCTCTGCATCAACGGCATCCGTGCCCTGCCTTATCATGCCGGGCTCGACGCCAAGGTGCGCGCCGACAATCAGGACGCCTTCCTCATGGAAGAGGCCGACGTGATAGTGGCAACCATAGCCTTCGGCATGGGTATCGACAAGCCCGACGTCCGTTTCGTAATCCATTACGACATCCCCAAGAGCATCGAAAGCTACTATCAGGAGACCGGCCGTGCCGGGCGCGATGGCGAAGAAGGCATCTGCATCTGCTACTACTCCTACAAGGACATCCAGAAGCTGGAGAAGTTCATGCAGGGCAAACCTATCGCAGAGCAGGAAATCAACCGTCAGCTCCTGAACGAGGTGGTGGCCTACGCCGAGAGCGGTCAATGCCGCCGCAAGCTGCTGCTGAACTATTTCGGTGAAGACTACACCCAGGACAACTGCGGCTCATGCGACAATTGCCTGCACCCGCGTGCCACCTTCGACGGTCGCGAGGATATGCTGCTGGTGATGAAGCTCATCCTGAGCCTGCCCGAGCACTTTAAGATGGAACATCTGGCCGGCATCCTGGCCGGAAAGGCCAACGCCCTCATCAAGAGCTACCGTCACGACGAACTCCCGCTCTTCGGAGCCGGAGCCGAGAAGGACGAAAAGCACTGGCTGGCCGTGATGCATCAGGGGCTCGTGGCCCATCTGCTTGGAAAGGAAATCGAGAGCTACGGCCTCATCTATGTCACCCAGCAGGGCGAGGAGTTCATGGAGGCTCCGTGGAAGATAGAGCTGGTGGAAGACGCCCACTTCGAGGAAGATGATACTCCGGACGACGATGACGACGAAGACGCCGCCACCGAGCGTGCCGCGGCAAAGGGAGCCGGCGGCGGGGGAGACCCGGTGCTCTTCTCCATGCTCAAAGACCTCCGTCGCGATCTGGCCCGCAAGCTCGGCCTGCAGCCGTGGATACTCTTCGGAGACCCGGCCCTTGGCGACATGTCCATACTCTATCCTCTCACCTACGAAGAGCTTCAGAAGTGCCAGGGCGTGGGCGAGGGCAAGGCCCGCAAGTTCGGCGCCGAGTTCCTCAAGCTCATCGCCAAGTACGTGGAAGAGAACGACATAGAGCGTCCCGACGACTTTGTGGTGAAGTCTTCCCCGAACCGCAGCGCCAACAAGATCTTCATCATCCAGAGCATCGACCGCCGCATGGAACTCGAGGATATCGCCGCCATGCGCGGTCTCGAGATGGACGAACTCATGAAGGAGATAGAGGCCATCGTGGCCACCGGCACCAAGCTCAACCTCGATTACTATATAGAGGAGAACATCGACCCGGAAATCGAGGACGAAATCTACGAATACTTCCACGATGAGGCCACCTCGGACAGTCTGTCCGAAGCCATTGAGGCCTTGTCAGGAGATTGTGAGGAGATGGAGGTGCGTCTCGTGAGGATCAAGTTCCTCTGCGACGTAGCTTCCTAGCCTATCACCGCACCATTGGCGACGGCTTCCTGCGGAGTAATGAACCGCATGGAGCCGTCTCCCTGTTTTGCCATGAGAATCATGCCCTTGGACTCGATTCCGCGGATGGTGCGCGGCTCGAGGTTCGCCAGGATGCAGATCTGCTTGCCCAGCATGTCTTCGGGTGAGTAGTACTCGGCTATGCCGGACACTATCACGCGACGGTCGATTCCGGTGTCGATGGTGAGCTTGAGGAGCTTATCTGTCTTCGGCACCCTTTCGGCCTCCAGCACGGTTGCGGTGCGGATGTCCATACGACCGAAATCGTCGAAGCTCACAGGAGCCTTCTGCGGTTCCACCTGCTTTGCGAGCTGAGCCTTGGCGGCAGCTTCGTTCTCGGCCTTGATGCGGGCGAGCCTTTCGAGCTGTGCGTCGATGGCGGCGTCTTCTATCTTCTCGAACAGCAACTCCGCCGGAGCGATTTCCCAGCCTTCGGGAAGGATTTCGGTGGAGCCGAGGGTGTCCCACTTAAGGGTCCCTTCAGACGCTTTCCCTTCGGGAACGGTATGAAGGGCGACGGCTTCGCCTTCTTTGTAGGTGTTCTCCGTCTGCTGCTCTCCGGCACGGTGGTCGAATCCGGCGGCCAGACCGACTTTCAGCATTCCGCGCAGCCTTTCCGCGGCCGCCGGGGTGAAGGGCTCGAAAGCGATGGCCAGGTCGGCGCAGAGCTGCAGGCACACGTTCAGGATGGTGCCGGTGCGGCCCATGTCTTCCTTCGCCGTCTTCCAGGGTTCGGAATCGGAGATGTATTTGTTGCCCAGACGGGCCAGCGCCATGGCGTCTTTCAGAGCATCGCGGAAGCGGAAACCTTCGAGGTTCTCTTCCAGGCTGCGGCGGATTTCGGGCACTTCGGCGAGCACTGCCTTGTCGGCCTCGGTGAGGACTCCGCGCGGCGGAACCTTACCTTCGAAGTACTTGTGAGTGAGCACGATAGCGCGATTCACGAAGTTTCCGAAGATGGCCACAAGTTCGCTGTTGTTGCGAGTCTGGAACTCTTTCCATGAGAAGTCGTTGTCCTTGGTTTCCGGGGCATTGGCGGTGAGCACGTAACGCATTACGTCGGCCTTGCCGGGGAAGTCCTTCAGGTATTCGTGAGCCCACACAGCCCAGTTGCGGGAAGTGGAGATCTTGTCGCCCTCGAGGTTCAGGAACTCGTTCGCGGGAACGTTGTCGGGCAGCACATATCCGCCGTGCGCCTTCAGCATGGACGGGAATACTATGCAGTGGAAGACGATGTTGTCTTTGCCGATGAAATGAATGAGGCGGGTGTCGTCGCTCTTCCACCATTTCTCCCAGCTGTAGGGGAGGAGTTCCTTGGTGTTGGAGATGTAGCCGATGGGGGCGTCGAACCACACGTAGAGCACCTTTCCTTCAGCTCCCGGCACCGGGACGGGCACGCCCCAGTCGAGGTCGCGGCTCACGGCACGGGGCTGCAGGCCGCCAACCAGCCAGCTCTTGCACTGGCCGTAAACGGTGCTGCGCCATTCCTTGTGACCGTCGAGTATCCAGCAGTTCAGCCACTGTTCGTAATCGTTGAGCGGCAGATACCAGTGGCTGGTCTTCTTCTTTATCGGGGTGGCTCCGGAGAGTTTGGAATGCGGGTCGATGAGCTCTTCGGGGCTCAGGGTGCTGCCGCAGTGCTCGCACTGGTCTCCGTATGCGCCTTCATGGCCGCAGCGGGGGCATTTGCCTGTGATATAACGGTCGGCCAGGAAGGTCTTTGCCTCGGGGTCGTAGTACTGCTCGCTTTCCTGGGTGATGAACTTGCCCTCTTCCCAGAGTTTACGGAAGAAATCCGACGAAGTCTTGTGATGGATCTCCGAACTGGTACGGGAATAGATGTCGAAATTGATTCCCAGGCCGGTGAAGGAGTCCTTGATTATCTTGTGATAGCGGTCCACTATGTCCTGAGGGGTGCAGCCTTCGGCACGTGCCTTTATGGTGATGGGCACTCCGTGCTCGTCGCTTCCGCAGATGAAGAGGACGTCTTCCCCGCGCATGCGGAGATATCTGACGTAGATGTCTGCAGGCACGTAAACGCCTGCAAGGTGGCCGATGTGTACCGGACCGTTGGCATACGGAAGCGCACAGGTGACAAGGGTGCGCGCGAATTTCTGATTCTTACTCATTATTGTCGGATAACTTTTTCTTTATTCTTCTTGTCTCTTCCTGAAGGCTCATTATCTGCTTCATCACTTCTTCCTCCGAGCTGCCTTCCGCCTTCAGGGCCTCTGGGTTGCCGAGGGCTTTGCGCAGCTGTTTTGCCTTCTGGTTATTACGGGTCACGATGTAGGTGAGCATCGTCTTGGGGACATAGGTGGTGAGCCAGGAAGACTTTATGGTGAGGCTGTTCTTCAGTTCTTCTATGGACAGGGTATATTTTTCCGTGGAGATGGAGGCGGCCAGGCCGGCGACCACGCGGTCGGGGGAGTTGAGCAGGCGGCGGATTATCTCCTCCTGGGAGAAGCCGGCGTCGTACCCTGCCAGATAGGCGTCATACACCCGGGCGTAACCCTGGTTCTCAATTTTGAAGCCGTGAAGGTCGAGGAAGTCGCTTATGTATTCAGTCACAGTCACCTGCTCCGACTGGAATTCTTTGGCCTCCGGAGTGTCGAAGGCGAACTCGAGGGGCTCCAGACCATCTACCAGAAGAAACTTCAGTATCTGCTCTTCCACCGTGGCCAGGGCCTTGTTCTCGGGATGGTAGGCGGCTGGTTTTTGCGGCACTACTGCTGCTTCGGGCTGGACGATGGCATCTTCCGGCTGCCTCTGCTTCTCCTCCCTTTCCTTTTCTTTCCGCCAGTCCTCCAGCAACTTTGCGCGCGTTTTGCGGACTCTCGTAAAGATGACTTCGCTGTCCACGTCGAACTGCTGCGCGGCGGCGTTTACGAATACCGACGCTTTCACCTGATCGGGGATAAGGGCGATGGTATCGGCAATGTCGTTGATGACCATGGCCCGCTTTAGGGGATCGTTGCCGGCGTCTGCCAGAAGGATTTCCGATTTGAAAGCGAGGAAGTCCTGCTCGTGCTCCTTCAGGTAGTTCTGGTACTCTTCGAGCGTGTGCTTACGGGCGAAGGAGTCGGGGTCGTCTTCCGCCGGAAGGCGCACCACGCTCACGTTCATACCCTCCTTGAGTATCATGTCGATGGCCCTGAGGGCGGCATGGATGCCGGCTCCGTCGCCGTCGAACATGAGGGTCACATTGTCGGTGAACTTGCGGATGAGGCGGATCTGCTGCTCGGTGAACGAGGTGCCGCAGGGGGCCACCACGTTGCGGATGCCGAGCTGATGCAGCATCACCAGGTCCACGTTGCCCTCCACCACTATGCACTTGTCCTGCTTTGCTATCTCGCTCTTGGCGAACCAGATGCCGAAGAGGATGTTGCTCTTTGTGTAGATTGGGGTATCGGGGGAGTTGACGTATTTGGCGGGGTTGTCGCTCTTAAGGGTGCGGCCGCTGAAGGCGATCACGCGTCCGCTCACCGAGTGTATGGGGAACATCACCCTCTCGCGGAACTTGTCCGCAAGGGTGCCGTCTTCTCTCTGAACCGCCAGTCCGGCGTCCAGTAGATACTCGTCCTTATAACCGGCTTTGCGTGCTGCCTGAAGCAGGGAGTCTTTCCCTGAGGGAGCCCAGCCCAGACCGAAGCGGGCGATGGTCTCGTCTTCCAGGGCGCGCGACTTGTAATAGGCCAGGCCTATGTCTTTGCCCTCACCCTGTTTGAGCTGTTCCGCGAAGAACTTCTGGGCGAATTCGCTCACCAGGAGCAGGCTCTCGTTGCGCTGACGCCGCATCGTCTCCTCCGGAGTGAGTTCTTCTTCCTGGATTTCGATGTGGTATTTTTTTGCCAGATACCTGAGCGCCTCGTTGTAGCTGCAGTGCTCGTGTTCCATCACGAAACCCACGGCGCTTCCCGCCTTGCCGCAGCCGAAGCATTTGTAGATGCCCTTGGACGGCGACACGTAGAACGATGGGGTTTTCTCGTTGTGGAAGGGACAGCACGCCACCCAGTTCGCTCCGCGCCTCTTGAGGGACACGAAGTCGCTCACCACGTCAACTATCTGCGCGGTGTTGAGGATGGTCTGGACTGTCTCCTGCGGAATCATACTGTCTGCTTTGCTGGCTGCTTCGCTGTCTGCTTCGCTGTCTGCTTCGCTGTCTGCTTCGCTGGCGCCGAACTTTTCGCGAATCTTTTGAACTTCAAAGGTACGGATTATTTTTGGATTTTCTTTCATCCCAGCGGTGGCGTTATCCCAGGACCTTCTAGCACGCACCTTCATGCCCCGGCCGTTGCGCCCATCCCTCAGGCTTTCGTAAGGGCGTGATATGGAACTCGCTGAGTGTAAGCCCGTTATAAAAATTAACCTGTCGATTTTCCGACAGGTTAATTCTTGTAAAATATTGATAATCAGCAATTTGCTGATCACGCGGCAGCTCGCATACTCTCACGCAGCTCGCATACTCTCACGCGGCAGCTCGCATACTCTCACGCAGTTCGCGTGCTCTTACGCAATCACGCCCTATTTCTTGAGATAGTACGTCACGTTGGTCACCACACGCACCTTCTTGATTTCCGGGGTGTTGGAGTCGCGCGATTCGATGGTGAAATATCCCTGGTTGGCCTCGCGGATCTTGCCGAGCTTGCTGCCGGAGTCGTTAGCGAACTTCTGGGCGACCTCGCGGGCGTTCTTGGTGGCCTCTTCGATCATTTCGGGCTTGATGGAGTTCAGAGCTTCGAAGCTGAAGGTGGGGCTGCTGTCCCATTCGTCGCCAAGGACTATGCCCTTACGCACCAGCGTTTTCTGGTTCTTGATGAGGGCGAGAACTTCATTCACCTTATCTGTGCAGACGGTTACCGTGCACTTTGCGAGATAGCGGTACGGACGGTCGTTGCTGCCGTATTCCTGAGCGTATTTGTCGCTGATGGTGGGAGCCGAGAGGGTGATTTCAGCGTCTTCTATCCCGCCTGCCTTGAGGAAGGCAATGATAGAGGCGTCGGTGCGCTCGATGGAGGCGTAGACGACGCTGAAGTCGTCTCCGGTGACGCGGTATTTGAGGGGCCAGATGACCTTGTCGGCCGGAACCTCACGCTCGCAGAGACCGCGTACGCTGACGCTTCGGCGGGTGTTGGCGTTTTCCCTGATGGCTGCGGGAATGCAGAGACCCATGACGATGAGGCCCACCATGACGGCCAGACCTGCGAAGAAAGTACCTTTGTTTTCCATATTCGTTAGATTTTGTTTTCTGATGCCGTGCCCGTTTTTCGGATTCGACTCATAAAGTTATGCAATAATTCCTAAATTTGCGTTGCCGATGAAGAGGTTTATTACAATATTCGTGCTAATCATGGCGGTTCTGCCGTGTCGGGCCGGGGCGCTCGCCGTGGAGGCCACTGCCTCCGAACCGGTTCGCGACTCCGTCGCTCATCCCTCCCAGCCAGACGGCTGGGCCCCTCCCGCTTACGATGCCGCGGGTGGCACGCCTCTCGGAGGCAGTACCTCCCCGGCTCCCCGCGCGGAGCTCTTCCGACCTTCCAAACTCATCGTCCCGGGGGTGCTTTTTACCGCCGGAGTCGTTGGGGTGAACTGGGACTGGTACGCTACGAATATCAATATTCCTCTTAAGGATTACGCCGGCGAACTCAGGTCGGAGTGGGGATATACCAAGGCCGAAAACTGGATTCAGTACGCTCCGCTAGCCGCCTATATGGGACTTGGCGCATGCGGTGTTGGAGACCATTCTTTCCTGGAACATTTCTTCACCGCAGGTACGGCCTGGGCTGTGGAAGCAGTGCTGGTTAACGGCCTGAAATATACCCTTTGCGAAATGCGTCCAAACCTCAGTGCCCGGAATTCCTTCCCGTCGGGCCACACTGCCACGGCATTTTTGGGCGCGGAACTGGTGCGTCTGGAATACGGCGGCTGGGCCGGTGCCGGAGCTTATGCGGTGGCAACTCTAACCGCGGCCATGAGGGTCTATAACAACTGGCACTGGTTCAACGACCTTCTCGGAGGAGCAGCCATCGGAATCGTCTCGGCCAATATCGGTTACTGGCTCCTTCCCCTCGAGCGCCGCCTGTTCGGAAAGTGGTTCGGATGGAATATCGCCCCAGCCCCAACCGCGCTGGGGCTGTCCGTTTCCTGTAGTTTTTAAGCTTGATTAGCAGAAGGACTCCACGTCCGCGGCGCTCACCGGATTACCTCCGAGGATGAGCAGGCGCTCCACTACGTTGCGGAGCTCTCGGATATTGCCCGGCCAGCTCCGGCCTTGCAGGGCCTTGATGGCATCGGGAGCGAACTTCACAGGACTCTTGCCGCTCTCGGCGCAGATCTGCCCGGCGAAATAATCCACCAGTTCGGGAATGTCGCCCTTGCGCTCGTCGAGCGAAGGAACCTTGATCACGATAACGCTCAAGCGGTGATAGAGGTCTTCGCGGAAATTGCCCTTTTCTATCTCCTCGATGAGGTTCTTGTTGGTGGCGGCGATTACGCGAACGTCGACCTGAATATCCTTGTCCGAGCCCACGCGGGAGAGCTTTTTCTCCTGCAGCACACGGAGCACCTTGGCCTGGGCGGCCAGCGACATGTCGCCGATTTCGTCCAGGAAAAGAGTGCCTCCGTCTGCCTGCTCGAACTTGCCCTTATGCTGTTTGATGGCCGACGTGAACGAGCCTTTTTCGTGGCCGAAGAGTTCGCTTTCGATCAGCTCCGACGGGATGGCGGCGCAGTTCACCTCCACATAGGGCATGGCGCTACGGGTGCTCAGGGCATGCAGGCTCCTGGCAACCAGTTCCTTACCGGTTCCGTTTGCACCGGTGACCAGCACTCGGGCGTCGGTGGGTGCCACCTTCGCGATCATTTCGCGGATATGCTGAAGCGGCTCTGAAGAGCCTATCATCTCCTGTCCGTAGACTTTCTTCTTGAGCACCTTGTTGTCTTTCACAAGGGTGGTGCGTTCGCCGGCATTCTTTACGGTGATGAGGATGCGGTTCAGGTCCAGCGGCTTCTGGATGAAGTCGAAGGCGCCCTTCTTGATGCATTCCACAGCCGTGTCGATGTCGCCGTGGCCGGAGATCATCACCATTGCGGAATCGATGCCCTGGGAGGCCACGAAATCCAGCACCTCTTCGCCGTCCTTGCCCGGCATCTTGATGTCGCAGAACACTACGTCGTAGTGCTCCTTGTCTATCATTTCCTCGGCCTGGATGCCGTCTTCGGCGGTGTCGACCTCGTATCCTTCGTCTCCCAGAATCTCCTTCAGAGAGTTCCGGATCGCCCTTTCGTCGTCTACAACAAGTATTTTCATATCAGTGGCAAATATCGCAATTTTTCTCTATATTTGTTTCAGCCGATCAGCGGCTTGAAAGATCGACATAGCAAGGAAAAGGTACTAGTTGTTTGAAACAATTAATCCTTTTGTCATGCCTATGTCTTCCGCTCTCAAAATCGTTCAACACGTCTATCAAAAATCGGCCCACGGCGAAATAATCTTCTACTCCTCCCGCGACGCCATTGTCTTTTTCACCATCTTTTGCGTCTGTGCCCGCAAGTACGGAATCAGACCGACCATGCTATGTATAATGGTGGACCACACGCATCAGATAATTCCGACCAACGAGAGGAGTGATTTATCAGCCTTCATACATGAAAACACCCGACTCTTCTCTGCAGAATTCAATAAGGACGCTGAAAGAAAGGGTTCGCTTTTCAAGCGAAAGTTTGGGAGCGCGGCCAAATATGGATCCAAACATATCCGTTCAATTAACGCTTATGTTGCAAATAATCCCGTAGAAAAAAGAATATGCCAAAGGGCAGAAGAATATCAGTGGAATTTCCTGGCATATTGCACCAACTCACATCCTTTCTCGGAAAAACTTGTCATACGCCGGACTTCAAATGAAATGAAAAAGGCGATACGCATTGTGAAAGATTTGAGGTCGAGAAATATGCCGATTAATTATACGAGCTACGACCGGATAACCTCGAAACTCAGTATCAAGAAAAGGAAGCAGATAGTGGATTATATCATATCCGAATACAATGTTCTGGACTATACGTCCCTGTTATCCGAATATTCGTCTTATGATGGCATGCTAGAGGCTTTCGCCAACACCAAAGGGGCGGAGTATGACATCAAAGAGGAGTATGATAAATACTCAAATCGGAACTATTCACTTATCGTCGATTACCTGGCACATATCGGTGTTGGAAAACCCAAAGATGTTCTGAAGATGAAAGAATCCGCCAAACGTCTTCTTGCATCGAGTATTATGGCAGAAAGAATAGCCCCTGAATATCAGGTGAGGAAATTCTTGCATCTGGAGCTTGGATAGGCGTTTTTTGTAAGTTGTTGATTCTTAGCTATATATGAAAATCAATGTGCCGCAATACGGCACATTGATTTTCATAAGTGATTGAATGTTAGGCTGTTGCGAAAAACGCTTGCCTGCCCGTCTGCCTGCCTGCCCGTCTGCCTGCCTGCCTGCCCGTCTGCCCGCCTACCCGCCTGCCGCGCCCACACCTACTTCGTCAGCCAGGAGTCGAATTGGTAGGATATCCCGAACTGGATCGAGTTGGAGGGGCCTTCAACAGCATAATTGGTCCTTGCAGCCATTACTTTGAGAATGATGGAATGATTGCAGATTCCCGTATAATCAGCCCTCCTGCTGAATTTGAATGCAAACTCGCCTCCGGCAGCCAGTCTCAAACCGGCAACATCACTGCGGATAGCATAGTTAGACGCGTCTTTCTGTCCAGTATTCTGGGTGAGGTCAGCCCCGCAGATTTCAGCAATCGGAGTGATTGCAAACCAATCGTTATCAATGATTCGGTACCCGATACCAAAACAGGCGAGAACCATATCGCAAGCCTGACCCTTAACCCAATCATAATTGAGTCTCGAGTCATGATAATAGGAATCTTTCTTCAAAGGGCCTCTGTCACCGAAAGCCCCGGTCAGGGAAAACTGAAATTTACGGTAAAAGATATTCATCCCGAAAGAACCGGCGCTCATCAGTGGATTCATGGATTCTGACAGAGCAGGGCAATAATCAGCAAGATATCCTACAGATAAAGAGATACCCCAATCAAGTTCCCCCAGATTATAAGCAACAGGTTCCCGCACCACAGCTGTGTCTAACTGGAATTTAGTCAACTGTTCGTAATAAGACACTCTGGCTGTATCGGTGCCGTATGCTGTTTCTGTTTCGAGAGTGCTCATTCTGCCGGAATAAAGACGCGAGTAATAATTCCATTTGTCGCCAATGATTCCTCCATTTTGGTTAATGCCGTTTTGAATCTCTCTGCGCACTAATTCAGCTGAGTTTTCGTACATCTGGATGTACCGGTTCGTCCACGTAGGATCCGCATTGGTGTTATACCATGATCTTAGCAAATCTACAGCCGTGCTGGTCGTATCTGCGTAAAATCTGAGGTTCCCTTTCTTGATTCGCTTGGTTCCTGTCCGTATGGAAATCAACAAATCCGCTGCCGGCTTTATCGGGCCATACTCGAGCGGAAGCGTCACAGGCTGCAGGTCATCGATGGTAATCAGCCCTTCGTCCCAAAACTTATAACCCTGTTGCTCCTGCTTATTGCCTGATACGACCCTTCCGCCGTACATAGACAGGCGATCCTGCGCCGCTCCGCTAAATACGCAGCCCAGTAGCGCGATTCCCAAATAGATAGCTTTTCTCATATTTTGATTCTTTTCCTGCGGTATTCATACAGCAGGTGGTCATCGGTGGAGACGCGCATGCGCCAGAAGCGGCGGTGCTTCCCGACAGGGGTTCCCCATACTACGACCGGGACGATGGTTCCCTTGGTGCCGGAGGCGAATAGCTCCCGGCCCTCGGCCTCGTCGTTGCAGATGAATTTTCCCTTCTTGCTCTTGTTCACGATTCCTTTTAGGCCCTGATAAGAGACCTTATCGGAGACGAGGGCCTGCAGCAGGTAATCCTGAACCATGTCGATGAAGGCGGGCAGGAACACCAGCTCTTCGGCGGTAGCGGTTTCGGACGACGCAATAGGCACGCTCACGACCTCCATGGAGGTTTTGAGCGGATCGCCGGAAGACGGGCCACCCTTGTAGAGATTCATCCAGGTGAACTCGTCGTCGTACTCGAAATGCAGGAAATAGTAGCGGTAGACGCCCTTGAGCGCGTCGAATTCGTCTTCCGTGCAGAACTCGTACGGCGAGATGCGCCACCGGCTGGTGATTTCCTCCTTCAGAACCTCGTCCAGCAGCTGCTGACCGGAGAGGACGATTTTGGTGGTTTTCTGTGGAAAATCGGCCAGACGGGCACTTTTTGTGTAGATGGTACCCTGTGCCCAAAGAGCCGCCGGCAGCAGGGCCAGCAGCAGCGTGAGAAAATATTTCCGCACGGACTTTTTCACCTCGCAAAGTTAAGAATAAATGATTAAATTTGTAGTCACTTATGTCAGACTATATAGTATCAGCAAGGAAGTATCGTCCAGACTCTTTTGAGGCCCTTATCGGGCAGGACAATATCGCCCGCACCCTCAAGAACTCCATCCAGAGGGGCCAGCTCGCGCACGCCTACCTCTTCTGCGGTCCCCGCGGAGTCGGTAAAACCAGCACCGCCCGCATCTTCGCCAAAACCATCAACTGCTCCCATCCCGGGCAGGACATGGAACCCTGCGGCGAATGCGAATCCTGCCTGGCTTTCCAGGAAGGCCGCTCGTACAACATTCACGAGCTCGACGCCGCATCCAACAACAGCGTAGACGATATCCGCACCTTGCTGGAGCAGGTCCAGATCCCGCCGCAGGTAGGTCGCTACAGCGTCTACATCATCGACGAGGTTCACATGCTCTCCTCCCAGGCGTTCAACGCCTTCCTCAAAACCCTCGAGGAACCGCCCGCCCACGCAGTGTTCATCCTCTGCACCACGGAGAAGCACAAGATCCTGCCCACCATACTTTCCCGCTGCCAAACCTACGACTTCAACCGCATCACCATTCCGGACATCTCCCGGAACATCAAAGCCATCGCCTCGGCGGAAGGAGTAAAGATAGACGACAAGAGCGTCCATGTGATAGCCCAGAAGGCCGACGGCGCCATGCGCGACGCCCTCACCCTCTTCGACCAGAGCGTTGCCTTCTGCGGAGCCGACATCAAGTATGAAGACGTCATCCGCAACCTCGGAGTGCTGGACTACGAATACAGCTTCCGTCTGGTCGACGCCTTCCTCGCCGGCGACTATGCGACCGCCCTTGTCCTGTTCGACGAAATCCTGAACAAGGGCTTCAACGCCCTGCATTTCATAGGAGCTTTGAGCGAACATCTGCGCGACCTGCTGGTCGCCCGCACCGGCGGCCTCGAGGCCCTGCTGGATCAGCCCGAGTCCCTCAAGGAACAGTATCGTTCCCAGGCCGGCCGTTGCAGCGTGAAGTTCCTGTACGACGCCCTCGGCATCGCCTCGGACTGCGAGGCCGGCTACAAGGCCAGCTCCAACCAGAGGCTCCACATCGAGTACGCCCTCATGAAGATGGCGTTCCTCTCGAAGGCCCCCGCCGCCGACGCCGCCCCGGCTCCCGCGTC
>JAFPWX010000010.1 GCA_017412645.1 Bacteroidales bacterium | reverse complement strand
TGATATGCTCCCTTTATGAGAGACAGTGAAAGAGAAAAACACTGTTGATCATAAAGGGAGCATTATTATATGAAAAAAGAAAGGGATATAGAAAAGGAAGTAAGGGTAATCCGAGAGTATAGAGAAGGAAGGATAGGCAGAAAGGAAGCAGCAGAAGAACTATGTGTTAGTATCAGTGAATTTCGGTGTAAAGTGCGACGTTATGAGAAGGAAGGCGCAGCCGCAGTCATGCCGCGAAAGCCGAAGGTATATTCTGCCGAACTGAAGCGAAGTGCGGCAGAAGAGTACATAAAGGGAGAAGGAAGCCTGGAAAAGATATGTGACAAATACGGAATCCGAGCAGTTCATCAGCTCAGAGACTGGATTAAGGTGTATAATGCTCATGGAGATTTTAACCGCATAACACATTCGGGAGGCGGAAGCTACATGAAGCAAGGACGAAATGCGACGAAAGAAGAGCGAATAGAGATCGCAAAGGAATGTCTGGCGTCGGGGAAGAACTATGGGGAGATGGCGCTGAAGTACAAGGTGAGCTACCAGCAGGTGCGCACCTGGACACTGCGGTTTGAGGAGCTCGGTGAGGAAGGGCTGGAGGATCGCCGTGGTAAGAGGAAAAAAGACCAGACGCCACGAACGGAACTGGAGAAAGCGCAGATAGAAATCGCACAGCTCAAGCACAAATTGTATATGGCAGAGATGGAGCGTGACCTGCTAAAAAAATTGGACGAGATCGAGAGGAGGGATGCCTTTCACAAGTGAGGCATACTCACCTGTATCGTGCCGTTCAGGAATGCCATGCAGAGAAAGCTTATCCTGCTGAGGCAGCCTGCAAGCTGTTGCACATTTCCAGAGCGGCCTACCTTCGCTGGGCCTCGGGGAAACTGAGTGCCAGGACAACGCAGGATGAGGAAATTGCGGAGAAGGTCGAGCAGATTCACATGGAGAGTCCAGAAAAGGGCTACCGTCGTATTAATGACGATCTGCGGCATGACGAAAATATTCATGTGAACGACAAGCGCATTCTTCGCATCTGCCGGGCCAAAGGGATTAAATCTACCATCAAGTACAACAACCACGGCTGCACACGGCATGCAAAGAATCCGCAGTATGTAGCCGAGAATCTTCTTGACCGCAACTTCCACGCGGATAAGCCGAACGAGAAATGGCTTACCGATGTGACGGAATTCAAATGGTATGAAGGCATTGAGGTACACAAGGTTTATCTTAGCGCAATTTTGGATCTCTATGATCGTCGCATTGTTGCCTACGTCGTAGGCGATCGGAATGACAACCCTCTGGTTTTTAAGACCTTCGACCGGGCCATAAAAGCCAATACCGATGCCCATCCTCTCTTCCACAGCGATCGAGGATTTCAGTATACCAATCGCACCTTCCATCACATGCTGGAGAAGGCAGGCATGACGCAGAGCATGTCCCGCGTGGCCAAGTGCATAGACAATGGCCCCATGGAGGGGTTCTGGGGTATTCTAAAACGGGAACGATACTACGGCAAGCGGTTTACCTCCAAAAAAGAATTGGTCAATATGATTGAGAACTACATTCGTTACTACAACAACCGGCGCGTACAGCGTAACCTTGGCGTCCTTACTCCGATGGAGAAGCACAACCTGTATTTAGCGGCTTAAAAACCGTAAATTCCGGTCGGATGCCTCAGCAGCCAACCGGAATCTGCGGTTGCCACAGCGCCGCAGCGCTGTGAACTTTCTTTTAATTATTTCACTGTCTACTTGACGGGGAGCAGTTCACCATGTGAATTCGCCGGAGATTGATTTATAGCTTTTTGCAATTACCGCCGGGACGTCCGGGAGGCCGTCCCCTGCGTTCTAAACCTATTCGATCGAGATCATATAGTAGTAAACCGGCTGGCCGCCGTTCACCACGCTGACCTCCGCGTCCGGGAAGTTGCCGCGGATGGTCTCGGCCTCGGTCTCGGCCTCCTCCTCCGTCACGTCCTCGCCGTAGTAGACGGTGATGAACTCGGGGTGGAAGTCGTCCACGGTCCAGCTCAGCTCTTTGAAGAGCGTGCGGGTGTTGGCATAGCTGCCGATCAGCGCGCCGTCCAGCAGCGCCAGATACTCGCCCGCGTGGATGCTGTGCCCGTCAAAGTCGGAGTCGCGCGCGGCGTAGGTGACCATCGCGGTGTGCACGCTGCCGATGGCCTCGCCCATCGCGCCGACGAGGCTCTCCTCGCTCTCGTCGGGCGAGAAGTTCAGCATGGCGGAGATGCCCTGCGGCACGGTCTTGGTCGGCATGACGATGACGTGCTTTTCCGTCAGGGGCACGCACTGCTCGGCCGCCATGATGATGTTCTTGTTGTTCGGGAAGACGAAGACCGTGGAGGCCGGGGTGCGGTTGACGGCCTTGAGAATGTCGTCGGTCGAGGGGTTCATGGTCTGCCCGCCGGTCACGATCGCGTCGGCCCCCAGCTCGAGGAACAGCGCCTCCATGCCCTTGCCCGCGCAGACGGCGACCACGCCGAAGTCCTTCTCCGGCTCGGCCACGCCATCGTCCG
>JAFPWX010000009.1 GCA_017412645.1 Bacteroidales bacterium | reverse complement strand
TAGTCCGCTCAGCTAAAGTTTGTACCTCCCGCCTCCGTAACCTAATGCAGATACTTGCGGCACTGACTCCAGATGTCCGCTTTGGGAAGTTTGTTTACCGAGGATTTTATGAGTCTCCATTGCATCGATCTCTACGAGACCGATAGATTATTATTGTTTCGCCCCAAATCAAGCATTTGAAAAATGATTGATTTAGAGCGAGTTAAAGAAAAGGCTGAAAATATTATCAACTTTTATTTGGATTCCAACTGGGAATTCCGATTTGACGAAACAAATATACGATTCCTTGCGTTTTTAACAAAGAGTGCATTTCATCCTATTGTCTCACTTCAGCTTCTCCACATACCTGGTATCTTCAAAGTTTGCGTCCATCGCTCCGGATCTTTCCTCGTCCCATTTCTGTCGCAATTGTTCTTTAGTCGGCGCCACCTTCCCGCTCCAGGATGCTCCCTGCGGCTGTCCAACGGGATAGAGGACGCGGGCAATCGCGGGAAATGTGATGTGGGTCTGCACTTTGGCCGAAGCATTCAGAATCCTGTCCCTGACGTAAGAAAGAAGGTCGCGGGCGTCGATGACGGCCATATCCTTGTGGTCGATGAATTTCACAGTGTCGCCGGTGACCACCGGCTCGATGCCGAGCCACTTCAGGTATTTCATCAGCCCCTCAGCCGATTTGGACTCGCGGAAGGCCATTTCAACGTGATATTTCAGGTCCCTGGCACGGGAATAGTCCTTGTGGCTGTGGTAATGCTTCATCCCTTCGTAGCTTTCATACCAAGCCCTCCTGGCCATGGTCTCTGAGACGGGAGCTGTCACGGGGTTGCCTGCGGCGTCAAGCCCCTGTAGGATGACTTTAGGGGCATCCGGTGTCCCGCCGATGGTGGCGCGCACACCCTTGCGCTCCAGCACGGCAGCGAGGTCGCTGAAATCGCTATAACAGTATTGGAGCGCGTGGGCGTAGATGCCCTTCAACTGCCGATAGACAGACTTGCCCGGAACGAAGCGGCCGGGAATCGGCCTGTCTCCCAGGGTGTACTTGTTGACGGCCTTCTCTGCCGAACCGTCCGGAACGGTGAAGCCAAACTCTGGGCCGATCTTCCGGGTGTAGTCCGTGAGCTTCCGATTTTCGTAGTAATTGTTGATCTTGCGGCCAGTGACGGCACTGATCCTTGAAGACACGACGTGATAGTGGGTGCGGTCGATGTCGTTGTGGCGGAAAACCAGGAAAGGCTGATCCTTGTAGCCCAGCCTGTACATTACCTTGCATATGGCATCGAAGATCTGGCTCTCGGTGCAAGTGTCGTCCGGGCCGGGGTTCACAGACATGTGAAAGCCGACTTCCTCTACGGGGTAGCCCGTGTGCTCCAGGGCGGCGAAGCTTGCGTAGATGCCGGCCCTGCTCAGCCTCGGCAACTTGTGGCCGGCGACAATGCGTGCGGTACCGTCCGCGACCTTGTCGTAGTTGTAGTCGAGCGTCGGAGCCACCGAGCTGCGGGTTTTCAGGATCCTGAATATCATGGGGCTAAAGGCGTTTGTTCGGATCGGCCAGATAATCGCGCAGCTCTTGCGAGGCGCGCCTCAGCGTTTCCCTGAGTCCGGCGAAGGTACGGCTGCTCGCCTCCAGCGCCTGTGTCATTGGAAGCGACGCCGTGTTCACCTTGACGGCAATCTGGTTGTAGTTGGTTCCGATCCTGTTGAATTCGCGTATCAGGTCGTTCATTTTCTGAAGGATTTCGTCATCCGTGGGAGATGACGTGGGGATGGTGATGGGCTTAACCTTGAAGACCGCGTCCCGGATGAAGGACGCCTCGGAACGATGTCCGGTCTTTCTCATCAGTTCGTGCAAACGCTCCCTGTCACCGGGGGTAACCCGGCATTTGATGAACACTGTTTTCGGGCCACATCTGCACATCTTGCACCCCTAATTAATCTTCTACTTTCTTACTACCTCCCGAGGCTCCTCCGACGGTAGCTATCTCCGCTGAAAAAGATGCTCGTATAGGCCTCGGTAATCCGGTCCATCACCCGTTCTCCGTATTGCCGCAGGAACTCCTCGCAGTCGAGATTGGTCGCGATGACGGTCGTCTTCATGTAGTCGTATCTGGCGATGATGATGTCGCGGATGGGGGTGCAGCGGTCACCCCATATCGTGCTGACCGCGGGTTCTGTCCCGGCCTCGTCTATCAACAGAACTGCCACCTGACGGAGCTCGGCGAGAGGTGCGGCGCGCTGATTGCTTTTGAGCGCGTCGATGATCTCGCCCGGGTAGCATCGCTGAACCTGGTTCCTGTCGAAATACTCCTTTCGGAAGAGGTCTTCCACGCAGGAGAGCATCGTGGTCTTACCAGTGCCGTAGCTCCCGAAGAGCAGCAGCCCGGTCTTCTGCGGAGTGCCGAGCCAGGCTACCACTTCGTCGAGGATGTCGGTGCAATGTGGGTCCCACACCATGGCGTCGCCGCTCTTCGCAACACGCTCCTCATAACGCTTCCGGAGAAAGTCACGGACGGCCTCCGGAGTCTGGTCCTTCAGGCGCTGGAATTTTGGCGTTAGGGAATAAACTGTATTGCTTTCCATGAATATTAATGTTATTATCCTCTATTCTATCTCTTTTATTATTGTGTGACTTTTTATCACATTCAAATGTGAGATTATCTCCCATTGAAATGTGATTTTTTCTCCCATTTGGATGTGATATTTTCTCCCTTTTCAGGTAGTCCAGATTTGTCACAAAAGCACAGGTGCGCCCGGGATTGTGGCGGTACTCGCGCCGGATAATCAAACCCGCCGCAGTGAGCTTTCTCAGGTTCCTTCCTACAACCTCCCGGGTGAAATCCATCCATCTTGATAGGGTTTCTTCACTTTCAAACATTTCCTGGCCGTTAATCGTATAGCGATAAATCCTGGCGTACAGAAGGAGGGCACAGCCCTTCAGTTTCAGGCCGGAGCCAAGCATGAAATCATATATGTATAATACTTCCTGCGCCATTACCGCTTGCTTTTATCGCCTGCCTTGGAGAACAGTTCCATCGCGTAATCAGCATCGGTGATGATCTTGCGCCCATTCTGCCGGACTGCCGGCTTGAGGATGCCGTCCTTATACTTCTGTGCGGTCTTGTGACTTACGTGGAAAAGGTCCTGGATTCCCTTGAGCCCATAGACCTGGCGTCCTTGCCTTGCATCGGACCGGGGGTCGTTCCGGCTCTGTTTCTGATTGTCCTTCCTCGAGGGGATTACCTGCTCCCTGACGAGCTGCTTGACCGTTGCCGCCACTATGTTGGCAATCAGGTCCTGTTCGTTGTTGTCCATTTTTGTGCGTTTTATTTGGTTTTTGTTTGTTATTGTCAGTTTTTTATTTACTTTTGCAGTAGGCAACAAATAAAATATATGTTACTATCAAATAAAAGTGTAACAAAGTAAAGTATAATTTTTGGTTTAACCAAATATATTTCGATAGAATTGAATAAAAGATTAGAATTCCTGGAGTCACTTTTGCTTGCTACCGGAACGAACAAGTCACAGTTGGCGAAGATCATGGGCGTGAGCGCCCAGAACATCTTCACCTATTTCCAGCGTGATGATATGAAGCTATCCTATGCGCAGGAGATTGCCTCCCGGCTTGGATGCTCAGTTCGGTTCATGCTGGAGAAAGAGGATGCGTCTTCTGCATCCGCCACCCTTTTGGATTTGGAATCCCTGGTTAGCGGCAAGGGACTTGCGCGCCTGGCCTTCCTGCGCGTGGCTATGGGGCAGTACGGTATCGAGAGAAAGGACCTGGCATCTAAACTGGGAATAGGCTACACCGGCGTGAACCGCTGGTTCAAGGTCGATGACATCGCCATATCCTATATCTACAGGATAGCCGAGCTGTACGGCCTTAAGGTCAAGGTAAACCTTAAGCAAAATAGGCTGGGCTAAAAACTCAGCCAAATTCACGAAATAAAACTCTATTTGGCTGACTTATCCAAACAGTTCATTCAGTGTGACCTCCATGTTTACGTGTCCGTTATGTTTGGACGTGGTAAGGCCGAAGGTGGTCACAAGTACAAGCAGTATGGAATGCGTGCGTTTATGGGCTGAGGAATTGCGGAGGGCCTCAAGTTTCTCAGTCAACTTCTCTTCGTATTCGGCAGTGATGGCGTATTTGCCCTCCGAGTATTTCATCTCGCAGAGGTAGTCGGTCCTTTCTGTGGTGGCCGGGACGACAAGGTCTATCTGAGCCGTCTTCCCCTCTGGGGTAGGGCCCAGGTAACAGTATGTTGCATCGGCATATTTAATGCGGAGAGCATCTTTAAGCTGGACTGTATGCTCGGAAACGAGGAGTTCGAAGGCATGTCCGGCCCAGTCAAAAAACTCATGCGTCCGTTGGAGCGAGCGCCAGGAGGTCTTCTTGCCAGGCTCCACGAAGGTGAGGAAGAAGATGGAAAAGAAGTCACAGAGCTGATAAACGGTCTGCACCCGTTTACCGCCGTAACGCGGATAGGTCTTTACAATTCCGGATTCAATGAGATTGGACATCAACTTGGTGAAAGTGCCGCCGCCGGAGATCTTGGCTGCTTCAATAAGCTCGTTCCTTGTCATCCCATAGAAACGGGCACCGAGGGCGCGGACTATATCAATGTATTTCTCCGAGGATGAGAACAGGCCTGTGTAAACGTCTTTGAATTCTGTTCGGGCTTTCTCCTTGTTGAAATACAGAGCATCGATGTTGTCGGCCATGGTCCGGTCCGGGTGAATGCGGTCCATATAGTAAGGGACGCCGCCGATGGTCATGTACGTGAGGGCTATCTCGTAACGGGAAAGGTGGAAGCCACGTTTGGCCCAATACGACTCACACTCTCCAAGCGTGAAGGGTTTGAGATAGATGGTCTCTGTCAGGCGCCCGTGCAGACCGCCGTAGTCGCGGAGCACGTTGTCCAGCATCCAACTGGTGGCGGAACCGCAGATGATGAGCACGATGTTCCGCTGCTTGTCTGCCCAGTTGTTCCAGAAGAAGCCCAGTTCTTCAATAAGCTCTGAGGACTGAGGACCGGCGAGCCAAGGGAGTTCGTCAATGAAAACTACTTTTCTTCTGCTCTTCACGCGCTGCAGAAGTGTGCGCAGCAGCAGGAAGGCTTCCCGCCATGAGGTTGGACGGGGATTCCTTTCGGCCGGAAGACCGCTGGCAATGAGGTCGTCATAAAAATGGAGCAGCTGGGATTCTTTGTGCGTCTGAGCTTGCTTCATTTCGTCCTTGCCGTCTTCCAGCTTTTTGTACACGCCCACGGTGGAGAAACAGATTTTCCCACGGAAGGCTTCTTCCACGAGGAAAGATTTCCCTACTCTCCTGCGCCCGTATATGGCAAGCATTTCAGATTTATCGGATTGGTAGATACGCTCCATCGTCCGGAGTTCTTCTTCTCTGCCTATGATTCTGGTACTTTTCATCTTGCGTGCATTTATCTCGTGTACAAAGATATTAAAAGTCAGCCAAATTCACGAAATAATTCTCTTTTTGGCTGACTTTTTTGGGCTTGGGTTATTTAGCATCGAAGGCTTTTTCCATCAAGCTGATGGCGTCTTTCTTGGCGTCCTCGGTGATGTCGATGTAGGGCTTCATGGATTTGTAGTCGGCGTGACCGGTGAACTTCATCACCACATCCGGCGGGACGCCGTTACTGAGTGCAAAGCAGATAAAGGTCTTGCGGCCCGTATGGGTGCCTATCAGGGCATATTTGGGGAAGACGTCGTCGTGTCGGGCGCCATTGCGATAGCAAGTGATTGTGTACGGCGTGGTGAAACCGCATATTTCACCGAGGTCTTTGAGACAGCGGTTCATCTGCTGGTTGGTCATGTATGGAAGCGCCCTACCGCCCGGGAAATCCTGATCCTTGTACTTGTCCAGGATGGCCAATGCGTTTTTGTGAAGGAAGATGGGCAGGCGGTCGTGTGTCTTCTGGGTAGTTACGGTCATCACTCCGTTCCGTATGTCCGTCCGCCTGACTTCAACCACGTCCGAATATCGGAGGGATGTGAAGGCGCAGAAGCAGAACAGATCCCTGGCGCGCCCCATCCCGGCAGATTCGGATACGGTCTTCTCATACTCCTTTCCATTCATATCCTTCAGTTTGATCACGGTGCCGTTCTTGGGAATTTCCAGCGTGTAGAGCTTTTCTAGCTCCGGCTGAGTGAGGAAGATGACAGGCTTCTTGACAAGTTTGAATACTGGTTCATAGGTCTCCACGTCGCGCACCTTTGTGTAACCCTTGCGGATGGCCCAGCGGAGGAACCAGGCCAGGTTCTTGTACTGTTTGAGCACGGAGTTGTCCTCCAGGCCGCAATCCCGCCGGAGATAGTTGATGAACTTGTCCAGACCGTCCTTGTCATAGAAGTCCAGCCCGGCGCTCTTCTTGAAACGTAGGAGATGATTCTTGAAGGATTTGACCATCTTGACGGTCTCCCAGCTCCATTCCTTCAGACGACTTTCCTCCCGGATGAACTCATCCATATACTCTGCTGCCGGCTTCACCTTGGGCCTGCGCTCCTTCTTTTCGGCTTCTTCGACCTTTTGTTCGGTAACTTCAGGGGCATCCTTGCTGTTTATCGATGCCAGGAGAGCTGAGTTCTTGTTAATGGCCTTGTCGAACTCTTTGTTAAGCTGGTCAGTGGATGGCTGGTAGTCCAACGTGAGCTCGAAGGCTGAGAAGTGTGTCCGGATATTGGATATGCGGGAATTAATGACGCGATAATCCCGGTCCTGGGCATTCTTGCAGCCCTTTTTGACCTCTTCTCTCTTCACATCCCACTTATCCTCACCGATAGAAAAGCCTATCAGTTTCTGAATACGCGTTCCGCGTATGTTGATGTCTGCCCTGATGGGCGATTCTCCGCTCTTGTTAACAACGGTCTTCTTTAGGTAAAACCTGATTTTCATGCTCCTAACGCCTTTAAATAATTGGTCCCACTTTTGGTCCCACTTTTTTAACATTTGCAAAGATATGCTAAGATGGCGAATTATGCAAGAAAATCTAATAATTCATTGGTGTAGAATACTTTATCGGTTACTATATTTTCTTTTAAGAAATCAAAGGAAATCCATTTCTATAGTTCCCAGTACCACCACTCAAAAAGACGACTCGTATGAGCCGTCTTTTTTTACGTTAATTCATAGTTCCTGGAAGATTTAGGAAATAATCAAAATATTCGTTATCTTGGCAACTCATAAACAATTAGTACAGAACGGTATGAAATTCATGAAACGAGACTTCTGCGCAATTATGCGTCTGGGCCAGTATTTCATTGGCCGAAGTAATAATCCGCAGAACCACGAGGCTGTCAGAGAACTGGTCTATTCCTTCAAACCATTCGTGCCGGAAGACCAGATCGAGAGCGTGCTCAACATAGCGAATCTGCTCGACTTTGAAACTTCCGCCGCGGCCGTTTCGCAGCTGGGAGAAGAGGAGTACCGCTGGGCGATAGACGTTCTTCACAAAGCGGCTACCGCGGAAGGGGAGATGAACTCGGAGCAGCAGGAAATGTGGGACCGTCTCATGGAAATATACTGGGACTATCAGGAACCCGACGACAAGGGACAATACGACGCCTGGTCATGAGTAAAGATGCCGACAGAATAGTTGCGCTGGTTAAGAAGATGCGCAAACACTCCGAGAATCAGGAAATGTACCTGAATCTCCCGCTGGCCCAAAAGGCCTTCGCAATGCTTGAAGCCCTGGATGATCCCGAGGAGGACGCTCTGGGCAAGGCCTATGCTTGCGACGCCATAGTGGAGCAGCTCCCGGAGTATGACGTGCCCCGTTTCGTACTGAGCATACTTCGCCGCGAACTCGCGTGGTTGGAGGAATCTGCGGAGAAGAGTGAACGCCTCACTCCGGAAGGAGTAAAGGAAGAAATCGCCAAGCTCGAAGACTATATCAATCCTGACGGTATCTCCATGGAGGAATTCTGCAAGAAACATCATCGCTTCCTGCTCTTCGACCCGGTGGAGCGCAGCCAGAAGTGGGAGGAGATATACTACGAAGTGGAAGAAGAGTGCTACCGCCACCTTAAGGGAGTTCCCCGCGGGATGGGCTTCTGCTTCGGCTACTGGGCGGCGAAGCGCGGAGTCCTGGCCAAATACGGCATCGACTGGCAGACTCCGCACATGATGAACCCAAGGGTTATGTTCGATTAATCTAAAAACCAATACTCCATGAACGCTACAGCTGAAACCTTAGCCGCAATTTACCGCGTTGCAAAGCATCTCATTTTCGCCGACGACACCCCGAAGGACGAAGAGATCCAGCCCCTTTACGACTTCTTCCAGACCTTCCCTGCAGTCGATCAGGAGTTGTTGAATAAAATCATGGCCACTGGAGAAGAAATGGACGACACCCGCGCCCTGATTCTTATCAAGGGCCTGGACGACGATGGCAAGCAGCAGATTTCCACCCTTTTTGCAAAGATTATCTGCGCCGACAACGAGCTCACCGATAAAGAAAAGGAGCTATTCTTCAAGGTAAAGGATCTCTGCGAACTGCCCGATCCGGTAGACGAAAACTCGGAAGAGGAACCCGAAGCCGAAGAACCTGCCGAAGAACCCGCCGAAGAAGAGGAGGAGATTATCCCCGCTTTCATGGTGGCGAATTTCTACGGCATCGTATCCATTCACCAGAGCGATCATGAAGACTGGAACACTCTGGGCGGCGAACTCGCATCCTGGATTGGCTGCGACCGCGTGGAGGTGGTACGCTTCACCCCGGCGCTTAACGCGCTCACCGAAAAGCTCCGTCTGAACGAGCGTCACCTGGTGTTCATGGTAGCCCGCAACGGCTACGGCGACAAGACCGTTGGAGACAACATGACCGCAACCCTTCTCTACGGAGGCGGTTATCCCATCTACGGCAACATAGTGTTCGCCCTCGAAACCGATAGTGGTTATGAAATCGAAGGCTTCCGCACCAAGAGCCTGCTTAACGAAATGTTCGAAGCGGTGAACGAAGCCGTGGGCGGCCTTCTTAGAACCGAATAAATGAGCGAAGACGTAGGAGTCCGGGAGAGAGTCCGGGAGAAGGTGGCTACGAAGGAGAAGACCGCTCCTTCCGTAGCGGATGGCAGCCCCTTCGGCAAGTGTCCCCATTGCGGAGCCCCCATACATCCGGATTTTGAGATTTGCCCCGTCTGCGGAGGCAAACTGGTAGACTATTGCACTTTCTGCGGAGCTCCCATGCTTCCTACCGACGTGGACTGTCCTGAATGTGGCATGCCCGCTGAAGGTGTGATGTGCCCCAGCTGCCATATACGTAACTACCGGCCCTTCTGCCGCCAGTGTTCCCAGCCCCTTTCCAGGGCGGCCCGCCGTGCGGTGGACAAGGCGAAGCAGGACCCGAAGGTTCAGGAAGCCGCGAGGCTGCTCAAGAGGGTGGCCGAACTTCAGGCGGAGCTTGAGGGAGCAGTTCCGGCCGATGAGGCGGTGCCCGAAGAGCCTAAAGGCCCCACCGAGGGCGAAATCCGTTTAAACGAACTCATGGCCAAGGTGGGCTTTACCCCAGCCGAAACTCCCAAGGCGACGACCCGCAAGATTGGCCGCACCCGCGAGGAGGTTATGGCGGAATATCAGAAGGCGGTTGAGGATGCCAACAAGGTGATGGAAGAGATGCTTCCGCCGGCCGGTTCCACTCCGCAGGAGCAGCGCAACTTCTACACCGCCCGCAAGGTGGCCGTGATGGAGATAGTGGAAGAAAAGTGGTACGGTATCCCCGTGGACAAGACCATGGGATGGGTATGCAACCGCTGTCAGGTGCTCCATCGCAATCCTTCTGAATGCGCAGTAAGGGAATTCGGTGGCAAATGGATTACCTGTACGGACACCAAGATTGTTCCTGAGGGTACCCCCGGAGCCATAGAGTATTCCGAAAAGGTGGAGAAAAAAGTTTACAAAAGAGAAGAGTAAGATATGGCATCGAACAACGATCTGTTCAACGCTCTTAAAGGCGGACTCAGCAAAAAGGAGGAGCCCCAGCCCACGGCTGCGGCACCCCAGCCAACCGCCGCGGCGCCACAACCAACTGCAGCCGCGCCACAGCCGACTGCCGCAGCGCCGCAACCCACTGCGGCTGCCCCTCAGCCTACCGCTGCCGCTCCACAGCCAACTGCAGCGGCCCCTCAGCCCACCGCTGCCGCTCCCGGCAGCCCGGTGAAGCCGGGTGGCACCGTGCCGTCGGGCAACTATGCCCCGGGTGATACGGTCAAGGTAGGAGGTAAGAGCTACACCGTGGAAAAACTAATCGGTGCCGGCTCCGAGGGCGACATCTACATCGTTGCCGACAAGCGTGGGCGTTACGCGCTCAAACTCTGCCATCACGGGTTCAAGACCAACGTGAAGGTATTGCAGGCCCTGGAAAAGCTCAAGGGGAAAGGCTATATTGCCGAGCCGCTGGCATACGACGAATCCTTCGAGCTCGCGGAGTATCTTCCCGAAGGCAGTGCCGCACAGGCTGGCATCAAGGGCAATGCCCAGGCCATCCTGGCGATAGCGCTCAAGACCGCCATGACGCTCGACGCCATGCATAAGGCCGGAGTGCTGCACAAAGACGTGAAGCCTGCCAACATCCTCATAGAGAACAGGAATAACTGGAACAGCGTGCTCTGCGACTTCGGAATAGCCGACCTTCTGGATAAGAACGGGACTTGCGCTACAAAGCAGGTGCGCACTCCCATCTACGCCGCTCCTGAGGTCTATACAGACACGATAACCCTTCCCGACGGCATCTACATAGAACTCTCAACCAAGGCGGACTTCTACTCCCTTGGTATGACCATCCTGTCGCTATGGATGGGCGAAGGGGAGTTCAAGGCCTTGGAGCAGAACATGGCCATCGACAAGGTGAAGGGCCGCATAGCGGTCCCAGCCGACATGCCCGACCCGCTGGCCAGGATATGCCGTGGCCTGCTCATCAAGGACCCGGCCAAACGCTGGAATCTGGATGAGATAGTTCGCACCATGAACGGGGTGGACGTCCCCGTGGACGAGGCCCTTCGTATAGAGGACCTGAACATCACCTACAACGCCTCCAAGCATCAGGTCGCCAATACTCCTGAAGAACTGGCGGCATTCATGGCGGACGACGTGGATCTGGCCGTGAAGTATCTCTACAGGGGACAGATCGAGCGCTGGGTTAAGCCATATCCGGAGCTGGCCTTGGAGATCCATGATATCGTGGAAAAACGCTATCCCAAGGATCAGAATCTGGGCACCTGGGCGGCCATCTACCATCTGGATCCCACCTACAGTTTCCCCCTCACCGGTTTTTCAAGGGAGACGGGGGATCCTGTGAGCAGCCGTGCCGTAACGCTGAAGGACGTAGGCAATTTCTTCAACGCGGCGGTGGCCGATGCCTCCACGGCTAAGCTTGTGGGGGGAGATATATTCAAGGAGTGGGTGCGTGTGCGCAGCAAGGACGTTGCTGCGAGGCTGGCCATTTCCGGAGAGACGGCCGACGTGTTCATGCTCCGCGTGCAGCAGGTAGACCCGCTGTCGGACATCAACCTCATCAACGACACGTCCGACCCCGACTATGCCATGACCGGCGAGGGGCTGGGAAGGCTGTTGAACAAGGTCTACCACATATTCTGGAACATTTGTGGAGGCGATGTATCCAAGGTGGCCTCAATCTGGGGCGACAAAAGCAACGCCCCGGAGAATCGGAGGATTCCCGTGAGCACGGTTGTGGCCATAGCCGTGAACTTCCTGGAGCCGGAAGACTACCATTACGTGACGGAGTCGTTCGACACAAAGGGAAACCGTTTCGAGAAGCAGCGCCAGTGGTTCGTGTACTGCACCGACCGCAATTCCGACGACTATACCAAGAAGGCCGGTCCCAAGGACGACCTCTTCCGCACCCAGGCCGCCTGGATGAAGGTAATAAAGGGATTCGGCGCCACGCCTGAATATACCTGCCTGGATTCCGGTGAAACCTATACTGATCTCGACGGACTGTTCTCGGAAGACAGGGACGACCTCAAGACGGAATACGACGAGCGCGGTCTCCGGGGCTTCCTCGCAGTGCATCATCAGGAAGATCCCGACGCTGACCTGAGCGAACAGTTCGCCTACGAAGATCTTCTGTACGACTATCTGGAAGACCTTCGGGATATCGATCCCGAGATATCCTGCGTGGAGCGTTTCGACGAGGCCCAGGACGAAGCAGACAGAATTCTTTCGGATGGAAAGGGGAAGGTCACCGGGCTTAGCGTTCGGAGCATACTTCAAAGAGTTGGCACTATACTCTTCGCCTTTATTCCAATGCTTATCCTGTTCACCATGCTGGTGTTCTCTATCATTGATACTCCGGTGGTGGAAGTGGGCAAAGTGAATATGGGAGGATGGGTGTGGATACTCGGCCTGGTGATAGGTGCGGTGGTATGGCTATGGCTTGATATCAGCGGTTGCATTATTCCTCTGATTATCGGTGTCGTTTCGGCTGGTCTGATGGAACTGCTGGTGAAATTCCTCGGGGCGTACATAGTCTGGTTCTTCGCGGTCGTGGTGCTGGCGGCTCTTGTATTCCTGAGCATCAAGACGGTGTTCAACACCAGCTCCTATGCCAAAATGGCGCGCAAGTTCACCAAGCCAGGCTTCGACGAGCAGGTGCTGGAACCCCTCTACTACGCCTTCAGCGACGAGACTTCTTTCGACTCGTCGCTTAACGGCGCCTTCAACGACGACGAAATCAACAACTGGCGGGACGATCTTCGCAGGCGTCGTATCTTTATGTGGATATTCATCGGCACGGCCTGGGTGCTGATTCTCTTCAGCCTCATGGTCCCGAAGAGCCCGCGTTTCGAGAAATTCACGGCTCCTGTGACGGACAAGATAGAAAACGTCTTTTCCTCAAAGAAGCCAAAGCTCATCCAGGCCTACAGCTTGAAGCAGGGCGACCGCGGTGAGGATGTAAAGGCTTTGCAGCGCTTCCTCAAGGCCGCCGGATACACGAAGAACAATCCTGACGGCGACTACGGTCCCGGTACCGCCAAGGCGGTGTCGGCCTTCCAGCTCAAAGCCGGACTGGACATAACGGGCGAAGCCGACCACAGGACGATAAAGGCTATCAACCGCAGCGAAACGGCCCGTGCACTGGCCGCTGGAGAAACCCCGCCTCCGGCGCCCAAGGAAGCAGCTCCGGTCACTACGAAGGCTGCTCCGGCGCCGGCAAAGGCCACTACGGCTCCCAAAACCACCGCGCCGGCGTCTTCCCAATCTCCCACTAAGGCTGCGGAGCCGTCCAAGTCGTCCGAAGGGGGAATAACTCTTGAACAGTTGAAAGCTGCAGCCGCTGCGGCGAAAAAGAATAACGAATAGAATATGACCTGTAAGAATTGCGGAAAGGAAAACCGTCAGGAGGCGCGCTACTGCCGTTTCTGTGGAGGGGCTCTCGAAGCCGCGTCCACTCAAAAGGGGCTGATAGGCAAAGACGAAATCGCCCCCATGCTGGACGAACTTGACAAAAAGCTCGAGGTGGCAAAGGAATGTGCCGCCAACGGCGGTGCCCATATAGGGCTCGACTGCCTCATTTTGGGCGACTCCGGCACAGGAAAGAATTTCATCGCCCACCTTATAGCGGATAAGATGCTGGCTGCCGGCGTTGCCAAACAGGCCCCCAAAGAAGTGGATGCCGCCGACTGGGGAGAGTTCATGAACGATTTCGACAAGAATATCGCCGCACTCAAGGATGGAATCTTGCTTATCCTAAACGCGCAGAAACTGCTCCCTACCACCAAAGCATCCGATGTTAATCAGCTCGACAAGCTCTTCAGGCGCATGCGCAATACTGAAGGTGCCCCCATCGTGCTGCTCTGCGGTCTGCACAACGATATTGCACAGTTCCTCGAGAACAACAAGGACGTGCACCGTCTTTTCGAATTCGAATTCCAGCTTCCCGCGTTCAGTATAGCCGACCTCACGCAACTCGCGCTTCAGATCCTCAGGGAAAAGTTCAAGGCCGAAATCTCCGATGACCTCCCGACTAAGCTGAACGCCCATTTCGCCTGGTACATGCGCCAGACTGATCTGGGCCACACCAACGGCCATCTTGCCGAAAAGGTGGCGGAAGACATCTACGTAAAGGCGAAATATCGCGGCAGCAAGAAGGTCGAGGCGCAGGATATCGACACCGCCGAGTGTTTCGTGCCCAAGACCGAAGAACAGATATTCGCGGAACTCGACAATTACATAGGCCTTCAGAGCGTGAAGGACGAGATCCGTGCCATCGTGAGAAACGTAAAAACCCGTAAGGAAAAGGGCGTGAAGGACAAGCTCCTCAAGGACCACTACCT
This sequence comes from Bacteroidales bacterium, assembly GCA_017412645.1. GTDB lineage: Bacteria > Bacteroidota > Bacteroidia > Bacteroidales > UBA932 > Cryptobacteroides. The sequence continues at coordinate 56,083 of JAFPWX010000009.1, read as the reverse complement.
TTTCACCGGCAATCCCGGCACGGGTAAAACCACCTTCGCACGCAAGTTTGGTGAGATTCTGAACGCTATCGGAGCCCTGCCGACCGGTCAGTTCGTGGAGATTTCCGGTAAGGACCTGATAGGCCAGTTCGTTGGCGACAGTGAGGCCAATGTGCGCAACTATGTGAACAAGGCCATGGGCGGCGTGCTCTTCATCGACGAAGCCTACGCCCTGAAGGGCAGCAGCGGAGAAAAGGGGAGCTTCGGCATGGATGCTGTGAATACCATCCTTAATATTCTCGAGAACCGTAAGGGAGATTTCGTGTGCATTATGGCCGGCTATACCAAAGAGATGGGAGAGTTCGTGCGCATGAACCCCGGTCTTCCGCGAAGGCTCAATGTTACTATAGAATTCCCCGACTACAACGCCCGCGAGCTTGAGCAGCTCTTCCGCATGTATATGAAGCGGAACGACGAGGAAACCGAGTTCACCCTCGATGCAAAGGCGGAGGAGATGCTCCCCAAGGTCTTTGACAAGATGTACCTTAAGCGAGGCGATACTTTTGGCAATGCCGGCGAAGTGCGCAATCTCTTCGATCTTGCGGTCAAACGTCATCGTCTTCGCGGAGCTACTGACAATGAGCTCAGCTATGCGGATATAGTAGGCGAGGACGCCACCGAGGAAATCTCCGTGGACGACATAATGAAGGAGTTTGACGAGTTCGTGGGTATGGAGTCCGTGAAGGAGGCCATTCGTCGTATCGTGAATGAGGTGGCAGTGCAGAAACGGCTCATCGAAATGGGCGAAGCTGCCGAAGGACTCACCAAATACAATTTCATCCTCACCGGCAATCCCGGAACGGGTAAGACCACGGTGGCACGTATCTTCGGCAAAATATTCAAGGCCCTGGGCGTAACCTCCACTGACCGCGTTACAGAGAAGGTTCCCGACCAGATCCTCAGTCAGTTCGTGAACGAGTCATCCAAGAACATGAACGACGCCATCAACGAGGCCATGGGCGGCGTGCTCTTCCTGGACGAAGCCTACGGCATCGAGCCGATGGACGAAGCCGGCCGCAGCACCAGCTCCGAGGGCAGGGATGCCATTAAGCTCCTCATGACGCGAATGGAAAACGAGGCCGGAAAGTTCGTCGTGATCTGCGCCGGCTATCCCAAGGAGATGGAGACCCTCATGAACTCCAATCCCGGTCTGAGGCGCCGTTTCTCCCACACCATCCATATCGACGACTACTCCGCTGAAGAGCTCCTCGAGATATACGAGCGTGCTGCCAAGGCCAAGAAGTACAACTTCACCCTTGCCGACGAGGCCGCCCGAACCAAGGCCCAGAACATGTTCCGCACCATGGTGGCCATGAAGGACGACAAGTTCGGCAATGCCGGCGAGGCCATGAAGAAGGTGGCGGAAACAAAGACCAATATCAACAACCGCATCCAGAAGATACCTTACGACCAGTGGACGCCCGAGATCCTGGCCACCGCAAAGCTGGCATATGCCGAGGATATTCCCTTCGACGAAGCGGAGAAGATATCGGTAGACGAGTGTCTGGCGGAACTGAACCAGCTCGTGGGTCTCACAGGAGTGAAAACGGCCCTTACCAAACTCGCCCATACCATCAACAACGAAATTGAGTCGGCAAAGCTGGAGGACCGCCGTCCGCAGATTCCGCTGGGACATTACCTCTTCCTCGGTAATCCCGGAACCGGTAAGACAACGGTCGCCCGTCTCATGGGTAAGATCCTCTATTCCATGGGCGCCCTTCCCACTCCCAACGTGGTGGAAGTGGACAAGAGCAAGCTCATCGGTCGCTATCTCGGCGACACCGAGGCCATCACTTCCCATGTGATAGACACGGCCATGGGCGGAATTCTCTTCATCGACGAGGCTTACCAGCTGGCCGATGACATAGGCGCCCACGGCGGCTACGGCAAGGCTGCGCTTGAAACCTTGGTGAAGCGTCTGGAAGACGACCGCGGCAAATTCGTCTGCATCGCGGCGGGCTATACCTATGAGATGCAGGACTTCATCGCCGGCAACAGTGGCTTCGAGAGCCGTTTCCCTGAGCGCAACCGAATCATCTTCGAGGATTACAATCCGGACGAACTGTTCCAGATATTCATGATCCATGCGAAGAGAGACGGTTACACCCTGGATCCGATGGCGGAGAACGCCATCCGCGCCAAGTTTACCATGATGTACAATAACCGTGGACGCTCGTTCGGCAACGGACGCGACGCCCGCAATCTCTTCGACGAGGTGAAGAGCAACCTCGCGGCCCGTCTCGCGGAAGACGGCCAAACTCATACTCTCGAAGAGAAGAAAACCATAATGATGGAGGACGTGTTATGATACAGTGCCCCGAATGCAGACAGATGATTCCCGACGACAGCGCATTCTGCGATCAGTGCGGGAAGGAACTCAAATGGTGCCCGGAGTGCAAGCGCCCGAAGCGCGGAACCGAGTGCCCCGTGTGCGGGAGCGACCTGATTCCCGGACGCAAGTGGCTCTCTGACGGCGCTGCGGCCGGTTCCTCAGTGGGGGGCTCCGTCAAAAATGGCGAAAAATGCAAGACCCCCCCTGCTTTGGAGGAGGGGGGACCATCAAAATCGGCCGATAATGACAGGGCGCATACCCTGGTGGGCAACGGCTGGAAGCTCGAACTGAAGGAAGGCCAGTTTGGAAGGGCCGGCGGCATCTGGCCGGAACTCTCTACATGCCCATATGTGTCGGGCCGTCACGGAACCATCAGCGGAGGCGCCGGAAACTGGAGCATCACCGATATAGGCTCTACCAACGGCACTCTCGTGGACGGAGCTCGTCTGCAAACAGGCGTCGCCACGCCGCTGAAGAAAGGCTCCAAAGTGCGCATAGCAACCCTTGACTTTACAGTAGAATGAAACTCGATATCCAGGCAATCTGTCACAAAGGCCTTGTCCGCGAGGGCAATGAGGACGCGATAAGCGTCAGCGGGAAGTTCCTCCGGGACGACTCCGCCTCGCTGGTCGTGGACACTCCCGATGACGGCTTTTTCTATCTGCTCGTAGCGGATGGAATGGGCGGCCACGAGAAAGGGGAGGAGGCGAGCGAATTCGCACTGGATGAGATCAAGGAACAACTCGCATTCCATCAGATCCGTCCAGAAACCTTTGAAGACGACATCCGCGAAGCGACCAAATACATAGCATTCAAACTGAACCGCGCCGCGGCGGACCAGGGGCAGGCAAAACCCATGGGCTGTACGCTTACCGGTGTTATTTGGCACTACGGCCGCATCTGGCTCATCAACGCCGGCGACAGTCGCACCTACCGCTTCCGCGAGGGTATCCTGCGTCAGCTTACTACCGACGATACCGAGCGTGGCATCACTGGTGACCCGAATGCCAGCAAACTGCTACTGAACTGCCTCGGCGGCGGCTGCGACGGACGGCTGAGGGTGGACGATCTGGAGGGAAAGCTCCTTCCCGGAGATACGCTTCTCATATGCTCGGACGGCCTTTCCGACATGGTGGCCGACGAGGAGATCGAAGCAGCCCTTTCCGAAGGGGCGGGCGCCGACGACCTTTACCGAATGGCCTGCGAAGGCGGGGGAGTGGACAATACATCAGTCATACTTGCGAAAATATTGTAAACATCATATCATTTATGAAAAGGACAGGTTTAATAATCATGCTGGCTCTCACGGTACTGATGAGTTTTTCCTCCTGTACCAGGCATAAGAAGAGAGAGAAGATTACCGACCCGGTTCAGCAGGAGGCCCTGAGGACCAGGAGCAAGGAAATACCAGTCGATTCCATCTTTACGGCTACCGCAGCCCGTGAGATCGCGTCGCCTTTCAAGAAGATCGCCATCGGCAAACTGTTCAAGGAGTTCAAGGTCAGTTGGTCGCAGTCGGCCGAGAAGGCTGCCCGTGAGAAGTATGCCGAAAAGCTTCGCAAGGAAGACAAAATGAAGGAGGACGCAGCCAAGAAAGCGGCAGCGAAGGCGTCTCCCGAGGCTTTGGCCGATTATAAGGCCAATTTCATGGAGCGCGTAGAGGTTACTTTCGAGTCCCTCCCGGCCGATGGGTACAGCCCCGGCCTTACCATATATTTCCTGGTGGTGCTGATCGCTTTTGCGGTGATTTTCACCATAAAGGTAATCAAGACTTTCTTCGTTAAACCTGTATAAGAGCGGCTATGTCGGAAAAGTATTTAAGACACCAGTCCCTTCCCATCGACAATGATGCGCGGGAGAGGGTAAAAAGGCTGATTAACGAATATGCCTCGCGCTCGGAGGGCCATCCCTTCGGCGACTACGGAAACGAGATAGTGCTGCAGAAGTACGACCTCGATCCCATTTACGTGGAACATCTGCATTCCCAGTATGATACCCGTCCGGTCAACGACAAGCAGTATCCGTACAGGGGTGGAGACGTCTATAACCGCAGGTTCTACAAACCTTCCGATGTGGATGTGTGGAGCTATAACCTGCTCACCACGGACAAGTTCGTGCATAACGGCAAGTCCTTCGAGGTGCCTGGTTCTCATCACGTGGAAACATGTACGCGATGCAGCGGCAGCGGAAGGGTGATCTGCTCCAACTGCGGCGGCGACGGCAGGAACACCTGCAGCAGCTGCGGCGGAAGCGGACAGATACAGAAGAGCGAATCCAGATATGAGGTGACCGGATACAATGTGTACTCCGACGGCCACCGTGAGCCGGTTTATGGCTACAGGACGCACTATTACTATGTAAATTGCGGCAATTGCGGCGGCAGCGGAACAGTACAGTGCAGTACGTGCCGAGGCAGCGGAAAGGTCACATGTCCGATCTGCGAAGGCAACGGCAAAAACGTACACTGTTTCAAAATAGACCAGGAACTCGCCGACAAATTATCATCGCACTATTTCTATACGGACAACGTATCCAGGATTGCTGAAATCGTGGACCAGAAGAAAGACTATCTGGGTAAGCATCTCTTCCACGAGCGTCAGACGGCCATCAGCAAGGGCGTCTTCACCGAAGAAAGCCAGATAGGCGCGCAACTCGACTCCTTCATCGGCCAGCACGCTTCGGATACTCACAGCCGTCGCCGTATCCTCTTTCAGGAGGCCGACATCTACAGGGTGGACGTCTGGTATGTGCAGTACACCTACAAGGGCCGCACCTACACCGGCTGCATAACATCAGCCCTCGGTGAAGAGCGCTTCTACGCGGGCGTGTCTCCCATCACCGAACTGGCCGATAAGTGGCTGAAAGAAGCGAACAGGAAGGTCGGCGGCGTGGGCACCATCAAGGCCCGCAAGCTGCTGGAGCAGGTAGACAAGCTGAATGTCTACGGCCGCGACACCCAGCAGTTCGGTATCGAATCCAAGGTGAACACCCACCTCAATACCCTCTATAATATGGGTAACGACTTGATGTTCTGGCTGGTAGCTCTTTTGGGGACTCCGTTTATCTATAATTTCTACCACGAGCTCAATCCGGTGTTGCGTTACGCCCATATCGTCAACGATCCTGCGTGGAGGCCGTCCAGTTGCTTGCCGATTTTGCAGTGCCTGATTTTCCTGGGCTTGCTCTGGTTCATAAAATCGATTATGAACAACTCCGACCATAGCAAGGCGCGGCATCTGACCGTGTTTGGTTATGTATTTACAGGCATGGGGCTCTATATCCTCATAGCGGCAGGTATACTTGCCGTGATGCTTGGCCTCAACTATCTCGGCCTCTCGGTCCTTACCTCCGGGGTGTTCTGGCTGGGACTGCAGGTGCTCAAGATCGCCTTCATCGCGCTTGTCTACGCCATAATGCTGGGCTTCATGCTCCTGAAATGGATATGGGGCCTGCTCGTCAAACTCTGGCATTTTATCTTTTAAGATTTAAGCAGTGAAATCACAGGTACAAATCAGCCCTGCGGGGAAAAGGACCATAATAGTGGTGGCGACCATCCTTACGATAGTGGTCTGCTTCCTTCTGGTGGGTGTGTTTCATCTCGGAGATGAGGCGGCAGTGGGCGTTTTCGCCCTTGCCGCAACTCTGGTAGGAACGATTTTCATTCCCGTGGAAATAAAGAATTCGCAGGAAGTCACCTGCTGCCAGATGCTTATCGACCAGAACAATTATTTCCACGACAATGAGCATTTGATGAAGGTGTATCAGGCCCTTGAACGTCCGCAGGGTGCTCCAGGCGTGTGGGACGGTATAGAAGATACAGACATCGCCTGCTATTGCACATTCTTCGAAAATCTCTATCTGCTTTACAGTCACAAGATTGCCCGTATCGAAGACCTGGACGATCTTTTCGGATACCGCTTTTTCATCTTCACCAACGACTGCTACGTTCAGGAGCACCATCTGCTTCCGACTTCTTCTTCGTACAATGAAATATTCAGGCTGTACGAGGCATGGATACGTCACCGTCGCAAGACAGGCTCACCCATTCCGAAAGCGGAGAACGCCTTTAGCGAAGAGTATCTGTCAGGAAGGCTGTATATGAACGATGCCGCCAGGGTGCCCGAGGCCGAGGTCGGTAGTTTTGAAGAGAAATCGACTGTTTTCGGGATACGCACCCTCGGCTTTGATTCCGTGTCGCCCGTCCTGAATCTTCAGGCCCGGGCATGCGAGCAGATTGCGGACAAGAGCCTTTTCTATCCGCTCAGCAGGGCAGAGCTCATCGAGAGTATCTATATGGATACCGTCCTTGGCGTTTTCGCTCCTGATGGCAGCCTTGCAGGGTTCGCCGTGCTTGTGAACGGCAGGGTATCTTCACGGAACCTTGCTTCGGATGCCGGGGAGCAGCCTGGCGACGTGCTTACCTTCGATGTGGTGGTGACAGATCCGAAGTGGAGAGGATTCGGCATTCAGAAGCATCTTACCGACTGTGCCGTATCACTGGCAAGGAGTTCCGGACGCAAGCTGATCCTGGCGACGGTTTCGCCCGGGAACAGTTTCAGCCTGAACAACTTCCTGTCAAAAGGCTTTTCCGTGTCCAAAGAGGGCCTTCGCAAATACGATTCGCTTGAAAGGTCTCTTCTGAGCTTGGATTTATAGTATCGGGAAGATGATTTCGCTCTCCTTCGCAAAAACGGATTCCGAACTCTTCGGGCGCAGCAAGTGGTGGGGTTTCCCGGATATGCCGGAAGAACTCGAGTATCCGGAGGTGCCGGTGAATGTGGACGGTGAGATGTACCTCGACCCGCTCACCTTCATCTGCCAGATCCGTTGCGCTGACCTCTCCGAACACGACCCGGAAGGCCTGCTGCCTCACGAAGGGATGCTCTATTTCTTCGCCGCCCTGGATTATTTCCTGGGTAACCTCGATGCCGATGTGGCTCCCGGGATGGGGGAGTGGAACACGCAGCATTTCAAAGTGTTGTATTCACCCTCCTGCGACAATCTTCACACCCACAGCATAGTCTATGAAGACGGCACTCCGGCCTGCCTTCCGGCGGAGGAGATCCTGTTCGGAGGAGAAGAAAGCTATACCCGTCTTCTCGGCAAACCTTATTTCGAAGAAGTCCGTGAGGCTATGCCGGGCATGGTTTCGCTGCTGCAGATAGACGAGAACGATGGCTGGGGCCTGCGGTTTTTCGATTCCGGAATGCTGAACTTTCTGATAAGCAAAAAGAATCTCGCCTCCCGCAAGTGGCAAGAGGCGAGATGCTATCTGCATTCCTTTTAGAAGGAACTATTTCAGGAATTCGTGAGAACTCGTCATGGCCTTGGGATCCAGGGCCTCGTCGAGCTTTTCCTTGGACATAAGACCGTAGTGGAGCACGAGGTCGTAGACGCCCACTCCCGTCTCCAGAGCTTCCTTGGCTACCTTTGTGGAGGCCTTGTAGCCGATGTAGGGGTTGAGGGCGGTGACTATGCCGATGGAGTGCTTGACCATCTTGTAAAGGTGGTCCGCATTGACGGTGATACCGTCGATGCACTTGGTGCGGAGGGTGTCCATCACGTTGGTCAGCCAGGTCTGGCTCTCAAGGATGCTCTCCGCGATGACGGGCTCCATGACGTTCAGCTGAAGCTGACCGGCTTCCGCGGCAAAAGCCACGGTGGTGTCGTTGCCTATGACCTTGAAGCATACCTGGTTGGTGACTTCGGGGATAACCGGATTCACCTTGCCGGGCATGATGGAGGAACCGGGAGCCATGGGAGGCAGGTTGATCTCGTGCAGGCCGCAGCGCGGACCGGAGGCCATGAGGCGGAGGTCGTTGCAGATCTTGGAAAGCTTGATGGCAAGACGTTTGAGGGCTGCCGAATAGCTCACGTACGCACCGGTGTCGGGGGTTGCCTCCACCAGGTCTGGAGCCTTCTCGAACTTGTCGCCGGTGAACTCGCTCATGAGCTCGGTGCAGAGCTCAGCGAAGCCGGGAACCGCATTGAGGCCGGTGCCGATGGCGGTGCCGCCCATGTTGATCTCCTTGAGCAGCACAACGTTGCGCTCGAGGTTCGCAAGTTCTTCTTCAAGGTTGTTGGCGAAGGCGTTGAATTCCTGTCCGGAGGTCATGGGAACGGCGTCCTGAAGCTGGGTGCGGCCCATCTTGATGACATCCTTGAATTCCTCGCCCTTTGAGCGGAAGGAGGCGATGAGGGCCTGGAGCGCCACCACCAGCTTTTTGTTCATCCGGACGAAGGTATAGCGGAAGGCGGTGGGATAGGCGTCGTTGGTGCTCTGCGCGCAGTTCACATGGTCGTTGGGGGAGCAATACTGGTATTCTCCCTTCTTGTGCCCCATGAGCTCGAGAGCGCGGTTGGCGATGACCTCGTTGGCGTTCATGTTCACCGAAGTGCCGGCACCTCCCTGGACCATGTCCACAGGGAACTGGTCGTGGAATTTGCCGTCCACGATTTCCTTGCAGGCTGCAACTATCGCATCTGCGATCTTGCGGTCCAGGACGCCCAGACGGGCGTTTGCCTCTGCTGCGGCCATCTTGACGTACGCCATTGCTATGATGTACTCCGGATAGTCGCACATATGGGTGGTGGAGATGCGGTAATTGTTGATTGCACGCTGAGTCTGCACCCCATAATAGGCCTCCTCGGGAACCTGGAGTTCACCGAGGAGGTCACTTTCAATCCTGAATTTCTGTTCTGACATGGTTTAAGCCTTTCCGTCGGAACCGAGAACGTTCACGATCTTGTGCATGTAGAGTTTTTTCATCTCGTCGCGGGCGGGGCCGAGGTACTTGCGCGGGTCGAACTCACCGGGCTTGTCGTGGAAGACCTTGCGGATGGCGGCGGTCATGGCAAGACGGCTGTCGGAGTCGATGTTGATCTTACAGACTGCGCTCTTGGAGGCCTCGCGGAGCTGCTCTTCGGGGATACCTACTGCATCGGGCAGCTTGCCGCCGAACTCGTTGATGATGTCCACATATTCCTGCGGAACGCTGGAGGAACCGTGAAGGACGATGGGGAAGCCGGGGAGCTTCTTCTCGATTTCATGAAGGACGTTGAATGCGAGCGGCGGGGGAATGAGCTTGCCGGTCTTGGGGTCGCGGGTGCACTGTTCGGGAGTGAACTTGTAGGCGCCGTGGCTGGTGCCAATGGAGATGGCGAGGGAGTCGCAGCCGGTGCGGGTTGCGAAGTCAATCACCTCTTCGGGCTTGGTGTAGTGGGATTCGGCGGCGGACACTTCGTCTTCAACGCCGGCGAGAACGCCGAGTTCGGCCTCTACGGTGACATCGAACTGATGTGCGTAGTCAACCACCTTCTTGGTGAGGGCGATGTTCTCTTCGTAGGGGAGGGAAGAGGCGTCGATCATGACCGAGCTGAAGCCCATGTCTACGCAGCTCTTGCAGAGCTCGAAGCTGTCGCCGTGGTCCAGGTGGAGGCAGATCTGGGGCTTTTCCCAGCCGAGTTCCTTGGCATATGCCACAGCACCTTCCGCCATGTAGCGGAGAAGGGTCTGGTTCGCATAGTTGCGGGCGCCCTTGGAAACCTGAAGGATGACGGGAGACTTGGTCTCGGCAGCTGCCATGATAATGGCCTGGAGCTGCTCCATATTGTTGAAATTGAATGCAGGGATGGCGTATCCACCCTTAACTGCCTTCGCGAACATCTCGCGGGTGTTCACAAGGCCCAAATCTTTGTAATTGATCATAATTAATATTGAATAAGAAATAATAGCTGTTAATACGTCCACAAATTTAACTATTTTTGCGGAGAAATGAATAACAAAGCCCTCATTTTTTCTGCCCCTTCGGGGTCCGGAAAAAGCACCATAGTGCACCATATCCTGGATCTGCATCCCGAGATGGAGTTTTCGGTCTCGGCTACGTCCCGTCCGCTTCGTGGAACCGAGGTCCACGGCGTGGATTATTACTTCCTTTCTGAAGAGGATTTCCGCAGCCGCATCGCGGCCGACGGCTTCGTGGAATACGAAGAGGTGTATCCCGGGCGCTTCTACGGCACCCTCAAAAGTGAGATCCAGCGCATCTGGGACGCGGGTCACGTGGTTATCTTCGACGTGGACGTGAAAGGTGGCGTGAACCTCAAGAAATATTTTGGCGATGCCGCCCTGTCGGTGTTCATCCAGGCTCCTTCCATAGAAGAACTCCGGCAGCGTCTGGTAAGCCGCGCCACGGACTCCGCGGAAGATATCGAAAAGCGCGTCGCAAAGGCGGCGGAAGAAATGACCTACGCTCCGAAGTTCGACGCCGTTCTGGTGAACGACGATCTGGAGAAAGCCTTCGCCGAAGCGGAAAAACTGGTGGACGGATTCCTTTCAAAGAAATGAACGTCGCCGTCTATTCCGGGAGCTTCAATCCACTGCACAAAGGTCATGAAGCAATCATCCGCTACCTTACGGCGGAAGGAGGCTTCGATATTGTGTATCTGGTGGTTACGCCCCAGAATCCCTTCAAGGAAAAGCACAGCAACCCCACAGGCCGGCAGCGTTATGAAGCGGCCGTTGCGGCGGTTCGGCGCCATCCCGACCTCAAGGTGCGGGTGCTCGACATAGAGCTGAACATGCCGTCGCCCCAGTACACCATCAACACTCTGGACGCCCTTCAGGCGGCGGAACCGCAGAACCGCTTCACCCTCATCATCGGAGCGGACAATCTGGAGCACTTCGGAGGGTGGCGCTACCACGAACGCATCCTTCTGGACTACGGCGTCGGCGTCTTCCCGAGAAAAGGCTACCATCGCGGCCACGCGAAAGCCCGTCTTCTAAAGGAAAACCCCGCCTACCGCATCCATCTTTTCAAAGCCCCAAACGTGGACATCTCCTCGACGGAAATCCGCCTCGGAAAAGCCGATGGAAAGGATATGTCCGGTTGGCTGATGTAGGCCTAGAAGAACTTCTTGTGGCGGAAGATGAAGATGACCACAAGGAGGATAATCACCATCAGCGCAAGGATTCCCACCCACGCGAGCTTGAAGCTGGCAAAGGGCAGCTCGACGTTCATGCCGTAGAAGCTGGCGATGAGAGTGGCGGGCATGAGCAGCACGCTGATGAGGGTGAAGACCTTCATTATGTTGTTCTGCTCCAGGTTGATAAGACCGACCACGGTATCCTGCATGTACTCCAACCTCTCGAAGTTGAAGTTGGTGTGGTTGATAAGGGACGAGATATCCTGCTGTATTACATTGAGCTTAGCCTCCAGCTTGTCGGGATAACGGTCGCTCTTGAGGATATTCGTGATGAGGCGCTGTTTATCCACGATGTTCTCGCGAACCATCATGGCGTTTTCCTGTAACTGGTTGATATCCAGGAGGAAGTCCTCGTTGATGTCCTCTTTCTGATTGATTCTGCGGCTGAACTGCGAGGTCTCCTTGCTCATTAGCTCGATGATATCTGCATCGAGGTCCACCCTCTGGTCGAGTATGGATGCGAAGACCCACCAGCCGTTCTCGTATTGGGCCGGCCTTGCCTGGATGCGTCTCTGCAACTGGTCGAAGCTGCGGAGGGGTATGTCCCTGAGGGTTGCGAGCGTACTGTCCGCAAGGGTGAACGATACCGGATCCTCGGACATCTCGTCTCCCGAGGGGGAGAGGAAGTTGGTGTTGGCGAAGATGGCGGTTTCGTTTTCGAAGAAACGCGAAGAGCTTTCGATTTCCTCGGCCGTGGCGCGGCTCTGGATTTCGGTTCCGAGAAACTCTTCGGTGGCACGCTTCTCGTCCCCGGTGGGGGAGAGGAGGTCTATCCAAAGTACACTGCTTTTGCTAAGCTTAGCAAACTCCGTTTCGTGTTGGCTTACAATGATTTCAGCTCCTTGCCTGTAGAAAATGCTGATCATTCCGCTTCCTGTTTTTGTCCCGGCACACCTGTGCGTCGGAAGGGGTTAATATTACGGGTTAGCTGACGTCACGGAGAAGTCAGCCCGCAAAAGTAAAAATAATTTCCGGAAAATCGCCACCCTTCGTGTAATTTAAGTAACTTTGCATGGTTTATGAACGATTATCCCTCAAAGACTTTGCAGGATGCGGTGGAGGCCATTGGCTCCCTTCCGGGAGTGGGCTCCCGCAGTTCGCTCCGTCTGGCGCTCCATCTGCTCAGGCAGCCAAAGGAGAACGTGAGGCATTTCGCAGCCGCGATAGCCGCCCTGGCCGATGACATACACTACTGCGAAAACTGCGGCATGGTCTGCGACGGGGAACTCTGCGGCATCTGTGCCGACAGCACTCGCGACCATTCGACCATCTGCGTGGTGGAGAGCGTCCGCGACGTCCTGAGCATCGAGGCTACCGGTCAGTACGGGGGCGTCTATCACGTTCTCGGCGGCATCATCTCCCCGATCGATGGCGTGGGGCCGTCCGACCTAACCATCGACCGTCTGGTGGAAAGGGTGAAGGAGGCGTCTGGAGCGGTGGAGGTGATTCTGGCTCTCAGCGGCGACGTGGAAGGGGAGACCACATCGTTCTACATCTACCGGCAGATAGAGGCCTTCGGCCCCAGGGTTACCACGCTCGCCCGCGGTCTGGGCTTCGGGGACGACCTGGAATACGCCGATTCACTCACCCTCGGGCGTTCGCTTGCGGGTCGTCAACCTTTCAAGGCATGAGCATCTGGGAATCAATCCTTCTTGCCGCCAGTCTCTGTGCCGACTGCTTCGCGGTCAGCCTTTGTTCCAGCGTTAAACTCCGTAATCCCGGTTGGAAGAAAGTGGCGCTTATCGCCCTCTCGTTCGCCGTAATTCAGAGCGGACTGCTGCTGGCAGGGTGGGCCTTCGGTGAACTGTTCGTGGGACTCCTTGGAAAAGCCGTGAAGATAGTGGCCTTCCTGCTGCTGCTTTACGTGGGCGTTTCCATGCTGGTGAGCGCCGTTTTGGGCAAGGAAGAGATCCTGGAGCTGAATTCTTTCAGGAATGTCGTTCTGGGAGGGATAGCCACCAGCATAGACGCCGCGGCGGTAGGTGCGGCTCAAGGGGTCAGCGGAGTCAGTTGGCTGGAGTTCCTGCCCTTGTTCATTGCGGTCTTCCTTATCACCGCATTCAGCGTAATCCTCGGAATATCAGGCGGTTCGCGCCTGGGCAAATGGCTTGGCCGCGGGGCCGAAATACTCGGCGGCGCGGTGCTGCTGTTTATTGCTTTCTGGAATCTTTTCCGCTAGTCTACGTACTGGGCCCTGCGGTTCCAGTTGTAGAGTCCCAGGAAACTGGAGGCTATGCAGAAGCAGAACTGGATCACAAACCAGGTGTTGCCGAGGTTCACGTTCATCCATATGGCGAAGATGTCCGCCACGATCCATATCCACCACTGCTGGATGTAGGATCTGGTGAGCCAGACGGTTCCAATGATGCTCAGAGTAGTGGTAATGGCGTCCAGGAAGGGGTTCGGATCGGCAAGTACCCTAAGGAGAAAATAGAGGGCCGGGCAGAGCACGACGGCTGCGGCAGCGCTGATGATGACCACCTTGAGGGGGAGCCTGTGAAGCAGGAAAGCCTTCCCGTGACCTTCGTATTTTTCCCTGTCCCTTTTCCAGCGGACTATCCCGACTACTCCCATGACCACGTAGTAGATGTTGAGGGCCGCGAACGCCCAGGTGGCGCTGTTGAAGAAATTGAGCGCGGCGCAAACGCAGCTGGGGATATACAGCAGCCACATGTAACGGCTGTGGTATACCTGGAGGACCAGATAGATTATGAAAGTAACCGTGGCTATTATCTCGAGTATCTCGGCAGTAGCCTGAGGAAGAAATGCAAGTATCATGTTCTCAATAAAAATCAGTTGCAAATATAGAAATTATTCCTAACTTTGCAGGCTTTTACGCGCGGGCATGCCCGCGGAGCACAATAAATAATGTTTAACTACTAGTTTGTTTTTCAATTTACAATTATGGCAGAAAACGAAGAAATCAAAAAGGCGCGTCTGAACGCATCCATCGACCCGAAGGACTTCGACTGGGAAGCTTTCGAGGGCGGGGAAGTACCCGGTGAAGACCGCGAAATAATCAAGGAGGCCTATGCCGCCACCCTTTCCAAGGTAGTGGAAGGCGAGGTTGTCGAAGGCGAAGTTACCGCTATCGGCAAGCGCGAAATCACCGTCACCATCGGCGGCAAGAGCGAAGGCGTCATCTCCAACACTGAATTCCGCTACAATCCCGACCTCAAGGTTGGTGACAAGGTGGAAGTCTACGTAGAAAACGCAGAGGACAAGAAGGGCCAGCTGGTCCTCAGTCACCGCAAGGCCCGCGCCCTCAAGAGCTGGGACCGCGTCAACGAGGCCTACGACAAGGACGAAATCGTAAAGGGTTTTGTCAAGACCCGCACCAAGGGCGGCATGATCGTGGACGTGTTCGGCATCGAGGCATTCCTCCCCGGCAGCCAGATCGACATCAAGCCCATCCGTGACTACGACCAGTTCGTCGGTCAGACCATTGATTTCAAGATCGTCAAGATAAATCAGGAATTCCGCAACGTGGTGGTTTCCCACAAGGCTCTCCTCGAGGCCGAACAGGAAGCCAAGCGCTCGGAACTCATTTCCAAGCTGGAGAAGGGCCAGGTTCTCGAAGGCGTGGTCAAGAACATCACCGGTTACGGCGTGTTCGTGGACCTCGGCGGCGTGGACGGTCTCATCCATATCACCGACCTCTCCTGGGGCCGCGTAGGTCACCCGGAGGAAATCGTCTCCCTGGACGAGAAGATCAAGGTGGTCGTGCTCGACTTCAACTCCGAGCAGAAGCGCATCGCCCTCGGTCTCAAACAGCTCGCCCCGCATCCGTGGGACGCTCTTGATCCCAACCTCAAGGCTGGCGACAAGGTGAAGGGTAAGGTCATCCTCATTGCCGACTACGGCGCATTCATCGAAATCGAACCCGGCGTGGAAGGTCTCGTGCACGTGAGTGAAATGTCCTGGAGCCCCAGGCTTCACAGCGCACAGGAATTCCTCAAGGTCGGCGACGAAGTCGAAGCCCAGATCCTCAGCATCGACCGTGAGGCCCGCAAGATGAGCCTCGGTCTCAAGCAGCTCATGGCCAACCCGTGGGAGAACATCGCCGCCCGCTATCCCGTCGGCAGCGCCCACAAGGCCACCGTGCGCAACATCACCAACTTCGGCGTATTCGCAGAACTGGAAGACGGCGTGGAAGGTCTCGTTCACATCAGCGACCTCAGCTGGAACAAGATCAAGCATCCGTCGGAGGTTGTGGCTCCCGGCGACGTCATCGACGTCCAGATCCTCGACCTCGACGAGGCGGGCCACAAGCTCAGCCTTGGCCACAAGCAGCTCACTCCCAACCCGTGGGATGCAGTTGAGGCTCAGTTCCCGGTCGGCAGCACCGTGGAAGGCACAATAGTCTCCACCACCGACAAGGGCGCCAACATCGACCTCGGCAGCGAGGTTCCCGGCTTCGCATTCACCCGCGAGCTCGTCAAGGAAGACGGCAAGCAGGCAGTTGTCGGCGAAAAGCTCGCCTTCAAGGTCATCGAGCTCCGTCGCAGCACCCGCCGCATCCTTCTCAGCCACCTCCGCACTTATCAGGAGGTAAAGGAGAAGGCCGTGGCAGCCGAAGCTGAAACCACCAAGAAGGCCGTCAAGAAGGTCAACTCGAACATCGAGAAGACCACCCTCGGCGACATCGACGCCCTCGCGGCCCTCAAGGACAAGCTCGAGGCAGAGGAGAAGTAATGTCTCCGATCTCGGTAACAATGTTGGGTACGGCTTCGGCCGTGCCCTTCTCCGACAGAAATCCAAGCGCCCAGGCACTTTCAGTGCGCGGGCGCTTGTACCTTCTGGACTGTGGGGAAGGGACCCAGCAACGTATCCGCCAGGAGCATCTCTCCTTTGTGAAGATTCAGGCAATCTTCATTTCCCATACGCACGGGGATCATATCTTTGGGCTCTACGGCCTGCTGAGCACCATGTCGCTCTATCATCGCACCGAGCCGCTGACCATCGTGGGGCCGGAGAATCTCCGTCCGGTGCTGGATTTCTACAAGTCGGCCTTCGGCGCCGACGACAGCTATCCCGTCGAATTCAAGGCTATCTCCCCGAAGGAACCGGAGCTGGTATATGAAGACGGCGATATCCGCGTGTCGGCCTTCCCGCTCAATCACGGAATGCCGTGCTATGGCTATCGCATAGAAGAAGTCGTGGGCCTGAGGCAACAGCCCTGGAAGCCCCGCTCCTACGCCTATTGCTCCGATACCGCTCCCTTCCCGGAGCTGGCCGCTTGGGTGGCTGGAGTGGATATCCTCTATCACGAGGCCACCTATCCCCAGCAGTATGCCGACAAGGCGCGTCAGTATCTGCATTCCACAACACTGGATGCGGCATCCTGTGCGCTCAAGGCGGGGGTCGGACGGCTTCTCATAGGGCATTATTCTTCCCGTGTGAAGGATATTTCTGTATTCGAGCAGGAAAGTCGTACGATTTTTGAGGCGACTACCGCTGCCAACGACGGAGACATTTTTGAAATTACCCGATGATGAAAAACCGGATACTGATTCTTTTGCTCGGTCTTGCCGGCCTTTTCGCAGCCGCGGAAGGGGATACGGCGCAGGACCGTTATATCGCAAAGTATTCCTCCATCGCGATAAGTGAAATGCAGCGTAGCGGCATTCCGGCCAGCATCACCCTGGCTCAGGGCATGCTGGAAAGCCGTTATGGCCTCTCTTCCATGGCTACCGACGGCAACAATCATTTCGGCATCAAATGCCATCGCGATTGGAAGGGAAAGAAGATGTATTACGATGACGACGCCCCGCACGAGTGCTTCCGGGTATACCGTAGCGCCGAGGAGTCGTTCCGCGACCATTCCGACTTCCTTCGTTACTGGGACCGCTACAAGCCTCTTTTCGAGCTGGATCCCACGGACTATAAGGGATGGGCGCACGGGCTCAAGAAGGCCGGCTATGCCACCGATCCGGCATACGCTACAAAGCTTATAAAGATCATCGAGCAGTATAAACTCTACCGTTTCGACACCGGTTCTGCCGGGCAGGCTGTTGCGGTCCCGACTGCTCCGCTGGTGCTGGAAAAACAGACGGTAACCAAGGTCACCGCTTCCGGCGAACGTTACACCTACAGTCTGAACAGGCCGCTTTACAAGCGCAACGGAGTGCGTTTCGTTTATTCCCAGCCGGGAGAGACCTGGGAGAGCATAGCCCAGACATACAATCTGTTCCTGAAAGAACTGCTTGCGTTCAACGATCTCTCCGCACCGGAGCCTCTCCATCGCGGGACGGTGGTCTATCTTCAACGGAAGAAACGCCAGTCCGCACCGGGAATGGAGATGTATGTGTTCTCGGAAGGGGAGTGCCTGCGTGACGTATGCCAGCGCTTTGCTGTGCGGCAGGCATCAGTAGTCAAACTTAACGGTCTGCCCGAAGGCTGGACGCCTCAGGAAGGGGACCGCGTCATTTTGAGGAAGGTTAAATGAAAAAGCAGAAAAAGAAATACAGCGGCGCGCTGATGATTCTGTCGGCACTTGCCATACTGGCAGGCGTTTTCGCCGTCGGCTGGTGGGGTGACAACCGTGCCGGCAATCCTTCGGCGGAGGTGGACCTCTACGTCTATCCGGGAAGCACCGCTGCCGGTATACTCGCGCAGCTGAAGCCACAGATGCGCCGTCCGGCCAGCCTGGAGCGTGTCTTCCGTTCGAAGAAGGTGGCCGATTACCTCAAGCCGGGGCACTACAGTTTCGGCCGCAGCGCGAGCAGCGCCTTCATTGCCCGCAGCCTCAATAACGGCTGGCAGACCCCCGTGAACCTCACCCTCGCCGGCTCGCTCCGGCTCAAAGGCGAAATCGCCCGCAAGATCTCTTCGCAGATGCTGCTGGATTCGTCTTCCGTAGCCGCGGCTCTTAACGACAAGGCCCTTCTGGCCCGCTACGGCTTCACTCCTTCCACCGTTTTCGCCCTCTTCGTTCCGGATACCTATAAACTATATTGGACGGCATCGATGGAGGACATTCTCGACATGCAGAAGGCCGCGTACGATGCCTTCTGGACTCCGGAGCGCGACGCCAAGGCCCGCAGGCTCGGGCTGTCCCGCATGGACGTTTCCATACTTGCTTCCATCGTTAAGGGGGAGAGCAACTATCAGCCCGACTACGCAAAGCTGGCCGGCGTGTACGTGAACCGCCTTCGCCGCGGGATGCGCCTACAGAGCTGCCCGACGGTGGCTTTCGTGTTCGATTACAAGAAGAACAGGATTCTGAACGCTGATTTGAAAGTGGACTCTCCGTACAATACCTACACCCACGACGGTCTGCCTCCGGGACCGATTGCCGTGCCTGACAAGGCATATCTCGATGCCGTGCTGAATCCTTCCACTTCCGAGGGCTACCTCTATTTCTGCGCTTCGCCCTCGTTCGACGGCACTCACCGCTTCGCCCGCAGCTTCTCCGAGCACTCCGCCAACGCCCGCGAATACCAGAGGGCGCTGGATGCGCGTAAGCGCTAGACCCTCTTCACCTTAATTACCCGCTTGAGCGCGGAAATCTGCGATACCACCTTGTCCAGCTCGAGGTTGGAGGGGACGAGCATGCGGACCGTGATCTCGTTGGTGCCGTCGCGGCCGTTCTCCGATACGTTGAATGAGCGCAGCGAGACCTTGAAGGCGCCGATGACCTCCATTATCGAGGCGAGGATAGCCTGGTCGTGTTCCGCGGTGATGCTGAGCGTTGCCTGGAAATCGCCGCTGGAGGCCGTTTCCTGCCAGATGACCTTCTGGATGCGATACGGATACTTCTCGAACAGACGGGCTGCGTTTGGACATGAGATGCGGTGGATCTTGATGCCTTCGGTGCGGGTGACGAAGCCGAAGACGTCGTCTCCGAAGACCGGATTGCAGCACTTCGAGAGTTTATAGTCCATGCCGCGAACGTTCTTGGCGTTGAGCACCAGGATCTCGTCGCCCCCGGGGCTGTAGCTGAACTTGCCGACAGGAGCTTCGGTGGCGGTCGCCGCAGGCTGCTGGATAGCTGACGTGCCTTCTCTTTTCCGGAGGATGAAGGCCTTTATCTCGTTGACGTCCAGCACTTCCCGGCCGATGTCGGCGAACATTGCGATGACAGCCGAGTACTTGTGGCTCTTCATGAACTCGGTCTGCATCTCGTCCGGCCATTCGAGCTTCCAGTTTTTCAGACGTCTCTCCAGAAGTTCGCGGCCGAGAGCTGCCAGCTTGCGCTCTTCGGCGTCGAGTTCCTGCTTGATTTTGGTGCGGGCCTTGGAAGACACCACCCAGTCGAGCCACTGCCTGGTGGGGTGCTGGTTCTTGCCGGTGGTGATCTCCACCACGTCGCCGGTCTTGAGTTTTTCCTTTATGGAGACGCCGCGGCCGTTAATCTTGCCGCCTATGCAGTGGATGCCGATGTTCGTGTGGATGTTGAACGCGAAGTCGAGCACCGAAGCGCCTTCGCTCAGGATGCGGAGTTCGCCCGTTGGAGTGAAGACGAAGATTTCGCTCTTCGGAGGCTGCGGGAGGTCTTCCGCCTTGACGTCGGCCGGATGCTCCAGGGCGTAACGCACGCTGGAGAGCCAACGGTCGAGGTTTGCCTCGTGCTGAACTCCCTTGTAGGCCCAGTGGGCGGCGTTGCCGTTCTCGGCCTCGTAGTCCATGCGCTTGGTTCGGATCTGCACCTCCAGATAGGCTCCGCGGGCGTTCTTTACGGTGATATGGAGGCTCTCGTAGCCGTTCGGACGCGGGGTGGTGAGCCAGTCGCGAAGCCGGCTGGTGTCGGGCTCATATTCTTCGGTAACGTAGCTGTAAACCTTCCAGCAGAGGTCTTTCTCCAGTACCGGGTCGGGCTCGCAGTCGATGATGAAGCGGATGGCGAAAACGTCGTACACGCCCTCGAACGGCACGTTCTGCACCTGCATCTTGCGATGGATGGAGTAGGCGGTCTTGGTGCGTATTTTCAGTTTATACTGGATCCCTGCATCGGAGAGCTTCTGCTGGAGCGGGCGGATGAACTCGCTCATCAGCCTTTCGCGGTCGCGTTCTGTTGCCTTGAGCTTGTTGGTGATGAAGCGGTACTGCTCGGGCTCGGCATAGCGGAAGTAGATGTCTTCCATCTCCCGTTTCACGTTGTACAGGCCAAGCTGGTGCGCCAGCGGGATGTAGAGCATCAGAGTCTCGAGGATCTTCTGCTCGCGCCGGGCCTTGGGGAAGATGGCCAGGCTGCGCATCACTTCCAGACGGTCCGCTATCTTGATGACTGCCACCCGGGGATCGGGGGAGTACTGGACTATCAGTTTCTTGTAGTTCTCCGCCTCCAGGCGTGTGTCCTTGGGCCGGATGGTGGAGATGCGGTTCAGGCCGTCAGCCATTAGGGCGACGTCTTTCGGGAAGGACTTCAGGTCGATTTCGGAATGGGTGCGGCTGGCTTCGTGAAGATACACCGCCGCCACGCATTCCGCCGGCAGACCGAGTTCGTCGCTCACGATGGCCGCCACCCTGTCGGCATGCTCCAGGAAAGGTGAGCCGTCGTAGCGCAACTCTCCCTGCAGGACCTTTGCAGCAAGTTCCCTCGCTTTCTGAACTACTTCTTCCATACCGGGAACAAAAATAGTAAAAATTACCGGTCTTTCCAGACCTTGAGATACTCCTGCAGAGCCCACATCTCGTCGCGATAGCGGGCGGCCTGGGTGAAGTCGAGTGTCTCGGCCGAGTGCTTCATGCGGGCGCGGTCCTCCTCGATGAGCTTTTCCACCTGCTCGCGCGACATGCTGCGGATCACCGGATCCTGCAGCACGGCCGCCAGGTCGGCCTGGACACGGCCTTCGGAGAACGCCGCGCCCTGGTCGCGCTTCGAGTCGTGTCCGAAACCCACGCTCACACTGCCACGTCCCAGATCCGAAGGATTGGGGATGTAGGTGGGATCGTCGTATGAATTGGGCGCGCTCACGCGGCCGGTGGTACCGTTCGCTATGCGCGGATTCATCCTCTTGGAAGTGAGTTCCGTTGCCAGTTCATTGCCGTGAGTCTCCACCTGGCGCGGAGTAATGTGATGCAGTTTGTTGTAGGCCATCTGTTTCTCGCGCCTCCTGTTGGTCTCACGAATGGTGAACTCCATGGACGGAGTGATGACGTCGGCATACATTATAACCAGCCCGTTTATGTTGCGGGCGGCACGGCCGGCGGTCTGGGTGAGGGCACGGGCCGTGCGCAGGAAGCCTTCCTTGTCGGCATCCAGGATTGCAACGAGCGATACCGTGGGCAGGTCGAGCCCCTCTCGGAGCAGGTTCACTCCCACCAGAACGTCGAACAGGCCGTTCTTGAAATCTTCAATTATTTCCACCCTCTCGGCGGTGTCCACGTCGGAATGGATGTAGCGGACGCGTATGCCGATGCGGCGCAGATATTCGTCGAGCTCTTCCGCCATCCTCTTCGTGAGGGTGGTGACCAGCACGCGTTCGTCTTTCTCAGCGCGCTTGCGTATTTCCTCCACCAGATCGTCTACCTGATGCTCTACGGGACGGACCTCAATGGGCGGATCCAGCAGACCGGTAGGTCGCACAACCTGTTCTACCACAAGGCCTTCCGATTTCTCTAGCTCATAGTCTGCCGGAGTGGCGGAAACATAGACCTTCTGCCCTGTGAGAGCTTCGAATTCGTCAAATGTGAGGGGCCTGTTGTCGGCCGCCGCCGGAAGACGGAAGCCGTATTCTATGAGTACGCTCTTGCGGGAATGGTCGCCCCCGTACATGGCATGGATCTGAGGCAGCGTGACGTGGCTCTCGTCGATGAAAGTGATGAAGTCTTTCGGGAAGTAGTCCAACAGGCAGAATGGCCGCTGGCCGGGTTCGCGACCGTCGAGATAGCGCGAATAGTTCTCTATCCCGGGGCAGTAGCCCATCTCCTTTATCATCTCCAGGTCGTTCTCTACCCGCTGCTGCAAACGCTTGGCTTCCAGGGGTTTGCCTATGCTTTCGAAGAAGTCGATCTGGGCCTTCAGGTCGTCCTGGATATGGGAGACCGCGGCGATGGAGCGCTCCCTCGTGGTTACGAAATTGTTGGCCGGATAGATGTCGACGTACTCGAGCGATTCCATCTTGCGACCGCTGAGGGGCTCTATCAGGGACACAGCGTCCACCTCGTTTCCGAAAAATTCTATGCGGACGGCCTCATCCGAGCCGCCGAGAAAAACGTCCACCGTGTCGCCCCGCACCCGGAACGTTCCTCTCTGGAAATCCACTTCGTTGCGGGAATAGAGGGATTCCACCAGACTGTACAGGAAACTGGTCTGCGAGAGCTTCTGTCCGCGGCGAACAGTGATGGTTTGCGCCTTCCAGTCTTCCGGATTGCCGATACCGTAAAGGCATGATACCGAGGAGATTACGATGACGTCCCTGCGACCGGACATAAGGGCGCTGGCTGCGCTGAGACGGAGTTTTTCTATTTGGTCGTTGATGGAGAGGTCTTTCTCGATATAAGTGTCGGTGGTGGGGATGTACGCCTCCGGCTGATAATAGTCGTAATAACTTACGAAATACTCCACCGCATTGTATGGAAAGAAGGACTTGAATTCGCCATAGAGCTGGGCAGCCAGGGTCTTGTTGTGACTAAGTATGAGAGCCGGCCTCTGAAGCTTTGCGATGACATTGGCCATGGTGAAGGTTTTCCCGGAACCTGTAACGCCAAGAAGGCACACGTCGTGCACTCCCTTTTTGAGAGCCTGGGAGAGCTGTTCAATGGCTTCCGGCTGGTCCCCGGAGGGCTTGTACATCGATTGGAGGTCGAACTTCATATCTGCAAAGTTACGAGCAAAGCGAGAGAAATGCAAATAATCACGTAACCTGCCGAGAAATAACAGGGTACGAGCACTTCAGTGAAAAAAAGGCGGGGGCCAAAAGGTCCCCGCCGAAGAAAGTATGCCGCAGATCCGGCTAGATAAAGATATACTTGCAGATGAACAGCGCTGCGAGTATCCACATGGTAACGGAGATTTCCTTGAACTTGCCGGCGACAGCGTGGCAGAGAACGTAGGCGATAACGCCGAGGAGGATACCGTCGGAGATGCTGTAGGCAAGGGGCATCATGATGATGGTGATGAATGCCGGGATAGCCTTGCAGTAATCTTCCCAGTGGATGGTCTTCACGGACGGCATCATCATCACGCCCACAATGATGAGTGCGGGAGCGGTGGCTGCGCCGGGAATAGCCAGGAAGATCGGGCTGAGGAACAGTGCCAGGGCGAAGAATACCGCCACGGAGAAGGATGTGAGGCCGGTACGGCCGCCTTCGCCCACGCCGGATGCGCTCTCCACATAGGTAGTGGTGGTGGAGGTGCCGAAGCAAGCTCCGCAGATGGTGGCGATGGAGTCGGCAAGGAACATCTTCTCTACACCCGGGATCTCTTCGTTACCCTTGTTGATAAGGCCGGCACCCTGATGCACGCCTATGATGGTGCCCATGGTGTCGAACATATCTATGAAGAGGAAGGTGAACACGACTGCCAGCATGTCCCAGCTGAGGATGCTCTTCCACTCGAACTGGCAGAAGATGGGGCTGATGCTGTCGGGAAGCGAAACGACCTTGGTGGGGAGGGTGGTGATGGCTGCTCCGGTTGCGGGATCCTTTATGAAGAGACCGATGACGGCAGTGATAAGGATGCCCCAGAGCATGCCTCCACGAACCTTTGCCATTACGAGGCCGGCGGTGATGAACAGGCCGATGATGCCGACGAGAGCCTTGCCGTGGGTGATGTCGCCGAGGCTGACGAGGGTGGCGCCGTTGTCGACGATGATACCGGCGTTCTGCATGCCGATGAAGGCGATGAAGAGGCCGATACCGGCGCCGATGGCTTTCTTAAGCGTTCCGGGGATGGCGTTGATGAGCCATGAGCGGACCTTCGTGAGAGTGAGGATGACGAAGATGATACCCTCGATGAGGACAGCCGTCAGAGCGAACTGCCAGGTGTGACCCATTCCGAGGCATACGGTGAACACGAAGAAGGCGTTCAGACCCATGCCGGGGGCGAGGGCGAAAGGCTTCTTGGCGTACAGGGCCATCACAAGCGTACCTACGATGGCTGCGAGAGCGGTGGCGGTGAAGACGCTGCCGCCGGGCATTCCGGGAAGGGCGCTGAAGATGCCGGGGTTGACGGCCAGGATATAGGCCATCGTGAGGAAGGTGGTGAGACCGGCAAGGATCTCGGTGCGGACGTTATTTTCGCCGCTCTTAAAGCCAAAGGCTTTTTCAAGAAATTTTGCCATAGTCCTGTCCTCTCAGACTAGAAAATCCACTTGCAGCCGAGGCAGGGGTTGCACATGAAGCCGTAGTTGCCTGCGAAATTGAGGGAGAGTTCGACCTCGCCGCCGAGGTGGAGGTTGTCAACTCCGATGAACTTGCCCACGTTGTACCAGATCTGAGGCTCGGAAAGGATGCTGAGCTTCGTGTCCTTATTGTTGCCGTCCACGACAAATGTATTGTCGTTGCCCCAGACATCGATGAAGCCGCTGAAACGCAGACCTTCCACACCGAAGAGGTCCTGCAAGCCCCAAACGCCTGTGAACTTGACGGGAACGGAAGCATAACCACGGGCGATGTGGTAATCATACATGACAGCCACATTAAAGATGTTCTTGAAGTCGCTGGAATGCAGGAAGTAGTTCAAACCCACGCAGGCGACACCGGCGCCCCAGGTGGCTCCGTCATACTCGACATGAAGGCTGAGGTCGGCGAGTTTGGTGTCCTTCCAGAAGTTGAGATTGCGCTCAATCTCGAAGTAGCTGCCGTTGATGGCGGAAGAGGCAGGAGGGATCAAGGCAGTGCCTTCGCGGTCGTTCGCCGTGGCATAGTAATGATCGAGGAAGAAGAAGGTGTCTCCCCAGTTGTCAGCATAGAATCCTTCGAAAGTGGTGGTTGCATAACCGCGTCCGAGGTCGTAGAACATTTGGAGGTTGGTCTGCGCCTTTGCTCCTAGAGCGAGGGCGAACACTGCAAAAGCAGCAACGAAAAGCTTACGCATAAAATGTAATTTATAACGTTGATATAATAAAAAGGTTCGGTTTTAAGGCTAGTTTTCAGCCATGTCAAGTATTGAAACGGTCTCCACGTCCTCCGGAATGGGGGAGGTGCGGGGACAATCGGTGATATTGATAATAAAGTTGCAGTACACCGCCTTGGGATGGAAGCCCTTCACGAGGCGAACTGCCGCGGAAGCGGTGCCTCCGGTAGCCAGGATGTCGTCGTGGATGAGCACAACGTCGTCCGGACCTAAGGCATCGTCATGAATCTCTATGGAGTCGGTGCCGTATTCCTTGGTGTACTTTTCCGATACCACGCGGGCGGGGAGTTTGCCGGGCTTGCGTATAGGCACGAAGCCGGCGCCGAGGCGGG
The DNA here is from genome assembly GCA_017412645.1 of Bacteroidales bacterium. Lineage (GTDB taxonomy): Bacteria > Bacteroidota > Bacteroidia > Bacteroidales > UBA932 > Cryptobacteroides. Next base: position 30,375 of record JAFPWX010000009.1, on the reverse strand, counting down.
CAGCCACAGCGGCTCCGGTGATGAAGCCGCGTGACTCTATGCCTGCCACTTTGGTGATGCCCTTGCCCTTGAAGGCGTCGGTGATGCGCTTCACCACTTCTTCGAAGCATTCTGCATCCTTGAAGAGGGTGGTCACATCGAAGAACATTATCCCTTTGACGGGGTAGTCCGGGACGATGCGGATATGCTCTTTTAACTGTGAGTCAGTCATTATTTCTTCTTTCTCAGAGAAGGGTTTATTTCGAAATCCACGGCCATGTCGCCTATCTCGTTCGCACCGAACTCATAGTCCTTGCCGGGAAGTACCGCGTTGAGGATGATACCCACGAGGGCGCCCACTGCGAGGCCGGAGAGCTTGGTGAAGCCAAGGTCGAGGCAACCTGCGCTGCTGTAGGAGATACCGATGGAGAGTACGAGGATGAGGGCCATGATGAGCACGTTGCGGGAAGACTTGAAGTCAACCTTGTTCTCAACCACATTCCTCACGCCGACTGCGGAGATCATACCGTAGAGCACCAGGGAGACGCCTCCGATGGTGGCAGCGGGCATGCAGGCGATGATGGCGGAGAACTTCGGGCAGAAGCTCAAGACGATCGCGAAGACGGCGGCGATGCGGATGACCTTCGGGTCGTAGACCTTGGTGAGGTTCAGGACGCCGGTGTTCTCACCGTAAGTGGTGTTGGCCGGAGCGCCGAAGAGTGAAGCCAGGGCGGTTGCGAGACCGTCGCCCATGAGGGTGCGGTGCAGGCCGGGTTCCTCAAGATAGTTGATGCCGGTGGTGGAGGAGATGGCGCACATGTCGCCGATATGTTCCATCATGGTTGCAAGAGATATGGGCAGAATTGCGATGATGGCTGCGACGATGAGGCCCCAGTTGGGATTGGCGAAGACCGAGATGGCGGTGTTTTCCCACTTTACGGGCAGGCCGATCCAGGCGGCTTCCTTGACGGGAGTGAAATCGCAGAGGCCGATGCATGCGGCCACGATGTAGGAACCGAGCACGCCGAGCAGGATGGGGATGATCTTGATCATGCCCTTGCCCCAGATGTTGCAGACCAGGATGATGGCGATTGCAAGCAGGGCGATCCACCAGTTCTGGCCGCAGTTGTTTATGGCGCTGCCGGAGAGGATGAGGCCGATGGCGATGATGATGGGACCAGTTACGATGGGCGGGAAGAAGCGCATCACCTTCTTGGCTCCGAAGGCTGCGAACAGTCCTGCCAGGATGAAGTACATGAGACCTGCGCAGAACACGCCGATACAGGCGTAGGGGAGAGCCTGGGCCTGGGTGAGGCCGCCGGCCATGCCCATCTGAACCACGGTGGCGTAGCCGCCGAGGAAGGCGAAGGAGCTGCCTAGAAATGCGGGTACCTTGAGTTTGGTGCAGAGGTGGAAGATAAGGGTGCCGAGACCTGCGAAGAGGAGGGTGGCACTCATGCTCAGTCCGGTGATGACCGGAACCAGCACGGTGGCGCCGAACATGGCGAACATGTGCTGGAGACCCAGGGTAAGGGTCTTTCCGACCCCCAGAGGTCGGACATCATAAATTGCGTCTTTCTGTTTCATATGTTTTTAGTAAAGTAATGTCTATTCCCATTCGATGGTTGCCGTGGGCTTCGGGGTCATGTCGAAGAGTACGCGGTTCACGCCCTTCACCTCGGAAATGATCCTGGCTGTAATGTGCTCAAGCAGATCTATAGGCAGCTGAGGCACGGTGGCGGTTACTGCGTCGCGGGTGTTGACGGCACGGATGATGACCGGCCACTCGTATGAGCGCTTGCCGTCTTTGATTCCCGTGGATTTATAGTCGGGCACGATGGTGAAATACTGCCACACCTTACCTTCCAGGCCTGCCGCGGCGAATTCCTCACGCAGAATGGCGTCGGATTCACGTACGGCTTCCAGACGTTCGCGGGTGATGGCTCCGGTGCAGCGCACGCCCAGTCCGGGACCCGGGAAGGGCTGACGGAACACCATGTTGTCGGGCAGACCGAGGGCCTTTCCTACGACTCTGACTTCATCCTTATAAAGGAGTTTTACGGGTTCTACGAGTTCGAAATCGAGTTCGGGGGGAAGGCCTCCCACATTGTGGTGAGCCTTGATTCCATCCTTGCTTTCGAGGATGTCGGGGTAGATGGTGCCCTGTGCCAGGAACTTTATTCCCTGGAGCTTGGCTGCTTCTTCGGCGAATACGTCGATGAATTCCTTTCCTATGATGTGGCGCTTCTGTTCGGGATCGCTTACTCCGGCCAGTTTGTCCAGGAAGCGGTCCACTGCGTCCACATAGATGAGCTCTGCTCCAAGCTGGTCGCGGAACACCTTGATCACCTGTTCGGGCTCGCCTTTGCGCAGCAGTCCGTGATTCACGTGTACGCAGACGAGATTCTTGCCTATGGCCTTGATGAGGAGTGCCGCGACTACTGAAGAATCCACTCCGCCCGAGAGGGCGAGGAGTACTTTACTATTCCCAATCTGACTGCGAAGAGCCTCGATCTGGGTATCTATAAACTGTTTGGCTAGGTTTTCCCCGGTTATTCTCTGCATGTTTTCCGGGCGTACATCGTTTTGCATATTATTGTTTGTAGTTGGGTGCCGGTTTTGCGATGGTAAGGTCGTGGGGATGGTTCTCTATCACTCCGTTCGATGTAATCCGGATGAATCTGGCAGTGCGGAGGGTGGGTAGGTCGGGGGCGCCGCAGTATCCCATGCCGCTGCGAATGCCGCCGAGCAGCTGGTAGATGACGTCGCCCACGTCTCCCTTGAAGGGGACGCGGCCGACTATTCCTTCGGGGACGAGCTTCATGGCGCCTGTCTGGAAATAACGGTCCTTGGAACCGGCTTCCATGGCATCGATGCTGCCCATTCCACGGTAAATCTTGAATTTCTTGCCGTTCTTGAAGTCTTCAAAGATCTCGCCGGGGGCCTCGGTGGTACCGGCGAAGAGGCTGCCGCACATCACGCAGTCGGCTCCGGCCGCAAGGGCCTTGACGATGTCGCCGCTGTAGCGCAGGCCGCCGTCTCCAATGATGGGAACTCCGCTGCCGGCTGCGGCTTCGGCGCATTCGAGGATGGCCGTCAGCTGGGGCACGCCAACGCCTGCAACCACGCGTGTGGTACAGATGCTTCCCGGGCCGATGCCGACCTTCACTGCGTCGGCGCCGGCGTCGATCAGGCAGCGGGTCGCCTCTGCGGTGGCAACGTTGCCCACCACAATATCAGGCTTGAGCCCGGCTTTCTTGAGCTTGTGAAGGGCCTTGACCACGCCCTTGCTGTGACCATGGGCCGAATCCAGCACGAACGCGTCGGCTCCGGCGGCCGCGAGGACTTCCGCCCTTTCGAGCACGTCGCCTGTGATCCCCAGGGCGGCGGCGACCTTGAGGCCGGCGTCATGCACCTTCTTCACAGCTGCGGCCTGGGCTTCCACTGACATATTCTTATGAATAACCCCTATGCCGCCTTCTCCTGCGAGAGCTATGGCCATAGGGGCTTCAGTGACAGTATCCATTGCCGCGGAGGCTATCGGGATCTCCAACTGTATGTTTCTGGAAAAATGGGTTTTGAGGGAAACTTCCCTTGGAAGTACTTCTGACCATGCCGGAATCAGAAGTACATCGTCGAAGGTGAGACCTTCGTTTACGATACGTTCCTGATAACTACTCATAACTAACTTTCCGAAGCACAAAGGTAGATAAAAAAAGAGCGACCGCAAAGAACAGCCGCTCACTTTTTTCACAAAGTTTTCAACATTCTATTTTACACTGAATGCAAAGACTGTGTGGCTCTTGTACTTATCTCCTGGACGAAGAAGTGCGGAAGGCCACTGGGGCTTGTTCGGGGAGTCGGGATACTTCTGGGTTTCCAGGCAAATTGCTGCACGATGACCATAAACCACCCCGCCCTTGCCGGTAACGGTGCCGTCCAGGAAATTGCCCGCATAGACCTGGATGCCTGGCTCGTCGGTGTAGACCTTGAGGTCGATTCCGTTCTCGGGGCAATAAAGCTCGGCGGCCACCTCGCTGATGTCGCCAGCGGTATCCAGCACCCAATTGTGGTCGTAACCGTGGCCGTTGCGCAACTGTTCGTTGTCGGCATCAATCTCCAGACCGATCAGTTTGGGAGTGCGGAAATCGAAGGGTGTGCCTTCCACAGTGACGATTTCGCCGGTGGTCATGAAGGTGTCGTCCACGGGTGTGTAGTTCGAGGCGTTGAGGTAGAGTTCACAGTCAAGTATATTCCGGTTGCCGTCCCCATGCAGATTGAAGTAGCTGTGATTGGTCATGTTTATCACGGTGGGAGCATCGGTGGTGGCCTCATAGAGAATATCCAAAGTGTTCTCCGGAGTGAGGGTATAAGTTACGTATGCTTTCACTGCGCCGGGGAAATTCGCATCTCCGTCGGGGGAGTCCATCTCGAGCTTCAGGGAAGTGCGAGTGGCCTTCACAACCTTGTACGTTTTGTACTGCCAACCGTCGGGGCCTCCGTGGAGACAGTGACCGAAGTTATTCTGAGGCAACTGATAAGTTACTCCGTCGATTTCGAGATGCCCTCCGTTGATGCGGTTGGCATAGCGGCCTATAGCGGCACCGAAGTCGGTCTGGTTGTTTTCGGGATAATACTCATCCAAAGTGTCGAAGCCGAGAACAATATCGCGGCATACGCCGTCGCGGTCAGGAACAAACAGCGAGACGATACGTCCTCCGTAGGGAGTAATGACTGCTTCGATATTACCGGCCTTGAGTGTGTAGAAGTCTTTTTGTGCAGGAGTGCAGGCCACCAGGGCTAAGACGCCTGCGAGGAAAAATACAATATGTTTCATATCCCCAAAGATAAGGAATAATCTGACAAATTGTCACGGGCACGGGGTTTGACTCAATATGCCGCAGAAACTAAAACAAACACTATATGTCTACAGGTAAAATTGGGGTAACAACCGAAAACATCTTCCCCGTAATCAAGCAGTTCCTTTATTCCGACAAAGAGATTTTCCTTCGTGAACTCGTGGCGAACGCTGTCGATGCCACGAAAAAACTCCAGGTGCTCGCCTCGAACGGCGAGTTCAAGGGCGAACTCGGAGAACTCCGGGTGGAGGTGGAACTGGACGAAAAGAAAAAGACTCTCCGCATCGTGGATCACGGCATTGGCATGACGGCCGACGAGGTGGACCGCTACATCAACCAGATAGCATTCTCCTCGGCAGGGGAATTCCTCGAGAAATACAAGGACCAGAATATCATCGGCCACTTCGGCCTCGGCTTCTACTCGGCCTTCATGGTGGCGAAGAAGGTCACCATCGAGTCGCTCAGCTGGAAGGAAGGCGAAAAGGCTGTGGAATGGAGCTGCGAGGGCAACCCCGAATTCAGCATGAAGGAAGGCAAGAAGGCCGACCGCGGCACCGTGATAACCCTTTATATAGACGACGAGGATAAGGAATATGCGGAAAAGGGCCGCATCTCCGCCCTGCTCGGCAAATACTGCAAGTTCATGCCCTTCCCGGTGGTATTCGGCAAAAAGACCGAATGGAAGGATGGCAAGCAGGTCGAAACCGAAGAAGACAATATCATCAATTCGGTGGAACCGCTCTGGGCAAAGGCTCCGTCGGAGCTGAAGGACGAAGATTATCTCAAGTTCTACCATGCCCTCTATCCAATGGACGAGGATCCCATGTTCTGGATTCACCTGAACGTGGACTATCCCTTCAATCTCACCGGTATCCTGTACTTCCCGAAGATCAAGGAGCGCATGGCCATCGACCGTAACAAGATACAGCTATACTGCAACCAGATGTTCGTGACGGACCATGTAGACAACATAGTGCCGGATTTCCTCACTCTTCTGCATGGTGTAATCGACTCTCCGGACATCCCTCTGAACGTGAGCCGCAGCTATCTACAGAGCGATGCCAACGTTAAGAAGATCAGCACTTACATCACCAAGAAGGTGGCAGACCGTCTGGAAGAGATTTTCAAGGAAAAGCGTTCCGACTTCGAGGCCAAGTGGGACAATATCAAGCTTTTCATAGAATACGGTATGCTGTCCGACGAGAAGTTCTGCGAACGTGCCATGGGCTTCGCCCTGCTCAAGAACACCGACGGCAAGTACTTCAGTTTCGAGGACTACCGCAAGGCCATCGAGCCTGCCCAGACAGACAAGGACAAGAAGGTGGTTTACCTGTATGCAAGCAATCTGGAAGAGCAGTACAGCCAGATAGAGGCTGCCAAGAACGCCGGCTACGACGTGCTGCTTCTCGACTGCGAGTTGGATGCCCACTTCGCCAATCTGCTGGAGGGCAAACTTAAGGACGCCCGCTTCGCCCGAGTTGACTCGGATTCCGTGGATAACCTCATCCCCAAGGCCGACAAGGTTAAGCCTGAGATGTCGGAAGACGACAAAAAGGCCCTTCAGGACATCTTCAAGGAGGCCCTGCCCACCGGCAGCGAATGGTGGGTGGAACCGGAGAACCTGGGAGAAAACGCACCCGCAGTGCTCATCACCCAGAGCGAATTCATGCGCCGCTACCGTGAGATGTCTGCCCTCGGCGGAGGAATGAATTTCTACGGAGAGATGCCGGCATCCTATAATATAAAGGTGAACATGGAGAACCCGCTGGTCGCCAAGATCTGGGAGTCCCGCAAAACGGTCGAAGACAGCCCGGCCGGCACCGATGCCGAAGGCAAGCCGACGGCCGCCGTCACTCATTCCACCGCCGGCAAGCAGAAACTCCTCCACCAGGTGATTGACCTGGCCCTGCTTGCGAACGGAATGCTCAAGGGCAAGGCTCTGGCAGATTTCATCGCCCGAAGCGAATCGCTGCTGAAGTAAGTGGCGTAAGAGCAAAAAAAAGCTGGCCTTCCGGTCAGCTTTTTTCTCTTTTTCCTGGCAACTGTTAGCTGTACAGGAACCTCTTGATACTCATCTTCGGGGTTTTCTCGAAGGGGGCGGTGACGATCTCTACCTTGGCTATCTGGCTGTAGCCGGGCAGCTTCCTGTTGGAGGAGCGGCGGATGTCTTCGGGGATGTCGGACACGGTCTCGGGAGTGAGTTTTGCGTCTTCGATGGCCTTCTGATCCAGGAATACGAGTGCGACGAGTTTGCCGCCACGATCCACCACGACGCTCTCTGCCACGTATGGCCTGCTGTTGATGACAGCCTCGAGCTCTTCGGGATAGATGTTCTGTCCGTTGGCAGACAGGAACATGGTCTTGCTGCGGCCGCGGATGAAGATGTTGCCGTCCTTGTCGATGGTGCCAAGGTCACCGGTGTGCAGGTAACCGTCTGCTGTGAACACGGCGCTGTCTGCCTCGGGATACTTGTAGTAACCGCTGCAGATGTTGGTGCCCTTTGCGAGGATCTCGCCGGCGATGCCGCGCGGGTCTTCGGAATCGATGCGCACTTCTGCGCAGTCAACTGCCTGTCCGCAGGAACCGGGAGCGTACTCCCACCAGCAACGGAAAGCGAGAAGGGGAGCGGCCTCGGTCATGCCGTAGCCGACGGTGTAGGGGAGCTGCATCTTCTTGAATGCGGTCTCGACCTTCGGGTTGAGGGCTGCGCCGCCCATGATGAAGTAACGGACGTTGCCGCCGAAAGCTTCGAGCAGCTTCTTGCCGGCAGCCTTGTAGATGACACCGCTGATGCCGGGAAGTTTGGTAAGGAGACCAAGCTTCTTGAGGGCGGGAGCGACACCGCTCTTGAACACCTTTTCCATAACGAGAGGAACGGTGATCACGATATAAGGCTTCACTTCCTTCATGGCCTTGAGCAGGAGAGACGGGCTCGGTGTCTTGCCGAGATAATACACGCACACGCCGCCGCAGAGGGGATAGAGGAACTCATAGGTGAGTCCGTAGATGTGTCCCATGGGAAGCATGCTCACGATGTTCTCGCCGTGATAGTTGGGCAGATACCTGTGGCCGTAGTCGATGGTTGCGGAGAAGCATTCGTAGCGGAGCATCACGCCCTTCGGAGCGCTGGTGGTTCCGGAGGTGTAGTTGATTACCGCGAGATCCTTTGCATTGTCGGTGGGATAATGCACGTTGTCGGGACCGAAGCCCTGGGGGAACTTTGCGGCGAAGTCTTTGTCTAAGTTCTGGTATGCTTTCTCAACCTTCTTGTCTGCGTGGAAGAGGGAGAAGTCGTTGATGTCGACGACGGTCTTCACCTTGGGCATCTGGGCGATGTCGAGTTTCGGCCAGATATCTTCGTCGCTGAAGAGGGCCACACTGTCGGAGTGGTCGACGAGGTGGTTGATGCTCTCGGGGAGGAAATCCGCGAGAAGCGGAACCACGACGGCCTCGTATGTATTGATGGCGAGGAAGGAGATAGCCCATTCAGCAGTATTGCGGGCGCAGAGGGTGACCTTGTCGCCCTTCTTTACTCCGGATGCCTCGAGAATCATGTGCATCTTCTCGATGATGGTAGCGACTTCGGCGTAGCTGTATTCCTTGCCGCCGTAGTTGCAGATGGCTTTGTCGTTCCAGTAATCTTTGACGACTTTCTCAAACTTTGCGAGATAGTGGGGGTCCGTCTCCTGACGCGGGAACGGTTTAAAATCGGGATGTTTCATATTGTTCTTGCTTGTGTTTGCGAATTAATGCAGCGGCAAAAGTATAACGCGCTCGCGGGACGGGCAAGCGTTTTTTAATTAATGTGGCGAAAATTACCTACCTTTGTGGCGAAAACCAATTATAAGGGGCGAAAATATGACCAAGAAACCCATAGCTGCGCTTATCTACGACTTCGACGGAACCCTTTCTCCGGGCAATATGCAGGAGTTTGGATTCATCCAGGCGGTAGGAAAAACGGCGGAAGAATTCTGGAAGATGAGCGACGGCATCGCGATTCGTGACGACGCGTCCAACGTGCTGGCGTACATGAAGCTGATGTTCGACGAAGCCCGCAAGGCGGGCATTCCGCTGAGGCGTGAAAACTTCCGCGCCTTCGGCCGCGATATCGAACTTTTCCCCGGAGTGCGCGAGTGGTTCGGTCTGGTGAACGCCTACGGCGCTTCCAAGGGTGTGAAGGTGGAGCATTACATCAACTCTTCCGGTCTAAAGGAAATAATAGAGGGCTCGCCCATAGCGGGGGAGTTCAAACACATATACGCGGGAACCTTTATCTATAACGAGGAAGGCGAAGCCGTGTGGCCGGGAATTGCCGTGGACTACACGGCAAAAACCCAGTTCATATTCAAAATAAACAAGGGCATCTTCAGCGCCCACGACACCAAGATGGTGAACGCTTCCATCGCGGACGACAAAAAGCGCATTCCGTATCCTCACATGATTTACATGGGCGACGGCGAAACCGACATCCCCTGCATGAAGATCGTGGGTATGTTCGGAGGCAACCCCATAGCCGTCTACGATCCGGCAAATGCCCGTAAAAAAGCGACGGCGGAGAAACTCCGCCGTCAGGGTCGTGTAAAATTCACCGCACCCGCTGATTATACGGCCGACGGCCGCGCTTTCAAGCTCGTCTGCGCCATTATCGACAAGATAAAGGCAGACGATGCGGTGAGCCGTCTCTAGTCGCCCAGCGTGGCCACCATCACAGCCTTGATGGTGTGCATGCGGTTCTCGGCCTCGTCGAACACTATGCTGTTCGGGCCTTCGAATACCTCTTCGGTAACCTCCACGCCGTCGAGTCCGAACTTCTGGAAAACATCTTCTCCGGCCTTTGTTTCACGGTTGTGATACGAAGGCAGGCAGTGCATGAACTTGCACTTGGGATTACCGGTGCGCTCCATCAACTTGGCATTCACCTGATAAGGCATGAGCATGGCGATACGCTCTTTCCATACTTCGTCGGGTTCGCCCATGGATACCCAGATGTCGGTGTAGATGAAGTCGCAGCCCTTCACGCCGGCGTCTACGTTGTCGGTGATGGTGATGCGGGCACCGGTCTCCTTTGCCACTGCCTGGCACTCATCGATGAGCTCCTTTGCGGGCCAGAGAGCCTTGGGGGCGACGATGCGCACGTCCATGCCCATTTTCGCGCCGCCGACGAGCAGCGAGTTGCCCATATTGAAGCGGGCGTCGCCGAGGTATGCGTAGCTCACCTGATTCAGGGGCTTGTCGCTGTGCTCTTCCATGGTGAGGAAGTCGGCCAGGATCTGGGTGGGATGGAATTCATTGGTCAGGCCGTTCCACACGGGGACTCCGGAGTACTTCGCCAGGTCTTCCACCGTGGTCTGCTTGAAGCCGCGGTATTCAATTCCGTCGAACATGCGCCCCAGTACGCGGGCGGTGTCCTTCATGCTCTCCTTTATGCCGATCTGCGAGCCGGTGGGACCGAGATAGGTCACGTGGGCGCCCTGGTCGTGAGCGGCAACCTCGAATGCGCAACGGGTGCGGGTAGAGGTTTTCTCGAAGATGAGAGCTATGTTTTTTCCTGTGAGACGGGGCTGCTCGGTGCCGGCATACTTGGCCTTCTTGAGGTCGGCGGCGAGGTCGAGCAGAAAACGGATTTCCCTGGGGGAGAAGTCGAGCAGCTTTAGGAAGCTGCGGTTGCGAAGATTATAAGCCATATTTTAAGTTATTTGATAATTCTTGTTCCACAGGTGGGATCGCCCAGACGGCCAGCCTCGGTGATGATGCACTCGGTGCCTCCATTTTCGACGAAGAGTATGCCGGCTCGAACCTTTGGGGCCATGGAGCCTTCGGTGAACTGTCCCTGTGCGAGATACTCACGTGCCTGAGCAACAGTTATCGTGTCGAGAGCCTGCTGGTCCGGCTGCCGGAAGTTGATGTACACTTTGGGAACGTCGGTGAGGATGTAGAAGGCGTTGGCTCCGATGGCGTTTGCGCAAAGGGCGCTTGCCAGATCCTTGTCGATTACAGCCTCCACTCCCTTGTGGCCCTCCGGAGTGTCGATGACCGGAATACCGCCTCCGCCAACGGTTACAACGATGTGCCCCTTGGATGCCAGTTCGGCAACTATCTCTATGTTGTTGATCTTGAGCGGTACGGGCGATGCCACCACCTTGCGCCAACCATTGCCCTTCGGGTCTTCCCGGAAGGTGGCTCCAGTTTCGGAGGCGATGGCGTCTGCCTCTTCCTTACTGTAATAAGGGCCGACAGGCTTGGTGGGATTGCTGAATTTGGGGTCGTCGGCGCCTACTTCGACCCTGGTGACGAGGGACACCACCTTACGACCCGAGCCGTGGCGGCGCATGACTCTCTCCATGCCGGTCTCGATCATGTAGGCGATGGAGCCCTGCGTTTCACTGCCGCAGAAGTCCATGGGCATGGCGGGGAGGCCGCAGAGCTTCGCGCCGGCGTCGTGCCGGAGAAGACCGTTGCCGACCTGTGGGCCGTTGCCGTGTCCGATTACTATATTCCAACCCTCACTGATGAGGGGCCAGAGCTGCTCGCAGGTGTCTTCCACATTTGCGAGTTGCTCGGCATAAGTGCCTTTCTGGCCGCTGCGCAGGAGCGCGTTGCCGCCGAAGGCTATCATTGCCAGTTTCTGTTTCATTCTTTGTCTCTTCTGAGAGGAAGCGTCGAGCAGCGGAGAAGGCCGCCCATCTTGCTGATTTCACGGTAGGGGACGGTTTCCACCGTCGCACCCCAGCTCTCCAGCCATGCCTTGAGGCGGGTGAAGTGCTCTTCAACGACTACCACGGTGGGGGAGATGCTGAAGATATTGGAGTTCATCCAGTACATCTCTTCCTGAGTCAGCTCAAAGACATTTTCTTTGCCGAAGAGGTCCACCAGGTGGTTTGCGTCACGCGGGTTCATGAAACCGGGCTTGTAAATTATGGCTTTGTCACGGCCGACCGGCATGAAGGTGCAGTCCAGATGCAGGATGCCGTCGCGCGGGTCGGTGTCGTTCTTGCGGAGATTCAGCGGAATGATCTTCTTTTCGGGGAAGATCATTTTGAGGTAGTCCACCGCAAGGGTGTTGGTGCGGGCAGTCTTGATCTGGGAGTAGTCGGCGAATGCATACTGGCCGAGGAAGATGTAATCCTTGTAGAGGATCACGTCTCCGCCTTCAACGTGTACCGATTCCGGCAGGTTGTAGATCTGCTTGTAGTGAATATGGCTGTAGATGGGTTCGTAGGCGTCGATTTCGTCCTGACGGTCAGGGATGACGTTGGAGACCACTATCTTGTCTTCGATTACGAAACCCACGTCGCGGGAGAAGATCTGGTTGCAATTCTTTACGAGCCTTGGGCGGAGAACGTCCACGTCGTACTTGCGGAGAATCTTTTCAAAGGCGTTCATCTCGGCCGTTATGGCCTCCTGTGTGGGATAAACCCCGTTTTTTACGGATTCATATGATTTGCTGTCGTATGTCTCCTCCAAAGTGGGTGTGGGCCCGTTGGATTCGGGTTTGCCGAGAATCACGGCGCGCAGCCGCGAAGTCTCGTTGCCAACATAGATGTCCATTGGTTGTATTAGTGTTAAAATGCGGACACAAAGATAATCATTTGCTTTCAATTTATGACTACCTTTGCAGCAATTCTGATGCTTGCGGCATCATCTTTACGGTATGAAAAAACTAGTAGTTTCTCTAATCCTGCTTGCAGGTTTCGCGTTCGGCGCAGCCGCGCAGGAAAATGCCTTTAACAAAAGCGTTAGTCTCTCGATAGGGGGCGTCACGGGCCTTGATGCGGATGGCCTGTTCATAAACAATTACGATCCTTATTCACTGGCAGGAATTTACGAGCCGACATGGTCCGAACCCATTTATCTGCCGGTTTTCGGACTGGACGGCGACTGGATCCTTGGTCGCTGGATTGGCGTTTCGCTTTCGCTCAGCTATTCTTCCATGAAAGCCGAAAAGCAACAGCTTGAGGGAGATGTCAGAAACACTGTCGGTTACAGCAAAGTTCAGCAATTATGCCTTGTGCCAGGGGTCAAAGTTTTTTGGGCCAACCGCGAGCGTTTCAAACTCTACTCCGGTTTCGACGCAGGAGCCGAAGCTCGCTGCGTTACGGATGATGGCAAGACATCCCTCAATCTTGGGGCCGCTTGGGATGTCGTTCCCCTTGGGGCACGCTTCAAGTTCATCGATAATTTTGGCCTGTATGTATTTATGGAGAGTATGGTGGGGCGCCGCATTATAGGTACCCGTTTCGGATTTGGCTTTGCATTTTAAAAAGGAGAGGAAATGAAAAAGATAGCAATCATACTATTTGGAGCCATGCTGCTTGCATCGTGCACGAAGGATTTCTTTTCGTCGGACGAATGGTCCGGCACTTATGATTATGCCGAAATGGCAGGTTGCGATTATATGCTCTGCGTGGCCGATAACCTGATAGTGGACAATCTGAAGCAGATGGAAACGGCCCTCTTCATAGAGAGTCAGGGATCCACGTCCAGCACGCGCTTCGCATTCAACGGTTCAATCTGGACCGTAGGCAATGAATGGACGGTATCCGAAAAAAGCGCCCTCCTTCCCGGAATGAGCATCAAGCGCGTAGCGGCCGACAGCACCTGGACCCTTTCCAGAAACGGTAAGTATTCCTTCAATGGGTACAACTACGACACCGATTATGAGATGGATATCCGCATGCGTCCCGATACTTCCGCCCGTGCCGCCGGGGACCATTTCTGGTGGGATGTCGCTCTGAAAAAGTGCAACCGCACGGAAGAAAAGGGTTACAGGTCCGAGATTACCACTCCAGCCGGTTCCGTGCTCGAATACACATACGGTACCATGGGCAAATGGGCGTATTGTTACGGTGTCCTGGGAATGAGAGTGTACAAGGAGGACGAGCTGATAGACGTCGCCCGCTTGCAGCTTAACGGTGGCAGGTACAACGATCCCTCATATCTGCACAATCTTTAGAAGGTTAGGCAACAAAATGAAGCAGACGTTCCGATTTCCGGGACGCCTGCTTCGTTTCTGGGTGCAATGTGGGGCTCGAACCCACGACAACTGGAACCACAATCCAGGACTCTACCAACTGAGCTAATTGCACCGTATTGGGACTGCAAAGGTACAAAAATATTTTAACCACGCAACATTAAAATTTGTATCTTTGCACAAATATACTTTTGATATGGCACGCGAAATAAAGTTCTCCCTTGTCTACAGGGACATGTGGCAGTCTTCTGGTAAGTATCAGCCCAGGGTGGATCAGTTGGAAAGGGTAGCACCTGCAATCATCGATATGGGCTGCTTCGACCGTGTGGAAACCAACGGCGGAGCTTTTGAGCAGGTTAATCTCCTTTACGGAGAAAATCCCAACATCTCGGTCCGCAGGTGGACGGCGCCATTCCACAAGGCAGGTATCCAGACCCACATGCTCGAGCGTGCTCTCAACGCCCTTCGCATGAACCCCGTTCCGGCGGACGTGCGTGAACTTATGTTCAAGGTCAAAAAGGCTCAGGGAACCGACATCGCGAGGAGTTTCTGCGGCCTTAACGACCACCGCAATCTGCGGCTCAGCGTGGAATATGCAAAGAAGGCCGGCATGATTTCCCAGGAGGCCCTGTCCATTACCCATTCGCCGGTGCACACCGTGGAATACTACATGGACATAGTGGACAAACTGGTGGAATACGGAACGGACGAAATATGCCTCAAGGATATGGCCGGCGTAGGCCGCCCTGCAATGCTGGGCCGGCTTGTCGCATGCATCAAGAAGAAATACCCCCATATCAAGGTGCAATACCACGGCCACAGCGGCCCGGGATTCTCTCCTGCCAGCATGCTGGAGGTGGCAAGGGCCGGCGCCGATTATCTAGACGTGGCAGTGGAGCCCCTGAGCTGGGGCAAGGTGCATCCCGACGTGATAACCATACGGGAAATGCTGCACGGCGACGGCTTCCTCGTGAAGGATATCAATATGGACGCCTACATGGAAGTCCGCGCCCTCACCCAGGAGTTTATCGACGACTTCCTGGGCTACTGGATCAATCCCGCGAACAAGGTCATGACTTCACTGCTGGTCGGCTGCGGCCTCCCCGGAGGCATGATGGGCAGCATGATGGCGGACCTCAAACCCTTCCTGGGAGCCATCAACGCAGCCGAGCGTGCAGCGGGCCGTCCGGAAATATCGCTGGACGCCCTCACGGTGAAGCTCTTCGAGGAAGTTCAGTATATCTGGCCCAAGCTTGGTTATCCGCCGCTCGTCACGCCCTTCAGCCAGTATGTGAAGAACACCGCCCTCATGAACCTGCTCAGCACCCTCAAGGGGCAGCCACGCTGGTCCACCATCGACAAAGACACTTGGGGGATGATACTCGGTCGCTGCGGCAAGCTGCCCGGCGAACTCGCTCCGGAAATCGTGGAGCTTGCCAAGGGAAAGGGCATGGAATTCTACACCGGCAACCCGCAGGACATGTATCCCGACGAGCTCCCGAAATTCCGCGCTATGATGAAGGAAGAGGGCTGGGATTGCGGCCAGGACGACGAAGAACTCTTCGAGATGGCCATGCACGAGCGCCAGTACCGCGACTACAAGAGCGGTATAGCCAAGCAGCGTTTCAACACCGAACTGGAAGACTACCGCGCCAAGGCCGGTGCTCCCATCGTGGTCAAGCGCGCCGTGGTTGAGATGCCGGAATTCAAGGTAGAAGACTATACCTCCAAATATCCCCACGCAGTGCCCGTCCAGGCTCCCGCCAAGGGCCAGCTTCTCTGGCAGGTGGATGTGGACGACGTGTCCGCGGCACCTGTGGCAGGCACAGCCGTCAAGGCAGGCGAGCCCTGCGGCTACGTGCAGACCAAATACGGCATGGAGGCAATTGTTCCCGCAGTCGACGGCCGCGTGGTAGCGGTTATCGGAAAGCAGGGGAAAAACGTCGAGAAAGGCGAGATCGTGGCCTTTGTGCAGTAAGCCTTAAACTACCTCACACAGCAGTGTGGCCTGGGTGCAGTCCTGCACCCGGACGCGCACGTAGTCACCGGCACGGTGAGTGGAATCCGTCCATACGCACATCTTGCCGCTGCCGGTGCGTCCGCAGAGCTGTGCGGCGTCCTTTTTTGAGGGGCCTTCCACCAGCACTTCGAATTCACGGCCAAGATCCCTGCGATTGCTTTCCAGCGAAAGGCGGTTCTGCAGGGCGATGAGCTCCTCCAGACGGCGGGTCTTCACTTCCTGCGGTACGTCGTCAGGATAGTTGCGGGAGGCAAGGGTTCCCGGGCGTTCGGAATAGAAGAACATGAAGGCGCTGTCGTAGCCTACCTCCTCGAAAATGCTGAGCGTGTCGCGGAACTCCTCCTCGGTCTCGGAGCAGAAGCCCACGATGGCATCGGTACTGATTCCGCAGTCCGGCATAACTTCGCGTATCTTGCGCACCCTGTCCAGATACCACTGACGGGTGTAGCGGCGGCGCATCTTTTCCAGAATACGGTCGTTGCCGCTCTGAACGGGCAGATGGATCTGACGGCACACGTTGGGATAGCGGGCCATGGTTTCGATGAGCTTGTCGGATATGTCCTTGGGGTGCGAAGTGGAGAAGCGAACGCGAAGCAGGGGTGAGACCTCCGCCACCTTGGCAAGCAGGTCCGCAAAGTCCACATCTTCATAGAGATACGAATCCACGTTCTGCCCGAGGAGGGTCACTTCTCGATAGCCGGCGGCGAAGCAGTCACAGGCCTCGCGCACTATGCTCTTCCAGTCACGGCTGCGTTCGGCACCGCGGGTGTAGGGCACTACGCAGTACGAGCACACGTTGTTGCAGCCGCGCATTATGCTTATGAAGGCCGAGACCCCGCCCTTGTCAAGACGGAGAGGCTTGATGTCGCCGTAGGTCTCTTCCCGGGAAAGCTCCACGTCTATCTGGGGATGACCCTCCGAAACCGCTGCGAGCAGCGCGGGGAGGTTCCTGTAGGCGTCAGGGCCGGCCACGAGGTCTACCTTTCCGCTGTCGAGAAGGGCGTCTTTGAGCCTTTCCGCCATGCAGCCGAGTATGCCCACGATAAGGCCGGGGTGCTTTTTCCGGAAGCCGCGGAAATAATCGATACGGCCCCAGATGCGCTGCTCCGCATTGTCGCGGATGGAACAGGTATTGGCCATAATCACATCCGCCTTGGCGATATCTTCCGTTCGGGAATAGCCTTCGCGGGTGAGGATGGAGAACACCACTTCGGTGTCGGCCACGTTCATCTGGCAACCGTAGGTCTCTATGTATACCTTCTTCATAAGCACGGCAAAGATAGAGATTTTTCGTATATTTGCAGACTTGAGACAATGAAAAGAGGTATCAGAATAACAGCCCTGCTTTTGGCGCTGCTGCTTGCCTGCAGCTGCGTGAACAAGTTCAAGCAGATAGAGATTACCTCCGCCGCAATCGAGTCCATTTCCCCCAGGGGGCTGAAGAGCTACGACGCGGTGGTGGCCCTGGGCGTGAAGAACCCGGCTCCGGCCTTCAATCTCATGAACCTCAAGGCCGACGTCTACCGCGACAGCACTGCCATCCTTCATCTGAGCGGAGAGAACGTGGCCGTTGCTGGCCGTACCGAGAAGGTGTACAGGCTGCCGGTATCGGCCCAGATAGACTCGAGCGTGACCCTCATGCAGCTGGCCATCCTTGCCCGGAAGTTCAAGCCGGAAGAATACACGGTGGACGTGTCCGCGCGAGCCGTGGTCGGCGGAGTCGGGAAGAACCTGAATTTTTCAGGCATGTCTCTTGCATCATTAATGGAAAAGGCATCGAAATGAAACGATTCGCAAGCATAATAGTGTTGCTATTCGCGGCCGTGATCCTCAGAGCCCAAACGGCCCCGGAGGGCTATCAGTACGTGGACTCCCTGGTGTTCACCCGTCTCTCCGACGTGGACTCCACCCTGGCTGGCCGGAATATCTTTTCGGTAATGCCCGACGGTGTCACGGTGAACCAGGCCAGCGCTGTCCGAAATGCCGTGGAGATGCGTTCCCGCAGCGCCTCGCACCAGACAGTAGCAGGCTATCGAATAAGGATCTTTTTCGACAACAGCCAGACCGCCCGCGGTGCAAGCGAAGCCGCACTATACCGCTTCAAGGTCAAGAATCCCGGTGTGTCGGCGTACCGTAGTTTCACAAGTCCTTATTTCAAGGTCACTGTGGGCGACTACCGCAACAAGTCAGAAGCCCTGGCGGCGCTAAAGGATATAAAGAAAGATTTCCCCACGGCTTTCATCGTGCGCGAGCGTTTCCGCTACCCGTCGCTGGGCAAGACCTCCGCATATAAGGTAGATACCCTGAAGATACTCAAACCAATACGCTGACATGCAGAAACAGGGGCTGGAACTCAAGCAGACGCAACGTCTTTCCCCGCTTCAGATTCAAACCATAAAGCTCATCGAGCTTCCGGTTCAGGAACTGGAGCAGAAGATACGTGCTGAGCTTGAAGACAATCCTGTGCTGGATGACGACCCCGATCCGGATTCTTCCAAGAACGAAGACGAAGAGAACCCCCGCGATGTCTCCATCGACGCCATGAAAGACAGCGACGGCGACATCCCGGCCTACCGTTTCAAGGTAAACAACTGGGGCAAGGACCCCCGTCCCGAATACAACACCTTCTCCGTAAAGGAAAGCTTCACCCAGAGCCTCCGGGAGCAGCTCGGTTATCGCAACCTGAGCGATCGGCAGAAGCAGATAGGGGAGTTCATCATCGGCAGTCTCGACACCGACGGCTACCTCCGTCGCGACATCGAATCCCTGGTGGACGACATGGCCTTCCGCGCGGGAATGGAAGTGACTGAGGACGAGGTGGAGGACGTGCTGGCGGTAATCCAGGAATTCGAGCCGGCGGGCGTAGGGGCCAGGGATCTCCGCGAATGCCTGCTGCTACAGCTCTGGGCTGAGGAGCAGACCCCCGACGTGGAAGCGGCCGAACGCATCCTGGAAGAACAGTTCGCCGAGTTCTCGAACCGTCATTTCCAGAAGATAATGTCGCGCCTCGGCCTGGACGAAGACGGCCTCAAGGCCGCAATCGCCCGCATTACCCGTCTGAACCCTGCTCCGGGCGGTCAGATAGACGATTCCTATTCCGATCAGGCCCAGCAGATAGTGCCCGACTTCATGCTCAGCGAGGAAGACGGCGAACTGTCCTTCACCATGCCGCGCTTCCGTATCCCGGAAGTGAGGGTGAATCCCCAGTACGCGGAGATGCTGACGTCCGGAAAGAACTCCTCCAACCGTGCGGAGAAGGAAGCCGCCACCTTCGTGCGCCAGAAACTCGATTCCGCGAAGTGGTTCGTGGAAGCCCTGCGCCAGAGGCAGAATACTCTTCAGAAGACCATGCAGGCCATACTCGACTTCCAGCACGACTATTTCCTGGATGGCGACGAAGCGCACCTCAAGCCCATGGTCCTCAAGGATATAGCCGAGAAGACAGGCTTTGATATAAGCACCATCAGCCGTGTGGTGAACAGCAAATATATTGAAACCCATTTCGGAATCTTCCCGCTGAAATACTTTTTCTCCGAAGGAATGGAGAACAAAGAGGGCGACGAGGTGTCCACCCGCGAGCTTAAGAAAGCCCTCCAGGAGTGCGTGGATGCGGAAGACAAGAAAAAGCCGCTCACGGATGAGCAGCTTGTGGAGGAAATGGGCAAACGGGGCTACAAGGTGGCCCGCCGCACCATCGCGAAGTATCGCGGCCAGCTGGGGATTCCCCTCGCGCGCTGGCGCAAGCAATTATAATTTGGAACCGTAGGCGAGGTCGCCTGCATCACCGAGGCCGGGCACTACAAGGGCGTGGCCGGTGAGTTCCTGGTCTATCGCGGCCGTCCACAGGGTGACGCTGCGGGGCATGCGCTTCTTCAGATAATCCACGGCCTCTTCGCATGCGATGGGGCAGACTATATGGGTCTGCTCCGGCTTGCCGCCCTCTTCCACCAGACGCTCATATGCCAGCATGAAGGACGAACCGGTGGCCATCATGGTGTCGGCCAGGATGAGTACCTTGCCCTTCAGGTTGGGGGTGGTGCAGTATTCCGTGTTGATCTGGAATTTGTCGCTGCGGTCGTAGATGCGCTTGGCGGCAAGGAATGCGTTCTCGGCCCCGTCGAAGAAAGACAGGATGCCGTCGTGCAGAGGAAGGCCGGCACGCAGTATGGTTGCTACCACTACCTTGCTGTCGCAAAGCTGCATGTGCGCGGTGGCGAGGGGAGTGACAACATCCTTGGGGGCGTAATGCAGGGTCTTGGAAATCTCGTAGGCGAAGATTTCTCCCACGCGGTGCAGGTTCGTGCGGAACAGAAGACTGTTTTTCTGGATCTTCCTGTCGCGCATCTGCGCTACGAAGGAATTGAGAACGGAATTGCTTTCGCCGAGATTGATGATTTTCATGACTATCGGATGTTGTTGGTTGCTAGCGTGATGTGCCCTTTTTGTGGCAGACGACCATCAGGTCTACGTCTTCCACCGTGTAGCCGTGCACGCGGTGGCGTTTTATGGCGGCGTTTATGGCTTCGCGTATGGGGCCGTCTGGCAGATTGCGGTAGACGCCGTTCTTGCGGTCGTACAGGTGGGCGTGGGAGTGGTTGCAAACGTCGAAGTAGCGCTTACTGTCCGCACTCATCCGGTATGCGTAGATGCCGGCTACCGCCATTTGCTGGAGCACGTTGTAGACGGACGACACCGACGCGGCTACGTCGCGGTCGGCCTTGAGCCATTCCACCACCTGTTCGGCGCAGGCGTGCTCCAATGCCATCATGGCCCGGTGCACTGCCATACGGGTTTCGGTGGCCCTCATGCCGCGGCTGCGGAGCATTCCGCGGAAACGCTCTTCGTCTGGTATGGTCTTTGCCCGTTTCATGCTCTGCAAATATCGGCAAAAATACTTATCTTTGCAACTCTATGGAAGAAGTCAGATTGCTCATTCTGGGCGGTGGCCCGGCAGGTTATACGGCGGCCATTTACGCATGCCGGGCAGGCCTGAACCCCGTCCTTCTCGAAGGTCCCCAGCCGGGCGGCCAGCTCACTACAACCACCATGGTGGAAAATTATCCGGGTTTCCCCGGCGGAGTAGACGCGTTCACCCTCATGACCGCCATGCGCGATCAGGCGAAAGGCCTGGGAGCGGACATACGCAGCGGCATCGCAGTGGAGGCGGACCTTTCCTCAAGGCCCTTCCGCATCCGCACGGACGGCGGAGTCGAGTTCTCGGCCGAAGCCCTCATCATCGCAACCGGCGCAACCGCCAAATACCTCGGTCTTCCCTCCGAAAAGGAGTTCAGGGGCAGGGGAGTAAGCGCATGTGCCACCTGCGACGGCTTCTTCTACCGTAAAAAAGTCACCGCGGTTGTGGGTGGAGGAGACACTGCCTGCGAGGAGGCCTCCTATCTGGCCGGCCTGTGCAGCAAGGTGTACATGATAGTGCGCCGTGACGTCTTCCGCGCTTCCGAAGCTTCCGCGAAGCGGGTGCTCGAGAATCCGAAGATCGAAGTGCTTTGGAAATGTAACACCAAGGAGGTGCTGGGCGACGAGAACGGAGTTACCGGTGTGCGGCTCGTGCGCGCCGACGGCAGCGAGTTCGAAGTTGCGCTGGACGGCTTCTTCCTGGCTATAGGCCATCATCCCAATTCCGACCTCTTCCGCCAGTGGGTCGCTACCGACGCCGAAGGCTACATCGTCACGAACGGCAGCAGCTCCGCCACCAACGTGGAGGGAGTCTTTGCCGCGGGCGACGTTCAGGATCCGCACTACAGGCAGGCGGTGAACGCTGCGGCATCGGGCTGCAGGGCCGCTCTTGACGCAGAAAAATTCCTCAAGCAATGAAATCTTCCAAAATAACCATGCTGCTGGCGGCAATCCTTGCCATGGTGGGCTGCAAATCGCAGTACGAACTCATCAGGGAAGGTAACGACGTGGACGCCAAGTACAATCTGGCTTTCGAGTGCTTCAACGCCGGCAAATACACCAAGGCGGCCGACCTTTTTGAGAACATGTCCGTGCTCACAAACGGCACTGCCCGCGAAGACACTGTGCTCTATTACTGGGGCCTGAGCAACTACCGCAACTCCGACTACATCACGGCGGAAACGAATTTCAAGAACTTCCTCGAAAAGTTCCCGCGCAGCCCGTTCTCAGAGAGCGCGGAATTCCTTCGTGTGGACTGCCTCTACAAGGCCACATACCGCTGGGAATTGGATCAGATGCCCACGTATACGGCAATCTCCGCACTTTATGAATACCGCGCGGCACATCCAGGTTCGGTGCATTCCGCCGCCTGCGCCCGCATGCTGGAAGACCTTGAGTGGCGCCTGGATAAAAAAGCCTTTGAGAACGCGCGTATTTATTATAAGATGGAGGACTACAAGGCCGCTCGCGTAGCCCTTCGCAATGTCCTTAAAGACGACGCCGACAACCAGTTCCGCGAAGACATCCTTTATTACACGGCAATGTCTTCTTATAAATATGCGGATCTGTCCGTCCCTGCGAAGCAGAGGGAGCGTTTCCTTGTATTCGAAGACGACTACCTGAACTTCATCGGAGAATACCCTGAAAGCAAGTATCGCGCGGAACTCGACCGCCTTCACGAAAAAGTGATAAAAAAATAATGAAACTTTTCGACACCCACCTGGTGTAGAATATATACTATGGATATTAAGAAAGTACCTACCAACACCATCACCCGCGACATCAAGAGCCTCGCGGAACCCACTGGAAACATCTACGAAACCGTCGTCATCCTCTCCAAGAGGGCAAACCAGATAGCCCTGGCCGAAAAGAAGGAACTCAGCAAGAAGCTTGAGGACTTCCGCGGCGAGCGCGACACCAAGGACGAGGTTTTCGAGAACAAGGAGCAGATCGAGATCAGCAAATACTATGAGCGTCAGCCCAAGCCGGACCTCCAGGCTATTTCGGAGTTCCAGGCCGGCGAACTCTACTTCAAGGTTGCAAGCAGCGACGACATCGTAAAGTAGTGCTGCGCTCCCTCCACATAGAGAATTACGTGCTTATAGACTCCCTGGACGTAGAGTTTCCGGGGAGTCTGTGCATAATTACCGGCCAGACAGGTGCGGGCAAGAGCATCCTGCTCGGCGCGCTGGGCCTGCTCGGCGGGGGAAAGGGAGACGCCTCCCTCATCTCCGCCGGAAAGGATACCTGCGTGGTGGAAGGGGAGTTCGCCACTCCTGACGATTCCCTTCGGGAAATGCTGGAAGACGCCGGCGTGGAATGGAATCCGGACGGCAGCCTGCTGATTCGAAGGGTCCTCTATTCCACCGGCCGTTCCCGCTGCTTCGTGAATGATTCCCCGGTGAACGTGGGAGTTCTCTCCGAATGTGCGGCGGCCCTTGTGGACATCCATTCCCAGCACAACAACCTGTTGCTTTCTGACCGTCGCTGGCAGCTCTCGGTGCTCGACTATTTTGCGGGCAATACGGAACTCCGCTCTAAGTGTGAGGCCGCATGGAAAAGGCTCCAGGGGCTTAAAAACCGTCGTCGTGAAGTATCTGAACGGCTGGATCGTCTGCGCGAAGACCGCGACTACAACCAGGCGCGTTTCGACGCCCTGGATTCCGCGAAGCTCGTTCCCGGAGAAATGGAAGCGCTGGAGGCGGAGCACGGCACTCTCTCGCATGCAGAGGATGTGCGCACAGCTCTCGAAGGCACTCTCGCGGCATTTGACGGGGAACCCGGTGTGGACGGAGCCCTGCGCGAGGCAGGCCGCCTGCTTGAAAAACTCTCGGCCTGGATGCCGGAAGCCGCGGACCTGGCGGAGCGGGTGCGCTCGTCCCGTATAGAACTGGAGGACGTGCGCGAAACCGTCGAGGCCGCCGCTGAAAAAGTGGATGTGTCGGGAGGGCGCCTTGAGGCTGTCGAAGAACGGATGGGGCTGCTCTATGAGCTTTTCCGCCGCTTCGGCTGCGGTACCGTAGACGAACTCATCGCCCTTCGGGAAGACTATTCCCGCAGGCTTTTCGATTCCACCGCCCTCGAAGACGAACTGGCCGCCATCGATAAGGAGATGGCAGCAGCCACGAAGGAATACGATGCGCTAGCAGCATCTCTTACCGCCGCCCGCAGCAAAGCGGCTCCGGGCTTCGCCAACGCGATTCTCGAAAGGCTGCGCAGCCTCGAACTGGACCGCGCCGCCTTCACGGCGGAAGTGCTCCCCGCGGAAGACGGTCCCGCAGGCCGGGATTCCGTGCTCTTCAGTTTCTCCGCCAGTGGAAAGAATGTCCAGGACGTGGCCCGCTGCGCTTCCGGAGGTGAAATGTCCCGCATCATGCTGAGCCTCAAGGCCGAGATGGCCCGTTTCGCCGGCATGCCCACGATGATTTTCGATGAGATCGACACCGGAGTCTCCGGCAGCGCTGCAGACGCCATGGGAAGCATGATCTGCTCCATGGGCGCCGACATGCAGGTGCTGGCAATCACCCATCTGCCCCAGGTGGCGGCGAAGGGCAACGCTCACTTTGTGGTGGAAAAGAAGGGCGAGGTCAGCGGTATACGCAGGGTGGAGGGCCGCGAGCGGGTAATGGAAATCGCCCGCCTTCTCAGCGGTTCGGTCATTACTCCCGAAGCGATAGCAAACGCTGAGTCGCTGCTCTGACTTTTTGTCAGGGAATGCGCGCTGGCAGAGGATTTGATTATTCTCTGAAAAGTTAAGATTATCAGCAAAAAATGGCAGAAAACGATACAAAAAAGGCAAAGGCCCCTTCAGAGGGGTCCAAAACTGCGTCTAAAGTCAAGGAATTGACGGCCAAACTGGCCGCCGAGCACGACGACTATCTCCGTCTCATGGCGGAGTTCGAGACCTTCAGGCGCCGCAGCGCCGAGGAAAGGCTGTCGCTCGTGGCCACTGCTTCGGCCGACACCATAAAGGGCCTGCTTCCCGTTCTGGACGACTGCGAACGCGCGCTCCAGGTTCTCGAAAGTTCGTCCGACAAGGCCGCCCAGGAGGGCACGGCTCTCATATACAATAAGTTAATGGCATATCTCAAGACCAAAGGCCTGGAGGTTATCGACGCCAAGGGCAAGCCCTTCGACATCGATTTCCACGAGGCGGTGGCCCAGATTCCATCGTCGGCTCCCGAACAGAAGGGGACGGTGCTGGAAGTGGTTCAGACAGGCTATCTCCTTTCCGGGAAGGTAATCCGTTATGCCAAGGTAGTGGTAGGAGCGTAAGTCATGGCAGATAAGAGAGATTACTACGAGGTCCTGGGCATCCAGAAGGGTGCATCGGAAGACGAAATCAAGCAGGCGTACCGCAAGGCCGCCCTCAAGTGGCATCCCGACCGCTGGGTTTCCGGTACCGATGAGGAAAAGAAAACCGCCGAGGCGAACTTCAAGGAGGCTTCGGAGGCATATTCCGTGCTCAGCGATCCGCAGAAGAAGGCCAAGTACGACCAGTTCGGCTTTGCCGGAGTGGATCCGGGTGCCGGTCCGGACTGGAGTCAGGGCTTCGGCAATCTGAACGACATACTCAACAATCTCTTTGGAGGAGGCTTCAGTTTTGGCGGCGGCGGATTCGGTTTCGACTCCTTCTTCGGAGGCGGTCGTTCCCAAGGTGCCCGCACAGTGCGCGGGCGCGACATACGCACGCGTGTGAACCTTACTCTTGAAGAGGTTGCTTCGGGCTGCGTCAAGGAAGTGAGCATCGAGCGCAACCGTCCCTGCTCCGAATGCGGAGGCAGGGGCGCCAAGAACGAATCCGACATAAAGACCTGCCCCAACTGCCACGGCAGCGGCCAGGTTCAGCGCATGGTGAACTCCCTCTTCGGGCGCACCGTAACTTACGAAACCTGTCCCCAGTGCGGCGGTGAAGGCAAGATCGTGTCGAATCCCTGCCGTCGCTGCGGCGGTTCAGGGGTAGAGCGCAGGCGTGAAACCGTTCAGGTCAAGATACCCGCAGGTGTGGAAGACGGCATGCAGATTACCGTCCGGGGCGAGGGAAACAGCGCTCCGCGCGGCGGCGTGAGCGGCGACCTGCTGGTGGTCGTGAGCATCCAGCAGCATCCCCAGCTCCAGCGCGACGGAGCAAACCTGTTCTATACCCGCGTAATCTCGGTTACCGACGCAATGCTCGGCACCACTATAGATATTCCGGCGCTCGGGGGAGCGCAGAAACTCAGGGTGGACCCCGGGACCCAGTCCGGCACCGTTGTCCGCATGCGCGGTCAGGGACTGCCAGCCGTGAACGGCTATGGCAGGGGAGACCTCTACGTGAAAATCCTGGTCTGGATACCCCGCAAGCTGCGCGGAAGCGAAAAGGAAGCTGTTGAAAAACTGGCCGCTTCAGGCGCCGTGAAGCCGGACCCCACCAGGGAAGACAAAGAACTCTTTGAAAAAGAAAGCAGGTATTTTTAATTTTTCTTGCCGACGGCCTTGCAGAGTAAAAAATAATTTATAACTTTGCAGCCCCAAAAGAAGGCAGCCTCTCTTTCAACGGTTGAATGACGCTGCGAGGAGAAAGATAAAGAATTAGAAAAATGGATTTACTTAAAATTGCAGAAGAGTCTTTCGTAAACGAGAACGTTGCGAAGTATCCCCAGTTCAAGGCCGGCGACACCATCACCGTTACTTGCAAGATCAAGGAAGGTGACAAGTTCCGTCTTCAGGACTTCCGTGGCGTGGTCATCCAGATCAGCGGTGCCACTCCTCTTACCCGCACGTTCACCGTACGTAAAGTCTCCGGTGGCATCGGAGTAGAAAGGATTTTCCCCTTCCAGTCTCCCGCCATCGACAGCATAACCGTCAACAAGGTTGGTAAGGTCCGCCGCGCCCGCATCTTCTACCTCCGCAATCTCGCAGGTAAGAAGGCCCGCATCAAGGAAAAGGGCATCGCCTCCAAGAAGGCGGAAGAATAAGACCGTAAGGCCCCACGGCTCCTTAGCTCAATTGAATAGAGCATCTGACTACGGATCAGAAGGTTACAGGTTTGAGTCCTGTAGGAGTCACGAAAAACCGCATTAGAGGCAATTCTAATGCGGTTTTTTCTTTTCCTTTTCCCATTATTTTCCCATTTTGGTAATAATCTATCATAATCCAACCATTTCCGTAAACTTAATACTCTTTTCAATAATCCAAAACTGTTTAATAGAAAAACTGCCGCAGGGGGCTGCGGCAGCGGGGAGGGTTTAGTATTAGTTGAAGAAGGTATCTGAGCCTAGTCGTTGGTGCCCCAGTCCTTGCACCATTTGTTGTAGGTATTGTTCCAGTTATTTATTTCCGGGTTCCAAACAGCAGGAGTATTGGCTATTTACGCCCCAACGAGATGGGCTTTTGCTTTACGGCAAATACGGAAACGGTAAAACAACGCTAATGACTTGCCTAAGAGACTTGTTTTCAAAGGACAGGTATTCCGACAGGCTCCTGTTTACTACGCCGGCTATGATCATAAGAGACATGAACAAGCCGCCTTCCGATAACTCGCTATACAATCTTTGCTGCAACGTGGACGTGCTTCTTCTGGATGAAGTAGGGGCCGAAGACAAGACCGCAGTCGTTTGGGGCAACAGATGTACCCCGCTGCAAGATATTCTTGTTTATCGTTATGACAGGCGGCGCATTACAGTCCTTTCCAGTAATTGCGACAACGGAGATCTGCTAGACAGGTATGGGGAGCGGGTGATGGACAGAATCCGGGAATCCTATACCCGCGTTTTGTTCTCTCACGAGAGCTATCGAACCATTGAGTAAGTAAGTAAAAGCGTAAAAGAGTCAAAGACTCCTATGCGTAAAAGAGTAAAAGAGTAAAAGAGTCTAATACTCATTTCCGCTAAAAATAGAGGGGAAAAGAACTAGAGAGAAAAAGGGCTATAAACACAGAGTGCAAGGAGTGCAGTTGTATTACAAATCCAACTGCCTTTCCCGCCAAACGGGCAATCCTTGCACGCCTAAAAAAGGCGGACGATTTTGCTGCCGAAGTAGCAAAAACAGGAATTATAACACGTCAATCAACACTTCTTTCGGAGGAGTTGAAGGGACAAAAAACATGACATAGTAGACAGGGAGGTAGGTTATCAATCCCGTCTTAAGTACTTCTCTTTCGTTGCACAGCACATAAGCCTCCTTGACATTGTACTCAGGGGTGTTCACGAAATGGTCAAGGGATGCATGCTGGTCAAAGTCCTTTCCGGATTTTACTTCGATAGGGACCACGGAAAGACTGTCGTAGTCGTTCACCAGGAATTCCACTTCTCCTTTCTTCTTGTTGTCGTAGTAGAAAAGGGGAAAACCGTGGGCGGAGAGTTCGCTGCATACAGCCAGCTCATAGACGGTACCGAGATTGACTCCATTCTGATCATCCATTACCGCGGCTATATTATATTGATACAGAAGCCTCGTCAGTAGTCCCACATCATTGAAATAGAGCTTCAGCAGGTTCTTGCTTTCAGACTCATCCAAAGGGAACTTCGGATTGGCTATGGCTCTTACTTCATTGCAGATTCCGCTGGCCACCAGGTAATCGAATTCGTCCTGGTACTGGGAAGCACGGGCTTGTTTCTTGTCCTCGATCTGGTTGAACCGGACACGTTTCTTCTTGTTCTCCAAATAGGACGGGACCAGCTCATATATCCGTTCAATCTTCAGCTTATGCTCCTTGTCATACTGGCTGGCATCTCCCTTATAGAGCTCGTACACTTCCTTCTGGGCACCACGGACCTGAACGATGTTCCTAGTCTGAACAAAAGTATTCACAGCATCCGGGAGCCCGCCGACCAGAAGATACAGCTTGAAATACTCCATCATCTGACGATGGAGTGCTTCACTCAACGGGACCTTCTTTTCAAAACAATCGCGGGCGTGGTTGATGAATTCCTCTCCCACATTGTTGGCCCACAGGAATTCCTCGAAATCCAGCTGATACATCTTTACAATCTCGATTTTTCCGCCCGGCTTGGACAGAGTCTGATTCAAGGCGATGCCCAGCTGGGAGCCACTGACTATATACGTGAACCGGTCATCCTGCTTGAGGAATTTAAGCAGTGTAAGCATCTCAGGATACGCCTGGATCTCGTCTAGGAATACGAGCGTATTCTCTTTGTCTTTCATCCGGTCTCCGGCAATAGTGCTCAAGCGAAGATAGAAGTCATCCTTTCCGCGTGTTCCTTCAAACACACGGTCTCCCTTCTTGTCTTCTACCAGGTCAATCTCGATATAATTGGCAAAGCGTTTTTGCCCTTCATGCCGAATGATATACGATTTCCCAATCTGGCGAGCCCCATTGAGAACAAGAATCTTGTTTGAGCCATTCTCCAGATAATCAGCGATTTTCGTTTGGATCTTTCTTCGAAGCATACACTTTTCCGTTATTATTACGATTGCAAATATACACTTTTCCGTTAAAAGAAATGGCATCAATCTACACTTTTCTTGAGAATAAACACTGAAGGCGTCCTTCCAAGGGCGCCTTCAATGATGCTTTTAAAAGCACAGGGGACTCCTCCTATCGTTAAAAAGTGTCAAGATTTCTTCTAGCTATAGTCCTCATCTCCTGTGCAGAGATAAACAATAGTGTAAGTGAGTTAATCGGAATAACCCGTCCAACTCAAACTAAGGATACCGAAATCATCGTTAGACGTTCCAGTATTGGAACATTTATTTGCGGTAATCATCGGCCATCAGCTGCGTCACAGGGTCGTCGGCCGCAAAAGAGCCGGGGAAATCCAGAATCAGGTAGTCCACGTCGGAAAGGTCCCGGAAGCTCTTGGAAATGTCTTCCAGCTCCTCGGCGCTCATTTTGTCAATGCTCTCGACGGGGAAGAAATCCTCTTCCGAATAGTGGATGCCCTCGCGTTCGAGGTAGCGCAGGTCACGGCGCCGCATGTACGACAGGTTGTGCTCCGGATAGTCAAAGTCCAGGACCATCACCCGTTTGCCCAGGTGATATTTGATATAGGAGGCAAGAAGGACATTGAACGTGGTCTTGCCGGTTCCGCCCTTGGCGGTAAAGAAGGAAATGACTTTCATACGCTTCAATTCTAAACAACACTTCGTCAGTTCTCACAGGCAAAGGTAATCTCCGCCGCGCATCCCGCCAAATCCCGGAAGCAAAAGTGCCACGTTTTTGCGGCCGTTTTGCTGGGGTAAAATACAAGAAAAACGCCCGCTGAACTATCTCAGAGGGCGATGTTAGTAACAATTGTGAATTATCGTGAAACTACTTGTTCCCGCAATGGTCATTCCTCTTTGGTAACCACAGATTAAACAGGGGGTCGGTTATTCGATAATGAGCGCCTCTAGTAGACTGAGTTTCTTTGGAAATCAGGCCATTTTCAAGCATTTGGGTAATGTAAGGGGATATTTTTCCGGCTTCCTGCCCTGTTATATTGCGGATAGCAGACAATTTGAGCCCCTCCGTTTCACCCGCCAGGGCACACATGACTCTTTGTTGCTGGGGAAGAAGTTTGTCAAATATGTTTTGATATAGCGGCGATATGCGTTTTACCAAAAGGCTTACATCTTCTTCGCTTGTCTGGGAATTGTATACGATTTCTTTCACCATATAGGCGGCACCGGGTGTTTTAGGTAGGTATGCC
>JAFPWX010000008.1 GCA_017412645.1 Bacteroidales bacterium | reverse complement strand
GCCGTTGGTGCTCTTCACTTCGAAGACTCCATCGCCCAGTTCGAGGATGGAGATATCGAAGGTGCCGCCACCAAGGTCGTACACTGCGACTTTCATATTCTTGTTCTTCTTATCCAGACCGTATGCGAGAGCGGCTGCCGTGGGCTCGTTGATGATACGCTTGACATCAAGACCGGCGATCTTGCCGGCTTCCTTGGTAGCCTGCCTCTGAGAGTCGGAGAAGTATGCCGGGACCGTGATAACTGCCTCGGTGACGGGCTGACGGAGATAGTCTTCCGCAGTCTTCTTCATTTTCTGGAGGATGATGGCCGAGATTTCCTGCGGGGAATAGAGCCTTCCGCTGATATCCACACGGGGGGTGTTGTTCTCTCCGCGTACGACCTTATAAGGCACGCGAGAAGTTTCGGTGCCAACCTGATCGTAGGTTTCACCCATGAAACGCTTGATGCTGAACACGGTGTTGCCCGGGTTGGTGATGGCCTGACGTTTTGCGGGAGCGCCAACCTTGCGCTCTCCCTCTGCGGTGAAAGCCACAACGCTCGGGGTGGTGCGTTCGCCTTCGTTATTGATGATGACGGTGGGCTGATTGCCTTCCATCACTGCCACGCAACTATTGGTAGTTCCGAGGTCGATTCCAATGATTTTTCCCATAACTATAATGTTTTTTACTTTTTGTCACTTCATGCGTCTTTTCTGACGCGACATCTCCTGATACACTAAACACGTGCCACCCCTCCTTTTGTGACAAATTGTCACTATATTTGCACCTGCAAGCAGCACGCGACATGGATTTTTCAGACATTGCCTCCCGCATCATCTACGAAGACAACCATCTCCTGGTTTTCAACAAGAAGCCCGGCGAGATAGTTCAGGGCGACCGCACTGGTGACACTCCACTCTCCGATGTCCTCAAGGCCTTCATAAAGCAGAGGGACGGCAAACCCGGCAACGTCTTCCTGGGAGTGCCCCACCGGCTCGACCGCCCGGTGAGCGGTATCGTCATATTTGCCAAAACATCCAAGGCCCTGGAGCGTCTGGCAGCCATGTTCCGGGAAGGAAGCGTGCACAAGACATATCTGGCCTTGTGTTGCGGGCAGCCATGGGAACAGGAAGGCCTGCTGGAAGACTGGCTTTCCCGCAACGAAAATCAGAACAAGAGTTACGTTGTGCGCGAAGGCACCACCGGCGCCAAGCTAGCCCGTCTCCGCTACAGACTCATTCAGCATACCGAACGTTATTATCTTCTCGAAGTAGAACTGCTCACCGGCCGGCATCACCAGATACGCTGCCAGCTCGCGCACATGGGCTGCCCCATCAAGGGCGACCTCAAATACGGCGCGCCGCGCTCGAACCCGGACGGCGGCATCTGCCTGCATTCCCGCAGGGCTGTCTTCGTGCACCCAGTCCAAAAGACTGAGTTGACAGTGGAAGCCCCCGTTCCGGAAAGCTGGAAAGGCGTCAGGCTATAGCCTTGGCCGATAGTATGCCGTAATATGAGCTGGGAGTCATATTCATATTCAGCTTAAAGGCGGCATTGAAGGTAACTACAGAATTGAATCCGCATTTTTGCGCCAGTTCCGTCACCTTTAGGTGGCGGTCTTTTTTCATCAGATCAGTGGCGTACAGCACACGGTAGTAGTTGACGAACTGCCTGAAATTGCGCCCCGAATAATAGTTGATAGCCTTCGAAAGATATACCTTGTTGGAAAACACTGCCGATGCCATGTCTTCGATGCTGAAGCGGGGGTCGAGGAAGGGTCGGCAGCTCTCCATGAAACGCAGGACCTTATTGTATACCAGATTCATATGATCGTCCGGACCATCAAATTCCGGAAGCGTGCGCAGATTACCCTGAATAACTTTTTTTATGGTTTTCTCTTTGTTGAATCCTATCAGGAAAGTACTGCCGCTGTATGCCCTCAAGTAGCTTATCACAAGATATGCTATCAAAAGAAAAATGTGGATAAAGAACACCCACGCAGGAGCCTCATAATGGCAGGAAGTAAGCGCAGCCACCACTATCCCTCCAAGGATTATCAGGTAAACATTACGGGCATGGTCTTCTACGGCACACCAGATGGCATCTACCCTGAACAGCAACTTCACATTGGAGTATTTCTCCACAGAACGCATGAAGGTATAACCAATGAAGGCCGGGATGAAGGAGGCTGTGAGCGTGAGACATTCGTTACCCGGAAAGATGGGCGAAAGTGCCACCAGGACGAAGATGGCTGACTGCCCGAATACATAAGGGAACGATTTCCTGATGAGTTCAAAACTCATAGGGTAGAACAGCAACAGGTAGGAGGAGGCCAGGAGGCTTGCGCACAGCGACTGCACGGAGAAGATTTCCCGCAACGCACATATTACGCAGAGTATGGCCAGCATCAGGAGCGAAGCGCTCCGCAGAATCAGATTCTTTGCGAAATACTTTTTCATATATCTTACGGTGCCTGATTGGCATTTCGGCCGCAAGATACATTATCTAGATCACTTTTTAGGGAGTAAAATGTGGAGTAAATCGCAAATAAATTTTTTCTTTATGATTTTAAAGTTTTATTCCCCGATTTACTCCCCCTCTTTTCGACCGTTTTTATTGCATCGAAGCCCCGGCCGTAAACCCCTGTTACGGAGGACACGGAAATGAAAGCATTAGGATCTATGGCCTTGATGCTGCGGAGAAGCGGATTTAGGTCCACCTTGCGGGTAAGGACCATGAGCACGTGAGCATCTTCCTTGGAAAACCAGCCCTTGCCATTCAGCACGGTAACGCCGCGATGGAAACCACTGGCTATCTCTTCCGCAATAGCCTCATAGTGCTTGGAAGTGATGAAAAGTTGTACACTCTGCTTTGAACCGGCAATAGTCGTATCGATGGTGATACTCACCACCGCGGTCAGGATGTAACCGTAAACCACCACCATCACCTTGTCCACGAACGGCATCAGGGTGCCGTCAGGCTTGTATGAGGGAACGAGAATCGAGGATGCGATTATCACGATATCAAGCCAGAGAATCATTCTTCCCGGCGAAATGCCGCGGCGTTTGTTGAGTACAAGCGCAACTATGTCGGTCCCGCCGGTGCTCCCGCCCTGGGACATTGTGAGGCCTATGCCGAAGCCGGACAGCATGCCGCCCATTATGACGCACATCAGTTTGCCGTTATCAAGGGCCAGGGAACGGATAATCTCATGCGGAATCAAATCTCCTCCGAAATTGAAGGCCAGGGATGCGACAATTACAGCGTACACCGTTTTGGCACCAAAACCCTTGCCGAGAGAAGACATTCCTATTATGAGCAATATGGCATTGATTACGAAATAACCGTAACTCACCTTGATTACGCCTCCCGTCGCATACTGCACGATGGACGCCACGCCGGTGACTCCCCCACCTACAAGGTTGTTCGGGATAAGGAAAATTATCCAAGCGAGCGCATAACATAGCACTCCAGCCGTGATGAGGGCGTATTCCTTGAGGCCCGTCAGAAAACTACGTTTTACAGCAGC
Organism: Bacteroidales bacterium; assembly: GCA_017412645.1. GTDB lineage: Bacteria > Bacteroidota > Bacteroidia > Bacteroidales > UBA932 > Cryptobacteroides. The sequence goes on along the minus strand of JAFPWX010000008.1, from coordinate 36,792 downwards.
CATATCACTGTTGTTTTTTCGATTTGATATCCAGTTTCAACTTTCCTGTCTTGATCTGCTCAAAGCCCTCGCCGTAAACTCCGGAGGCGTTGGATACACTCAAAAATGCCTTCGGGTCGATTGCATTCACCACCTTGCTCAGATTGGAGAGTTCCTGACGGGTAAGCAGAATCAGAAGCACGCTGCGGTCGCGACGGGTGAACCATCCCTGCGCCTTGAGGACGGTGACTCCGCGCTCCATGGTGTTGCACACGTAATCGGCAATCTCCTGGTATTTCTCGGAGAAGATCAGCAACTGCATCGTCTTTCGTCCACCTACAGTAAACAGGTCTATGGTGAGAGCGAACGTTACAATCTCCAGGATACCGTACATCACGTCGTTGAAGGTCTTGGGATCTCCCACGTAAGAGCCGAATCCGGGACGCAGCATAAGCTGTGCAATAACAACTATGAAGTCGGTGACAAAGAAAACACCGCTGAGCGATACCGGCCAGTACTTGTTGATAATCAATGCTATGATGTCCGTACCACCCGTACTCCCCCCGGATCGTATCGCCAGTCCTATGCCAAGGGCCTCGAAGATACCGGCGATGATGGGAACGAGGGTCTTGTCCTCCACATACAGGAAATTTCCGGGTATGGAATGTAACCAGCCCCAGTCGCCCACCAACCAGAGGAAAACCGACGACATAACTATGCAGTATATCGTCTTGAATCCGAAGCCTATGCCGAAAACAAGTACTGCCAGCAGGATAAGGAACGCATTTATTATGAAGAAAGAAAGCGATGCCTTGATAAAGCCGCCAGTGGCGAATTCCAAGATGGTACAGACACCCATGATTCCACCAGCGGACATCCCATTGGGGATCATGAACGCCTCCCACGAAACGGTGAAGACGAAAGTTGCAAAAGTGAGTACCAGGTACTCCCAGATGGTTTTCAGTACTTTGTTTTTCATTTCAGAACTATGTTCACGATTCTGCCGGGAACCACGATAACCTTCACAATGGTCTGATTTCCCACGTAGCGAGCTGTGTCGGGAAGGGCTTTCACTGCGGCTTCCACTTCCGCTGGAGAGGCGCTCTTGGGAAGATCTACGGTGAAACGCATCTTTCCGTTAAAGGAAACCGGATACTTCACGCTGTCTTCCACGATGAGTGCCGGATTGAACTCGGGGAATGCCGCCTTGGTGACGCTGTCGGAGTGTCCGAGCGCTTCCCAGAGTTCTTCTGCCATGTGGGGAGCGAAAGGCGAAAGCAGCACCACGAGGGGCTCAAGTATCTCGCGCGAGCTGGTCTTGAGTTCGGTGAGGGTGTTCACCGCTATCATGAAGGCCGAGATATTGGTATTGTAGGAGAAACTCTCGATGTCTTCCTGTTCCTTGCCGATCAGGGTATGCAGGGCCTTGAGTTCGGCCGCGGAAGGTTTGGCATCGCTGACCAGGAGCGTGTCGCGGTCGAAGAAGAGGCGCCAGAACTTCTTGAGGAAGCGATGCACCCCGTCGATACCTTTGGTATCCCAGGGCTTGCTCTGCTCCACCGGACCCAGGAACATTTCGTAAAGGCGAAGCGTGTCGGCTCCGTAGGTTTCGCAGATTTCGTCTGGATTCACCACGTTATACATGCTCTTGCTCATCTTCTCCACGGCCCATCCGCAGATATATTCGCCGTTCTCGAGTTCAAATTCGGCGTCTGCGAACTCCGGCCTCCAGGCCTTGAATGCCTCCAGATCGAGCTTGTCACCATGCACGATATTAACGTCCACGTGGATTTCAGTGGTTTCGTATTTGTCCTTAAGACCTACACTCACAAAAGTGTTGGTTCCCACCTTACGGTATACGAAATTGCTGCGGCCCTGGATCATTCCCTGATTGACGAGCTTGCGGAAGGGTTCGTCCTCACACACGCAGCCGATGTCGTAAAGGAACTTGTTCCAGAAACGGGAGTAGATGAGGTGACCCACAGCATGTTCGGTGCCGCCCACGTAGAGGTCTACACTGCGCCAGTAGCGGTCCGCATCGGCACTCACGAGTTCGGAGTCGTTGTGGGGATCCATATAGCGCAGATAATAGGCGCTGCTTCCGGCAAATCCCGGCATGGTGCTGGTTTCCAGCGGATAACCCTTGTAGGTCCAGTCCTTAGCCCTTTCCAGCGGAGCCTCGCCATGCTGCGAGCGGAAACTGCTGATTTCCGGCAGACGGAGAGGCAGCTCGCTGTCGGGAAGCGGGGTGGGGATGCCATCCTTGTAGTAGATCGGGAAAGGCTCGCCCCAATAGCGCTGACGCGAGAAGATGGCGTCGCGAAGACGGTAGTTAGTCTTGCGGCGGCCCAGTCCGTGGGCTTCCACATAGTCTTTCGCCGCCTCGATAGCCTGCTTCACCGGCATGCCGTTAAGGAAACCGGAATTCATCATCGTTCCCTCCTTGGCATCGAAACTCTCAGCGCTCACATCAGCCCCTTCGATAAGAGGGATGATGGGGAGATTGAACTTGCGGGCGAAAACGTAGTCGCGGCTGTCGTGAGCCGGGACTGCCATGATGGCGCCGGTGCCGTAGCCGGAGAGCACATATTCGGAGATCCAAATTGGGATCTTTTCCCCGGTAAGGGGATTGATTCCGTACGATCCGGAGAAGACTCCCGTGACGTTCTTGGTTTCCGCCTGGCGCTCACGCTCGGTCTTGTGCGAGACATACTGCAGGTACTCCTCCACCTCCGCCTTTTGGCCGGATGTAGTAAGTTCCTGTACCAGAGGACTTTCCGGAGCCAGCACCATAAAGGTAACCCCGAACACGGTGTCGGCCCTGGTGGTGAATATGGTGATGGGCAGATGCCTGCCTTCGCACTCGGTGTCGAAGACCATTTCGGTGCCTTCGCTCTTTCCTATCCAGTTGCGCTGCATCTCCTTGAGAGAATCGCTCCATTCGAGTTTGTCCAGCCCCGCAAGCAGACGTTCTGCATATGCGGACACACGAAGCTGCCACTGGGCCATCTTCTTCTGAACAACGGGATAGCCTCCGCGAACGCTGAGTCCGTCTTTCACCTCGTCGTTTGCGAGCACGGTTCCCAGTTCTTCGCACCAGTTCACGCTGGTCTCGCCGAGATAGGCTATGCGGTAATTCATCAGGGTGTCGCTCTTCTCCTTTTCGCTCATGGCCTTCCACTGCTGCGGAGTGATGCCGTCGTAGCCTTCGTGCTCGAAGCGGTCGATGAGTTCGGCAATGGGGCGAGCCTTGTCCATGGCCGGATCGTACCAGCTCTTGAACATCTTGATGAAGGCCCACTGCGTCCACTTGTAGTACTCGGGGTCGCAGGTGCGCACGGAACGGTCCCAGTCGAAGGAGAAGCCAATACGGTCCAGCTGGCTGCGGTAGCGGGCGATGTTTTCGTCCGTGGTCTTCTCGGGATGCTGCCCGGTCTGGATGGCATACTGTTCGGCAGGCAGGCCGAAAGCGTCGTAACCCATAGGGTGCAGTACGTTGAAGCCGCACAGCCTCTTGTAGCGCGAGTAGATGTCGCTGGCTATGTAGCCGAGGGGATGTCCCACGTGAAGGCCGGCTCCCGAAGGATACGGGAACATATCGAGCACGTAATACTTCGGCTTCGAGCTATCTTCAACAACCTTGTACGTCTTTTCTTCGGCCCAGCGCTTCTGCCATTTGGCCTCAATCTTTCTGAAATCGTAATCCATTGCCTATCTTTTCTTCAATCTGAATTCTACATAAAGGGACATTTCACAGGCGACTCTCTTCCCACGCACGCGACCAGGTTTCCAGTCGGGCGAAGCCGCCACCACCTTCACCGCCTCCTCGTCGAGAAGAGGATTAACGCCACGAAGGACTTTCACGTCGCGAACCTTTCCTTTTTCGTCTATGATAAAGTCGACCAGAACCTTTCCCTGAATACCGTTGTCCACGGCAGCTTTGGGGTACTTGAGATAAACGTAAACCCATTTGTTAAGGAAGACGTTCGGGTCGTAATTGTTCATGAATGCCGGCTTCACATCGCAGTCGTTCCACGGAACAGCCTCCGAACTACCGGAATGCATACGGAGCTCCGACGGAATAAATTCCGGGGCTGGAGCCTCCTGGAGAAGCATAGTATAATTGTAAATATACTCCAACTCTCTCTCCATCCAGTCGAATGCACAGTCTTCCGGACGCGGCAGTATCTTTGGAATCTTTCCGGAAGTGAACATCACAGAAGGAATCTCCTTGGCGTAAAAGGATCTGTGGTCCGATACCGCAGGTTCTGCCGGAACGATGTTCGGCTTTACAGGCTGAAGCGTGCCGCTCACCCTCTCCAGCAGGCTGTTTAGATCCGCGTTTGAGGCTGTGTAGGCCCAAAAACCCTGGGCGCCATCCCCCAGTTGATAGAGATCCACGGCGGATTCAATATCCGGAATCTCTTTCCCGAACGCCCTGTTCAGGAAATACCACGAGCCGGCGTTGAGCCTGTTGGACGCACCGAAAGCTACCAGTATCACGCTTTTGCGGAGCAGCACCGAATGGGTGGAGAGCCGGCCTGCCAGTTCCAGCAGCAGCGCCATACCGGAAGCATTGTCCGCTATGGGAGCCGAAATCACTATGAATTTGTCGCGCAGCGACCTGTCATATCCCTGGATCCACGCCACAGCGTTGTGACATACGAGGGTATCGCCGCTCTCAGATACGATGCCGAAGCTGCTGTCGTCCGGGCTGTCCAGAACATCCAAACCGCGGGTGCGAAATCCCTCACGCACAAAATCCGCCGCTGTGGCTTCATCCACTCCGGAAAGAGCTCCCACGCTGGCACGCATCGCCGCTGCCGTCTCTCCTTCAAAAAGGGAGGCGTAACCCTGAGACCTTGCGGGCAAGACCGCCAGGCAGAGCAGCAATGTGAGGAGCGGCCTATTCATTGATTAGTATCCAAACATCTTTGGGACAGAAACTCTCCGTCCTGGTTTTCTGAAGGCCTTCCCATAGAGTTGCAAGACGGTCGGTTCCGTCGATTGCCACGGCGGTAAAACCATTATTGAAGGGCACCACCACGGTTTCGTGCCCGGCAGCAGTAGCCCTTGCAGCCTGAGCCTTGGAGTTGGAGGCACTTCCGAAGGTTCCGATCACCACGTAATAACGATATTTCAAGCCCTTTTTGGAGAGACCCCTTACGGACGACGCCGTCATCATCATGGTGCGCGACGCTTTGATACGGTCGAGTAATTCGAGCGAATCCGCCTGGGCCTGCTGGTAGCTGCGAAGCGAGTCCAGTCTCGCCAGGTGAGCCGCCTCTTCGGCCTCGATACGGGCCTGTTTTACGGCTATTTCCTCACTGGTAGGCCTGCCGGCAGCGCGCCGCAGGACGTCCTTTACCTGAGTGCAACCGCAAAGGGCAGCAAGAAGGACTGCATACAGTATAATCCGCTCGGTTTTCATAATTTACAAAATTAGTAATTTTTACTGATCCTCGAATGCCTTCACGATTTTTGACACGAGGGGATGTCGGACTATGTCCGAATCGGTAAAACGCACCACTGTTACGCCCTTGATTTCCTCGAGCATCTTGATAGTGCGCAGCAGGCCGCTGTCCTCGCGGCGAGGAAGGTCCACCTGGGTAGCGTCGCCCGTAACGATGAATTTGGCGTTTGTACCCATTCGGGTGAGGAACATCTTCATCTGCCCCATATTGGTGTTCTGCGCCTCGTCCAGAATCACGCATGCGCGGTCGAGAGTACGGCCTCGCATGTACGCCAGAGGCGCTATCTGGATGGTGTCGTTCTCTATGAAATCCTGCAGACGCTTCGTAGGAATCATATCCTCCAGGGCATCGTAAAGGGGCTGCAGGTAAGGATCGAGTTTGTCCTTGAGATCGCCGGGAAGGAAGCCAAGGCGCTCCCCTGCTTCCACTGCAGGGCGGGTGAGGATAATTCGCTTGATTTCGCGGTTCTTGAGTGCCCTGACCGCCAGTGCTATGGCGATATAGGTTTTACCTGTTCCCGCAGGACCGGTGGCGAACACCAGATCGCTGTTGAACCAGGCCTTGACCATGAGTTCCTGGTTCAGATTGCGTGCGCGGATGGGGCGCCCGTCCGTAGTATGCACGATGACGGAGTTTCCATTCTGCGCCAGGGAGTTGCGGTTCTGGTTCTCTCCACTGAACACGTCTTCAACGTCGTATACAGTGAGACTAGGCTTATGCTTGCGAAGGGTAACCAACGCGGCGAATTTGCGCTCGAAATCGAGCACCTGATCCTCTGGACCGTCAAGGAAGATTTCGACTCCCCTGTCGCGAACGCTGAGTCCCGGGAAATATGAACTGAATTCGTCGAGAATACGGTTGCCTGGCCCGAAAATCTCTACCGGGCTACTTACCTGCAGGGTGATGGTTTTTTTCATATGTTGCAATCATGTTGTCATAGTCGGAGGGATCTTTCCACAGGTCCCTGTGGCCTATGTAATCGGCCACTTTTATGGTTCTGTACCCATCCGTGAGTTTTCCCGGAAGAGTGCACCAGAGATAGTGCAGCTGGGGACGCAGCACTTTCACTTCCCCGGAAGGGAAATACTGCACCAGAGAAAGCTCGGCGGCAAGCGCAAGCCTCGTGTTAGGCGCGCTCATATTGGAGACGGCGTTTCCAAGCGAATAGATTACCGGCACCCCGGCAATGAAACTGGTATCCTGTACCACGTGCGGATGCGAGCCCACTATGGCTCCCGCACCCCAGTCCACCAGGCGCCTGGCCCATGCTTCCTGCTCCTCGCTGTGCCGGAGTTCATACTCAATGCCCCAGTGCGGCAACACCAGGGTAAAATCCGCTTCGGCCGCCCTGGACATTTGCGAGGCTATTTCTGCCTCCTTCATACGGGAGACCTTCGGCCAAGGGCGGTCAGAGCCGAGATTGGTGCCATAGGTGAAGTTTACCAGTGCCAGCCTTATGCCCCGCACCCTTAGTATCAGGGGGTTGTGGGCTGCGTAGGAAGCGCTGTCGGCTCCTGCTCCGCACCAGGGTTCGCCCAGATGTTCCAGGGTGCGCTTGAAGCCTCTGGATCCATGGTCAAGTATATGATTGTTCGCGGCCAGAAGCACGTCGATCCCAGCGGCGCGAAGGTTTTCCGCATAGCTGTCTGGACTCGAGAAAGTGGGATAACCCTGATATGGCGGCCCTGCCAGGGTAAACTCCGCTCCTCCTATGGCCAGGTCGGCACCTTCGATGAGGGGCTCTAGCTCACGGAGGAACTCGCGGCTGTTGTAGGAGAGCTGGCGGGTATGCATCATGAGGTCTCCCAACACCAGTACGCGCACGGTGTCATTGCGCACGGGCACGGGCCTTACAGACTCCTGCCCCGGAAGCGCCTTAGGGAAAGCCAAAAAGGCCGCAGAGAGAACTGCGGCCTTTATGAAAGCTCCGATGCTGCTACCTGGATTCGGCAACTATCTTGTTGTATTTTTCGTACTTTGCCATGTAGGCTTCTTCGGCGCGGAAGCGGAAGCAGGCGTTCTTGAGGTATTCTGCGATGGATACCTTCACGTCGTTATCCGCACTGATCTCGAAGGCTGTTTCGAAGGGTTCGATGCAACCCTTGAGTGCTTCTTCGAACTGGCCTACGAGTACCATGTACTTGGCATCGTCCATCTCGTTGGATGCCTTTTCCTGGAGGTCTACTGCCTTGTTGTAAAGGAGGATACCCTTGCCGATGTAACCATACTCGTACTTGGGATTGATCTCCGCGCACTTGTCGTATGCGGCGATGGCAGCCTCTTCTTCACCGAGCTTTTCGTGGATGTTACCCTCTACGTAATAGAGAGAAGCGTTGTTGGGCTCGTTCTGTTTTGCGAGGTCCAAAAGCTCGAATATACGCTGCGGGTTGTCTCCGCTGGTGACATAGTAGTTGATGAGGCCTACAAGTATGCTCTGGCTGTGAGGATAGGCGGTGAAGCCCTGTTCCAGATAGTCCTTACCCTGCTCCTTGTTGCCGAGCTTTTCAGATATGTCAGCGAGCTTGGCGTAGAGTTCACCATCTTCACCGACGTATCCGGTAGCAAGGGTCTCTTCGAAGAGAACCTTTGCGCGCTCATTATTCCCCATCATCCAGGCAGTGAAGCCTGCATTGTAGAGGGAGTTGGTATCCAGCTGAGCGAAAGGAGCCTCCATGGAAGAGCGTGCTGCCTTTTCAAAGAGCTCGGATGCCTTGGCGAGATCGCCAAAAGTGTAGCTGTCGTATGCGTCGTTCACATACTTGGAGCTCACATTGCCGATACCGGCAGCTATATCCTTGGTCTTCTTTGCCTTGACATCCAGGGAATAAGCCTTTTTATAAGCTTCCAGAGCCTTGTCAAGAGCGTCTTCCACGACAGGTGCGGTTACTTTTATGATAGCCAGCTGACCTGCTGCGTTGAAATAGTAGTCTGCAGTGGCGTAGGATTTTACGAGATAGTTCTGGCCTCCGAGAACCTCTTCACGAGTGCCGAGGACCTTGTCCTGGGACATGATAAGGTTGAGTTCGGATTCGTTTGCGCCTATCCAACCGTTACCCTGAGGTGCAAGATAAGCGTCGATATAGGCCTGGCCAAGTTTGGTCCAATTGGCTGCATTTGCGGCCTTCTTGGCATCGCTGACAGTCTTGAGAGCCTTATCGACTCCCGAGCGGGCTGCGTTTACGCTCTTAACCTGCTGCTGAGCGCCTGCAATCTGGACGCTGGCAAGAAGAGCCAATGCGATTAGAATTCTTTTCATGACAGTTATTCGGTTAAATGTTTTCAGTTTCTGATTCGGTGTTTGCAGTTTCCGTGCCATTCTCATCTTCGGGCTCTGCAGAGGCTGCCGCCACAACGCTCACGGCGGCTATGCTGTCGCCCTCGTTGATGTTGATGAGACGCACGCCCTGAGTGGCTCTGCCGGCAACCTTAATACCGCTTACAGGCATACGTATGGTGAGACCTGCCTGTGTGATGATCATCAGGTCGTTGGCCTCGGTAACGTTCTTGATGGCGACCAAATCACCGGTTTTGTCTGTGATATTGATGGTTTTGACACCCTTGCTGCCGCGGTTGGTGAGGCGGTAGTCTTCGGGATTCGAGCGCTTACCGTAACCGTTGGCGCTCACGACCAGCACGGTGTGCTCCGCGGCGTCTTCCGCAGCGGCGTCGTAGGTAATGACACCCACCACTTCGTCGTTATCGGAAAGGCTGATGCCGCGAACACCGCTGGCGCCGCGTCCCATCGCGCGGAGGCGATTCTCCTCGAAGCGGACGCAACGGCCTTCGTGACATGCGATCATCACGTTCTCATTACCGTTGGTGAGAACAGCGTCCAGCAGGGCGTCGCCTTCACGGATGGTGAGAGCCTTGATGCCCTTGTTACGGCTACGCTTGTTGGAGTATTCGGTGAGGGCAGTCTTTTTGATGACACCCTTCTTGCTCACGAGAGTGACGAAATGGCTTTCAGTGTAGGCCTCGTCCTCGATATGGGCGGCGTTGAGGTAGGTGCGGATGCTGTCGTCCTGATCGATAGGAAGAAGGTTCTGCACCGCACGGCCCTTGCTTGCGCGCACGCCTTCGGGCAATTCGTATACCTTGAGCCTGTAGCACATACCTTTCTGGGTGAAGAAGAGCATGGTGGAGTGCATATTGGCCACGTAGATATGCTCGATGAAGTCTTCCTCTCTGGTGCTGCCGCCCTTGATGCCCTTGCCGCCGCGATGCTGGGTACGGAACTCGGTGAGAGCGGTGCGCTTGATGTAGCCGAGATGGCTGATGGTGATGACCACGTCTTCGTCGGCATAGAAATCTTCAGGATTGAATTCCTCAGCACTGAGGCTGATTTCACTACGGCGGGCGTCGCCATACTTGGCCTTCATGTCCTGGCACTCCTGCTTGACGATGCCGAGCTGGAGCTCGGTGCTGGCAAGAATCTCCTCGCAGCGGGCGATGAATATCTCGAGTTCGTCAAATTCCGCCTGGAGCTTTTCGCGCTCGAGGCCGGTGAGCTGACGGAGCCTCATTTCCACGATGGCCTGAGCCTGAGCCTCGGTGAAACCGAACTTCTCAACAAGGGCAGCCCTTGCCTCGTCCACGCTCTTGCTGGCGCGGATGGTGGCAATGATATCGTCGATGATATCGATAGCCTTGAGCAGACCTTCCAGGATGTGGGCGCGCTTGCGGGCCTTGTCCAGGTCGAACTTGGTGCGGCGCACCACCACCTCGTGACGGAAGTCCACGAAGTTCTGCAGGATTTCCTTGAGGCCGAGGGTGCGGGGACGGCCCTTGACGAGCGCCACGTTGTTGATGGCGAAGCTGCTCTGAAGGGCAGAGTACTTGAACAGGGTGTTGAGCACGACGTTGGTGTTCGCGCCCTGCTTTACGCGGAATATGACGCGCACCCCCTCGCGGGAGGTTTCATCGTTCATGTAGGTGATGCCTTCGATCTTCTTGTCTTCGACCATCTGAGCTATGCGCTCCAGCATCTCCTTCTTATTGACCATGTAGGGGATTTCGGTGACCACTATGGTCTCCTGTCCGCGGTCGTTCACCTCGATATCGGTCTTCGCGCGGATGACCACGCGGCCGCGACCGGTCTCGTAGGCGTCCACGATGCCCTGACGGCCCATGATGATGCCGCCCGTGGGGAAATCGGGACCCTTGATGTACTGCATGAGACCCTCGGTATCGATATCCGGGTTGTCGATAAGGGCGCAGATACCGTCGCATACCTCACCCAGATTATGGGGAGCCATGTTGGTGGCCATACCTACGGCTATACCCGACGAACCGTTGAGCAGCAGCAGCGGGAGCTTGGTGGGAAGCACCGTGGGCTCCTCGATGCTGTCGTCGAAGTTGAGGGTCATGTCCACGGTGTCCTTGTCCAGATCCGCCAGCACGTCTTCCGCCATTTTGGCAAGCTTGGCCTCGGTGTATCGCATTGCGGCGACGGGATCGCCGTCCATGCTACCGAAGTTACCCTGCCCCCAGATGAGCGGATAACGCTGGTTCCAGTTCTGGGCAAGGCGGGCCATTGCGTCGTACACGCTGCTGTCGCCGTGCGGATGGAACTTACCCAGAACCTCACCTACGATACGGGCCGACTTCTTGGTCTGGCCGCCGTAGCTCAGGCCCAGGCCATCCATTCCGAACAGCACACGCCTCTGAACCGGTTTGAGACCGTCGCGCACATCGGGCAGGGCCCTGGAAACTATCACCGACATGGAGTAGTCGATGTATGCGCTCCGCATCTCGTGATCTATCTCTACGGGCTCAATAAAGCCCCTCATTTCTTCCTTGGTTTTCTCTTCGTCCATAAGTGTTTTCTATAAGCCTACAAATATAGCAAATTATTACTAAATTTGCAACGGATTTATGCAACTCACAGAAGAGATTCGTACCATACTTGAGTATTCCCGCGAAGAAGCCATGAGAACGGGCTGCAGGGCCATTTCTCCGGAGCATTTGCTGCTGGGAATCCTGCGTCACGGAAACAATTCCGCAGTCGATTTTCTCACCCGCGCCGGACTCTCTCCGGAAGCGGTGAAAAGCGAGGTCGAAAAACGCGTCTTCCGCGACGAACCCATCCCCTACGACGAGGCCGAAAACGTTGGCTTCACACGGAGCGCCCTGACTGCTTCCAGCATGGCTATAATGGAGGCCATAAAGGCCGGGGACGACGTGCGCTCCATACATCTTCTGGCCGCCCTCTGTGACACCCCTGCGGAGTGGTGCGGGAAGTATCTCCGCTCTCAGGGTCTCGATCTACGCGTAATCCGCTCATACTCCAAAAAAAGCAGCCCGGACAAGAAATCCGAGCTGCCTGCAGGGGAAGATATCAACCGGCTCCTGAGCGTCTTCTACAAGGACCGGGACATCTATTCGTAATTACTCCGTAACCTTGTCCATCACAAGCTTTACAAGCTCCGCCACGCGGGGTTTGTAGTCCGTATTGGCGTCCTTGAGGTAACGGTGGGCGATGACGCAGCAAATGGTGATGGCATCGTGGCCGAGAGATGCGGCCATTCCGGCCAGGGCAGCACCTTCCATCTCGAAGTTGGTGACCTTGCAGCCCTTGTATTCGAAGGACTCGAAGTCTTCCAGCATGTTCGGCATTGCAAGCCCCTGGCGGACGATACGTCCCTGAGGACCGTAGAAACCGCCGGCCGAGATGGTCATACCCTTCACAGTAACAGGCTCGAAGAGTTTGATGAGCCTTTCTGAAGCGCGCACAAAGTACGGATCAGAAAGGTGTTTGTTCCAGTTGCAGTGCTTTTTGAAAGCCTCTTCAAAGTCGAGCAGGCACACCTTGTCGCGGTTCGCGTACCAGTTGAACATACCGTCGGTACCGATGCTGATATGGCTGCTGACAAAAGAGCCGAGCGGAATCTCGGGCTGTATGGCGCCGCATGTTCCGATACGAACAAGAGTAAGGCGCTTGTGCTCCGGCTTTTCTTCGCGCGTAGCAAAATCCACATTTGCCAGGGCGTCCAGTTCGGTGGCCACGATGTCGATGTTGTCGGGGCCGATTCCATGGGAGAGGGCGGTGATGCGCTTTCCGTGATAGATGCCCGTTACGAAGGCGAATTCGCGCGACTGCCCCTGGGCTTCAATCTTCTCGAAATACGGGACGAACATCTGTACGCGTCCTGGGTCGCCGACGAGGAGCACGGTATCGGCCAGTTCGGACGGTTTGATGTGAATGTGGAAAGCCGATCCGTCGCCGTTGATGATGAGTTCAGATTCTGCGATTCTCATGATTATCGTTTATTTAGTGTTTTCTTTTGCTTGAGCGAAGGCGGGAGGAGCTCCGGACGATGAGTTCGTCGGAGAATATCGCGCGGGCTGCCAGGCCGTCGAGAATAGCCGCCACGACGGGGAACACCGCCGTAATATTGAATGCAGCTTTGTCCCCGGTGAGATAAACCACTGCCATCCATATCTGCAGGCCGAGCAGCATGATGGCCGCGATGATGGCTGTACGCATCTGGAAGAGGCGGAACTTATACGCCAGAACCGCCACAAGCTGCATGAAGCAGGCGACTCCCAGCAGTATCAGCCACCAAAGGAAGGTCAGGTGCCAGAACATTGCCACCAGCAGGCCTAACGCCACGACCAGATAAAGAGTCTGTATCCTTTGCCACATAGTTATCTTGAATTGAATCTTGCAAGCACCTGCTCCTCATAGGTCTTGGACACCGGGATTGGCTCCGCGGAGGAGAGGTCGAGTTTAACGTAGTATCCGTCTTTCTCCCGGGAGACCATGTCCACCCTAAGGAGATTGACTATGTATTTCCTATGGCAGCGCACAAGAGGGCTGCCGGCGAAGCTCTCTTCCACCGTCTTGAGGCGGGAGCGCAGCATGTACTGTTTCACCTCCCCCGCCGAATCGGAATACCAGACTTTGATGTAGTTGTCGTCCGATTCTATGTAGAACAGGTTTTTGAGGCTGATACTGAGCTTCATGGTACCGTCTTCGCCGAAAAGGGTGATCTTTTCCCGGTCGAGCGGAGAGAGTTCCGAGTCCGTGACGATGTTGCCGTAGTTCAGGAGGCGTATGGTGTTGTCGCGGTCACGCAAAGCGTAGTAAAGGCCTGCGATGAGATAAGGCACCCCGATGAGGAGGGCGGTGATGATGAAACTGCGAAGGAGCGTGGCCTGAAACCCCAGGTTGGGTATCGAAATGAGTTCGATGGAGAAGAGGTGCATCGTGAGTCCGGTGTACAACAGGGCGATTACAACCACCTCCGCGAGATTCCATAGCAGATAGCTGCCCCAGTCGAGCGTAAAGCGCCTTGTGGAACGGTACATGAGCCTTTTGCTCAGCATCAGGACGGCTATTGCGGCGAGGATGAAAGCGGTAGTGTATCCGAACGTGGCGTTGGGGCCGACGGAGAACCAGCTGTGGGAATCGTAATACACGGTGACAGTGAGCGCAATCACCGCGAACAGGGCCGCGAACACCACCGTGGCGGCGAGTTGGGTCGCTCCGGTGAGGTAGGACGGTATTCTTTCCCTGAGGTTCATGGGCGCGTGTGCGTAGAATGCAAATATAATGTTTTTTCTTCGTATCTTTGCCGCCGAAATGGACAAAAGAGTAGCAGTTACAGGCATGGGCGTCCTTTCCTGCATAGGAAACGACGTAGCCACCTTCTGGCAGAACCTCAAGGCAGGTGTCTGCGGCATCGACTATATTACAGAATTCCCCACCGACGGCTTTGCAGTGAAGATTGCGGGCAAGATACACGACTTCCATCCGGAAGACTACGACATCCCGGCTCCCTTCGTGCGCAAGCAGGCCAAATACACCGTCTATGCAATGGCGGCAGCAGTTCAGGCCATGCGCGACAGCGGCCTCGTGAGCGGGGAGAACATCGCACCCGAAGAGCTTGGCACCATAGTCTCCTCCGGTGTTGGCGGATTCGACGTCATCGTCGCCAATGTGAAGAGCCTTCTGGAAGAACCCTCCGGAAAGTGGGTGTCTCCCCTCTTCATCCCCACAATGATAGCGGACATGGCCTCCGGCCAGATAGCTATACGCTTCGGCGCCCAGGGAACCTGCCTCAACGTGCAGACCGCCTGCGCCACCTCCACCCATTCGCTGGGAGAGGCCTACCGCACCATACGCCACGGCTATGCCACCGCAATGATCGTTGGCGGTGCTGAGGAAGGAGCCGTTCCGATCGGCCTTGCCGGCTTTGCAAACAGCCGCGCCCTCACGCTCGAGCCCAATCCCAAGCACGCCAGCCTTCCCTTCAACAAGGATCGTGGCGGATTTGTGATGGCCGACGGCGCCGCAGTTCTCATTCTTGAAGAGTGGGAGCATGCAGTTGCCCGCGGAGCCCATATTTACGCTGAAATGGTGGGTTACGGCAGCACCTGCGACGCCCATCACGCCACCGCTCCCAGGCCGGACGGCAGCACCCAGAGCCGTTGCATGCGCATCGCCCTGGATCAGGCTGGCTACGACCCGAAGAAGGACGTTTTGTACATCAACGCTCACGGCACCGGCACCCATCTCAACGACGTGGCCGAAACTGCCGCCATCAAGCTCGCTCTCGGTGAGGAAGACGCCCGCAGGGCCCACATCTCCAGCACCAAGAGCATGCACGCGCACATGTTCGGCGCCACCGGTGCCGCCGAGGCAATCGCAGTGGTGAAGGCTCTCGAAGAGGGCATCATCCCTCCGACTATCAATCTGGACAATCCCGATCCGGAATGCGATCTCGATTACACTCCGAACAAGGCACAGAAAGTCCAGGCCACCATCGGCATCAGCAACAGCTTCGGCTTCGGCGGCCATAACGGATGTGTCGCTTTCAGAAAAGTCTAAATCCGAACAATCAGTATACGAAAAATGAGGCCCGCAAGCCTCATTTTTTTTTATTCCGCTTCCTTCAGGCGCTCGGCGTTCTCCGCCACCTGGAGGGCATCGATGCAATCCTGAATATCCCCGTCCATGAAGGCCGGCAGGTTGTACATGCTCCAGCCTATGCGGTGGTCGGTAACACGGCCCTGGGGATAGTTGTAGGTGCGTATCTTGGCGCTGCGGTCGCCGGTGGACACCATGGTCTTACGCTTCGCGGCGATGCCGTCGAGGTACTTCTGGTGCTCCATGTTGTAGAGACGGGTACGCAGCTCTTCCATAGCCCTTTCCGCGTTCTTGATCTGCGAACGCTCCTCCTGGCACTGAACCACGATTCCGGAGGGAATGTGGGTAAGACGCACGGCGCTGTAGGTGGTATTAACTCCCTGTCCGCCCGGGCCTGATGCACAGAAGAGATCTTTACGGATATCGGCAGGATTGAGTTCGATGTCGAATTCGCCGGCTTCCGGGAACACCGCAACGGATGCGGCGGAAGTCTGGATTCGGCCCTGGGTCTCGGTCTGGGGAACCCTCTGCACGCGGTGCACGCCGCTCTCGTACTTCATGGTGCCGTACACTCCATCGGTACTGGATGAGAGCTTGAACACCACCTGTTTGTAGCCACCGGAAGTACCGAAACTCTGGTCGGTGATCTCGAGTTTCCATCCTTTTATTTCGGCGTAGTGCTGGTACATGCGGAAGAGGTCGCCGGCAAAGATGGCAGCCTCGTCGCCGCCGGTGCCGCCGCGGATTTCCACGATAGCGTTCTTGCCGTCGTCGGGATCTGCCGGGATGAGCAGGAGTTTGATATTCTGCTCCATATCGGGCAGTTTGCCCTCGATTTCGGAGATTTCCTCACGGGCCATGTCCTTGAGGTCGGGGTCGCTCTCATTCATGAGCACGTCTTTTGCGGAGGCCAGGTTTTCCACGGCCTTCTTATACTCCAGACCCGCCTTGATGATGGGTTCCAGCTGCTTGTAGTCCTTGTTGAGCTGCACATAGCGCTTCATGTCGCCCATTACCTCGGGGCTGGACAGCTGCTCCTGCAGGGATGCGAACTTATCCTGCAGCGACAGCACTTTTTCCAACAATGTGTTCTCGCTTGCCATTATCTGATATCCTTTATGTAGCAGCGCCTGCGCATATAGAGGGTGTGCCCGGGATATGCGTTCCAGATATTCGCGGCGCTGTTGCTTTCTATCTGGGGATTGGAGATGCTGTCTCCGTAATTGTATTGAATTGCCTTTTCGGCCATTTTCTGATAGTAGATGGAGGACACTCCCTTGTTTTGCCATTCCGGTACCGCTCCGTTGATCATCAGATCCATCAGGGAGAAGTCACTCCGTGCGCGGAGCAGGTGCCACCATCCGAATGGGAAGAGCCGCCCGCGAGCCTTCTGTAGCGCCTTGCTCATGCTTGGCATGCAGATACCGAAGGCAACTATCTCTTCATTCTCGTCGAGCACTATCACAGAGTCGCGGTCATTTATGAAAGGAAGCACAGTGCGGGCCTCCTGCTCTATCTCGGCATCGGTGAAGGGGATGAAATTATATACTTTATCCTTGAAGGACTCCGAGTAGACATGGAAGAACTTCCGTACCAGGGCCTTATCTTTCTTAAGCGCGTCCAGGCTTCCGAAATGCAGATTGTAACGTTCCATCACTAGCTTTGCCACGCGCTTTGCCTTTTCGGGAATTCCGAGTTGAGACTGCATGCGGTACTGCACCCAATCGCATTCCTTTTCGAAGCCATAACCCTGCACCAACTCATTGTAATAGGGATAGTTATAGATGCAGTTGAAAGGAGGCACATTCTCGAATCCTTCCACCAGCATTCCCTGTTTGCCGAGGGTGTTGAAGAAAAGCGGACCATGGATGCGCTCCATACCCTGCTCCTTACCCCATTTCTCAGCAGCGCCCAGCAGCATTTCCGCGACCTTCGGATCGTTCACACAGTCGAACCAGCCAAAACGCACGCACTTTTTCCCGTAACGTTCGTTGTAGTGGGGGTTGATCATGGCACAGATGCGTCCGAGGACTTCGCGGCCTTCTGTCACCAGCCACATTTTGTGAGTGCAGTACTCCAAAGAAGCATCCCGGGTGAGGGTATGCATCTGGTCTGAGTGCAGGGCGGGAACATACTGCGGGCAGCCCTTGTACAGGCTGTCCGGAAAGCGCACAAACGCACGCAAGTCACGACGTGTTATGACTTCCTGAAGTTCCATAAAGGCCGCAAAGTTAGCGATTTTCGCTCTTTTCTGCAATAGCGAGCACGGCCGCCTGCGCGCATGCGCAACCGAAGACTGCGGGCAGCCACGCCACGGTACCGACGTTGCTGCGCTTGTTGCGGCTTTCCTCCCTCACAATTGCTCCTTCATCGGGTTTTTCCTCCGAGAACACGGCAAGGAAGCCTTCGGTGATGCCGAAATGGTGCAGCCGTTTGCGGAGCATGTGTGCAAGAGGACACATTCGGGTTTTGGAGATGTCGGCAATGCGTACCCGCGTGCCGTCGGTCTTGGCCCCCGAGCCCATTGACGACACCAGCGGCTGCCCGTTTGCCAGGCACCACTGGATGAGCGCTATTTTTGGGCTTAGGGTGTCTATGGCATCTACCACATAGTCGTACTCCGGCTGCAGCAGCGCAGGAATGCTGTCTTCGTGAATGAATTCCTTGATGAGGCGGAGATCCAGGGCCGGATTGATGTCCAGCAAACGCTCCCCTACCACCTCGGCCTTCGGGCGGCCGAGCGTTGATTGGAGAGCCGGCAGCTGACGGTTGATATTGCTTTCGGAGACGACGTCGGAATCGACCAATGTGATATGCCCTACCCCTGCGCGCACCAGCATCTCCGCCGCCATGGCCCCCACGCCGCCAAGCCCCACTACCAGCACTCTGGCAGCCGCCAGACGGGCGACGCCTCCGGGGCCGAGAATGAGCTCGGTGCGCTGCTGCCAGGGCTGAGTCATCAGTGAACCAGGTTCCAGTGGGGACCGAAACGCTCGAAAGCGGCACGGTCTAGCTCTTCCTGACAGTCGGGATGGGCTATGCTGATGAGCAGACGTGCCCTCTCCTGCAGGCTCTTGCCGTAGAGGTCCACGGCTCCGAACTCGGTAACAATCCAGTGGGCATCGGCCCTCGGGGTTACCACTCCGGCACCTTCGTGCAGGGCAGGCACTATCTTGCTGCCGCCGTACTTGGTCTGGGAGGCGAAAGCAGTGATGCTCTTGCCGCCCTCGCTCATGGTGGCGCCCTTCACGAAGTCTACCTGTCCGCCGGTGCCACTCCAGATACGGGTGCCGATGGAGTCGGCGCAGATCTGGCCGGTAAGGTCTACCTCCACTGCCGAATTGATGGCCTTCATATGCGGATTCTGGGCTATGATCCAGGAATTGTTCACGTATTTGATGTCCTTCATGAGCACGTCCGGATTGTGGTCGATGAAGGAATAGACCTCGTTGCTTCCGAGCAGGAAACTGGCCACCACCTTACCGTTGTCAATCTTCTTGCACGAGCCGTCGATAACGCCAGCCTTGATGAGGCGAAGCAGGCCGTCGGCAAACATTTCGGTGTGAAGACCCAGATGCTTGTGGCCACCGAGCTGCGCTGCAAGGGCGTTCGGCAGCGCGCCGATTCCCATCTGGATACAGTCGCCGTCTTCCACCAGGGCAGCAGCATTCTTGCCGATGAGCACCTCGGTGGGAGTGGGTTCGGCAAAGGCTGCGGTGACCAGCGGAGTGTCGTCCTTCACCAGATAGTCGAACTGGTCCACATTCAGGAGGTCGCCGTATGCGAAGGGCACATTGGGATTCACCACCCCTATCACTACGTCTGCTGTTTCCACTGCGGCCAGACTGCAGTCGACCGAAGTACCAAGGCTTACGCAGCCATGCTCATCGGGCAGGGACACGTTCACGAGGGCCGCTCCGAGATGGATATAGCCGTCGCGATAGAGCTTCTGGCTCTCGCCCAGGTGAACAGGCAAATAATCCGCCCAGCCGCCCTGTACGTTCTTCCGCACATTGGGGCCAAGGAAGAAACCCTGGTCGAAGAAGATACCCGCGTAACGCTCCTCGCTGTAAGGGGCGGGACCTTCGGTATGGAAGTGATGGAAATGCAGGTCGCGCACGTCTCCTGCATCCGCCCTCCGGCACAGGGCCTGGATAAGGCAGTGGGGAACGCTTGCAACGCTGGAAAGGTGGATGTGACTGCCACTTTTAATATGGCTTACGGCCTCGTCGGCGCTTACATAGGTGATAGTCTTCATGTTCAGGAATTGTCAGTTTACAAAGATAGCCATTTTTGGGACACGGCAATCTATAGCCCTTTGGCTTTGCCTTCGTCCCAGATGGCATCCATTTCGGCGAGGGTCATGCTGCCCAGGTCGAGTCCTCGCTCAGCCGCCGTGGTCTCCATGTAGGTAAAGCGCCTTTTGAACTTGTCGCAGGCCTTGCCCAGCGCCACCGAAGGATCCACTCCGTAGAGACGGCAGGCGTTCACAAGGGCGAAAAGCGCGTCGCCGAACTCTTCTTCCGCGTGGGCCGCGCTGACCTCGATGCTGCCGCTGCGCCCCGGAGCCTTGTGCACATCCAGTCCCACCGCTTCCTTGGCCTCGGCCACCTCTTCGTCAACCTTTGGCCATACGTCGGCTGGAGAATCCCAGTCGAAGCCTACAGCCGAGGCCTTATCCTGAAGGATGAAGGCCTTTTGCATAGGTTCGCAGCTGCGTGGCACGCCTTCCAGTATGGTCTTACCGGCATGCTCCTTCTTTTTACGGAGTTCCCAGGCCTTGGCTACTTCCTCGGCGCTCATAGTTTTTCCGCTGCCGTCGCCGAATACATGGGGATGGCGGAAAATCATCTTTTCACACATGCCGTTCAGCACATCGGCTATGTCATACTCTCCCTTCTCTTCAGCCACTTTGGCGTAGAAGAGCACGTGCAGGGAGAGGTCGCCGACCTCCTTGCACAGTTCCTTTGCATCACCATCCAGGACGGCGTCGGAAAGTTCATAAACCTCTTCTATGGTAAGCGGCCTCAGGGACTCGTTCGTCTGGGATCCGTTCCACGGGCATTTTTCCCGAAGGGTGTCCATCACGTCGAGCGCCCGGCTGAACGCCGCAATCTTTTCTTCCTTTGTATGCATGGCTTAGATCAGTTCAAACAAATCCTGTTTGGGAAGGACCGCCGAATAGCGGTCGTGGCATTGCCGTGTGAATTCCTTCACCCTGGTGGAGAAGCGCGGGCCCTTCCAGTTGTGGGTGTTGCTCACCAGTATCCAGCACTCCCCGTCCGGGAAACGGTACACTATGGCATTGGTGCCGGCCAGCGAACCGGTGCGTATCCAGGTGTCGCCTGTGTCGTTCCAGCCAAGTCCGTATTTGTGTTCACCATTATCCAGGGTCATGGCGCGGACGCTCTTTATCGAGAGTATGTCCTTTACGCGGGGATTTCCATCTATCGAGGCTACAAAACGGGCCAGTTCGGGGGTGCTTGCCACCCATGCTCCGGCTCCGCCCAGGGCGCGCACGTCGCTGCCGCCGTAACAGCGCACCACACTGTCGCCCGAATTGTTGAATTCCGGTACCAGGGGATCGTTGTCCTGCATATAATAACGGACCTCGTTGGGATATTTGTCCTTGTAGTAGGTGTTGGCCAGATGCATGTCCAGGCAGCCCGACGGCTCCAGAATTTCCTTATTTGTCCACTTTTCGTAATCCTGCCCGGTGACCTTTTCGATTATCATCCCCAGCAGCATATAGCCGAAATTGTTGTACTGGCGTGATTTTCCCGGCTGGTATCCCAGAGGACGTGAGAGCATCAGGCGCGTGAGAGTCTCGTGGTCGGGGGCTTCCTTGAGGTGATGGATGTACATGATGTCGCGGGTGGTGAACATCGGGTCGCCCCGGCGTATGGAAAGGCCGCTCTCGTGGCGCAGAAGGTCTTCGACAGTTATCTTGAAATAGTTCTTGTCCTTGATGGCGGCGGTATAGACGGCCTCGTTGAGTATGCCCGACGGGCCGAACACCTTGTCGGAGAGCTTGAGTTTCCCCTGCTCCTGGAGCTTCATTATACCTGCCGCGGTGATTAGCTTGCTCACAGATGCGATGCGCATGATATGGGCCGCACTCATCGGCACGTCTTCGTCGGCCTTGCCGTACCCTTTGGCATAGAGCAGCGAATCTCCCCTCATCACGCTGAGCGAAAGGCCCTTTATCCACCAGCGCTGCATGAAAATGCGCATATCCTTGTCCAGCTTGTCGGCCCCAGCGCTCATCTCATTGGTAATCACCGAGTTGATACCTTCTATTCGGTATGGGGCACGCCCTTTTCCGGAGCATCCGGCAAGGAGCAGAATCAGCGTCGAAAAAAGAATAAAGGTCCTCATCCTCTGTATCCTCCGAGTATGGCCGGATCGGCGCCGTCTTCCAGGGTCTTGAATTTACGCATAAGCGAGAGTATCATAATTCCAGTGATTGTGAACGACAGCAGGTCTGAAAGCGGGAAACTGTACCACACGCCCGCAATCCCCCACCAGCGCGGGAGCAGATAAACGAGGGGAATAAGGAACAGCAGCTGGCGGATAAGCGAAAGGAAGATGCTCTTGCGCACCATGCCCAGGCACTGGAAGAAGTTGGTCGAGACCATCTGCATGCCGACCAGCAGGAATGCCAGATTGATAATCCGGAGTCCGTGGGCGCTCAAGCCTATCATAGACGGGTCGTTGGTGAAGATTTCTACCGCAGCCTTCGGGAAAAGTTCCGAGATGATGAAACCCAACACGCACACGAGCGTCGCCCATCCGGCAGTGAGAAGGTAGGTCTTACGCACCCTGCCGTATTTGCGGGCGCCATAGTTGTATCCGGCAATAGGCTGCATCCCCTGATTGAATCCCATAACTATCATGAGGAACAGGAAACTGAAGCGGCTCACAATGCTGTATGCTCCTATGGCCAGGTCGCCCCCGAAGCGCAGCAGCTGCTGGTTGATGAAAAGGTTCACCAGACACGCCGCACTGTTCATCAGGAAAGGTCCCATTCCGATGGAAAGGGTGCTCTTGGCCATCTTCCAGTGGAATTCAAACACATGCTTTCCGAAATGCACAACCGTGGTTCCGCGGAAGAAATAGATGAATGCATAGATGAGGGCAAACAGCTGGCAGAGCACTGTGGCGATAGCCGCTCCCTGCACACCCATGTGGAGAGCGTAGATGAATATGGGGTCGAGTACCGTGTTGCTGATCACGGTAAAAAGCGTGAGCCCCATCGCTAGTCTGGGATTGCCGCATGCCCTTATGAGGTTGTTCAGACCATGATACATGT
This sequence comes from Bacteroidales bacterium, assembly GCA_017412645.1. Lineage (GTDB taxonomy): Bacteria > Bacteroidota > Bacteroidia > Bacteroidales > UBA932 > Cryptobacteroides. Next base: position 14,156 of record JAFPWX010000008.1, on the reverse strand, counting down.
GGGCTATGACATTTCCTATCATCAGCACCGTGAGGTACTGTTTAGCGAAAGGAAGCGTGACGTCGGTGGCTCCGAAGAAGCGCAGGACCGGTTCCTCGAACGCGAGCACCAGCACGGAGAAAAGCAGGCCCAGCACCATGTTCATGGTCACCATATTGCCGAGTACCTTCTGCGCGCTGCGGTAGTTGTGCTGGCCCAGCATCACCGACATTATGGTGGATGAACCCACTCCCACCAGTGTTCCCAGGGCTATGCCCAGATTCATTATGGGATTGCAGATTCCAAGTGCGGTGAGGGCATAAGAACCGGTTTCCGGGAGATGGCCGATAAAGATGCTGTCCACCATGTTGTAGAGACTGGTGGCGGTCATGGCTATGATGCCGGGAATGGCATACTGCCTCAAAAGAGTTCCTACGCTCTTGGTTTCGAGTTCAAGCGGGGCACCCGCGGCGTTCTCCGGCATTGTCAGGGCTTCTTCGTGAGTTCGATGTCAAAGCAGAGCGGGCTGTATGCCGGAACGAGGCTGCCGCTGCCAGTTGAGGAATATCCCAGGCCCGACCAGAAGATTGCCGTACCCGCCTCGTACTGATGCATATGCAGGAATGCGTTGGCGAATCCGTCCACCACGTCCGTTTCGCTGGTGGTCATGGTTATCTTGCGATAGTCGGAGTTCCAGTTAATGAGGGCGGGGACATATTTGGACGACGAAGAATAGAAGCCGTTGTCCCTGGCCACCTTTTCCACATTCGTGTCGATGACGCGGCCTGCAAGGTCCCGGAGGGTGTAATTGCAGTAGACGGTGCTGTCGGCCGCAAGCAGGCCGGTTCCCTCTGCCGCCATGGTGACCACATAGTACCAGCCTCCGCCTATTTCGGTATCCTCCACTGCGCCGGGATAATTGGCGGCTATGAAGCGGGCAAGCGAGTCTTTTTCCCATTTTTCCTCGTCCGTGAAGGCATCGACAAGGGTGACTGTGTAAACTGCTTCCGTACCGCTCACGTTTTTGATGTATTCCGCTTCGGATCCGTGACGGTTCACCGTCATGAGCCAGCCGGGAATGAGGGCCTTGCGGGTGCCGCCGACCCTCATGGGGCCGAGCGTGGTGCCGTTGCCCATGATGAGCTCCTCCACTCCGGCCTTGAGACTGTTCTCCGCGCAGTACATCACCTGCGGGCCGTAATAGTATCTGGAGTTGAACAGGTGGTTTTTCCTGTTGACTTCCGCAAGGGTGCTCATGACCAGATGGCCAGCACGGTCTTCTGTCGTATAATCCACGCGAATGTATGCCTGGTCGCCGAACTGGGCTCCCGTTCCAGGGATTTCATCGGCAGTGAACACATAGGCACCCATCGTGGTCTTCTCGTATGCTCCGGAATAATACTTTTCCATATAGGACGCAAGAGCCTGCGCCTCAAGCGCCCTGGTTTCTACCGAAACATTTTTGGCGCAGGAAGACAGCAGCATCGCGGCCGAAAGGAATATGGGAATTATCTTTTTCATCGGTGGTTCTCTGTTTGCAGGAATTGTGCCACGCAGGAGGCGATATGGGCGGCTGCGGAAGCCTGGTCCGGGATGTCGGCCGGAATGAAAATCTTGCCCCCTGCAGCAAGCTCGTGGCCTCCCCCGTGGAAGTATTCCGCTGCGAGACAGTTTGCGCTCATTCCGCGCTTGCTGCGTATGCTCACACGGAAATGATCGCCGCTCCAGCGGGAGAAGATGCTCATGCATACCTCCCCTATTCCAAGAGGAATATTCACAAGACCTTCGGTTTCTCCCTCCTGAAGAGGATAATCCTTCTGGAAGGCCTCGTCCACCACTATGCTGGCCACTCCTCCCGGCAGGATGTCCATCCGCTGCCCGAGCAGGGCGGCGAAGGCGCGGATACGGGTTTCGCTGTAGCTCTGATAAAGCCTGGAAACGATTTCGTCGCGGTCTACCCCCGCAGCCAGAAGAATACTGGCCATCTCCAAGGTTGACGGATACACCGAATTGGCAAAATTGTTCGTATCAGTGGTCATGCCCGTCATGAGAGCGTAGTTCGATTTGGCGGGAATCCTGCGTGCGTCGCCCTCGGCTCCAAAGAGAAGCCAGAACAGTAGTTCACAGGCAGAAGAAACTTCCGTTTCGGAGAAAACGGTGTCGAACTCTTCTACGGCGGGATTGAGGTGGTGGTCGATGAGGACTTTCCGCTTTGCCGGGCAGTTCCTCAGAAGCGGCGCCAGGCCCTCTGCCCTGCGGAACGCGTTCATGTCCAGCACAAAGAGGGTATCGCAGCTGTTCAGAGCCTCTGCCGCCTCAGCCGGATTCTTTTCAGCATCTATCAGGCTCTCTCCTTCCGCCAAGAAGGAAAGGGTGTCGGGAAAGGTATCGGGATAGATGGCCGCCACCGTCTTTCCTTTGGAAAGAAGATAGCGGCGGAGAGCCACTGCGGAACCCAGTGCGTCACCGTCTGGATGGGTGTGCACAACTACTGTCACACGGCGGCTGGCCGCCACTGCCGCGGTAAAGGCTTCAATTTGTTCTGACGATAGTGCTTCCATATAGAAATGCCACGCAAAATTAACAATAATATTGCTTTTAATGAATGATTTTCCTAACTTTGTGGGGATTTGACAGAAATCAAAAGCAATAAACAGATATGAAGAAATCAGTACAGATCATTCTCGAGGTAGTTCTTGGCATCGCGATTGTTGTCCTTGCCACACTCATCGTCAAGAGCATCAATAAGCCTGTAGCTTTCAACAAGCAGAAGGCATACCGGGAAAGCATCGCCGTGCAGCGCCTCAAGGACATCCGCACCCTTCAGGTCGCATACAAGACCGTCAACGGTAAGTTCACCAGCACCGTAGACTCCCTCATCAATTTCTACAACACCGGCAACATGTCCGTGGTGCTTCAGATCGGTTCCCAGGACGACTCGGTAGCCGTGGCACACACCCAGGCCATCAAACGCAAAAACCGCAAGATCACCCCTACCCAGCTCTACGACCTCTACCAGAAAGGAGACAAGAACCTCGTTTTCGCAATCGAGAGCAAAGTCCCCGTTCGCGACACCATTTTCTCGGACCGTCCGGAGCTCGTGCTCGACTCTCTGAAGTACATTCCGTTCTCCGGTGGCGAACCTGTCCAGATGGAGGCTATTGTAAAGACCGTTTCCGGCGTTCCCGTTCCTCTTTTCGAGGCACGCATGCCCTACAAGCTTCTTCTCAAGGGACTTGACAACCAGCTGCGTATTAACCTGGACGCCGACCAGCGCGCGAAGAACCGTTACGAAGGTCTTCAGGTCGGCTCCGTAACCGCTCCTAACAACAACGCGGGTAACTGGGAATAGTGAACGAAGTATCCTTACTTACGCCCAAGTGCACTCTTGTGCCGGCGCATTTCTTTAATCCGGCTTCTCCGGGGCAATCCCTCGGAGAAGTCGCGCTTTTGGATGATGCCGACTCCGTAAAGTGGGCGGAAGTGCCTGCGTATGATGCCGTTCTTGTTTATGCCTGCCCGTCTCAGGAAAGCACGGCTTTGCCGGAACTCTGGTATGTGCTTCGGGATCTCCCTGGCATCAGGGAATACAACCGCATACTCGCTTCCTGGAAGGAGGGCCGGCTGTTCCTCGGCATAGCTCAGGGAGGCACTCTCCTTCTTGCCAACACCTACGAGGCTCCCGACTTCACCACTGCGGAGTACTACGTCTTCCTTGCTATGCGCTCCCTGCAGCTGAATCCCGAAGTCTCCACGATTTATTTCCGTCATCCCATCGGTGCGGAGGAAGAAATGAGCCTCTACCGTTACTTCAAAGGGGTAGAAATCCTTTAGCCATGCGTATTATCGGGGGCTCTTTGAAAGGCCGGGTAATCGATCTGCCGCCGCGTTATTCCGCACGGCCCACCACTGATTTTGCCAAGGAAGCCCTTTTCAATATCCTCGATAACGAATACGATTTCGCCGACCTGAAAGTGCTCGATCTTTTCGGCGGCACAGGCGCCATATCCTACGAATTCGCATCCCGTGGCGCGGCGCGCGTGTATTGCGTGGAAATGTCGCGCGACAATGCTCTGTTCATCCGTCGCGAAGCGGCACGTCTGGGGCTGGACGCCGTGGTGGCGGTACATCAGAACGTCTTTGATTTCCTGCCCATCTGCCACGAGCGCTTCGATATCATCTTCGCCGACCCGCCCTACGCTCTGGAAGGGCTTGAGACCCTGCCAGACAAAGTATTCGGTTTGATTCCGGACGGAGCCCCCTCCGGCGGTCTGCTGCATCCGGAGCGTTACTTCATCCTCGAGCACGGCAGCGAACATTCCTTCACCGGCCATCCCCTCTTCGTCAAGGAAAAGGTCTACGGCCGCGTGCACTTCTCGTTCTTCGAGAGTCCGGCTATTTAAGAAATACGAAGAAAACTGCGAGCACCAGGCAGACAAAGGCTGCAAGGTGGTTCCACTGTATGGTCTGACCCTTGAAGAGAAACATCACTATGACCGTGAACACCGTTAGTGAGATCACTTCCTGTATAACCTTGAGCTGAAGCAGGTTGAATGGTCCGCCGTTGCCTGCGAAACCGATTCGGTTCGCCGGGACGGTAAGGCAATATTCAAAAAACGCAATACCCCACGAGAACAGGATGACCAGGATGAGCGGCCATCCCGTGGAGATTTTCATTTCACTGAGTTTAAGGTGCCCGTACCAGGCGAAGGTCATGAAGATGTTGGAAAAGACCAGCATCACTATAGTCCAGATTCCGTTCATCTTATTCAACTTTTCGGAGCTTGCGCGACAACAGATAATACAGGCATACTGAGATTGCAAAAACTGACAAGGCTATGTATGGGATCCACGCTGCCGGCATATGGAAGCCTATCTTGTCTACGCAGATATAGCTTATGCACACCGCGGTCATGAATGCCGCCGGGAGCATCGTTACGAGATAATACGCACCAGGACGGTTCTTCGTAAGCCAAGCCGTGGCGGTCCAGAGGGCGAAGCAGGCCAGGGTCTGGTTGGCCCAGCCGAAGTAGCGCCAGATGGTATTGAAACCATTCTCGTCGGCGATATTGTACCAGAGCAGCAGAGCCGCGACTGCGAAGAGAGGCAGCGCGATTATCAGGCGATTGACCTGCTTCTTCTGCGGGAGTTTGAGAAAGTCGGCCACGATGAGGCGGGCGCTGCGGAAAGCCGTGTCGCCGCTGGTGATGGGGGCCGCCACCACTCCCAGAATCGCCAGGATGCCGCCGAAGACACCCAACCAGCTGCGCGATACCCTGGTGACGACGGCAGGAGCCGCAGCGGACAGGTTGCTTCCGACTTCAGTCGCACCGCCGGCATAGAAGAAATACGACGACACCGCCGCCCAGACAAGAGCCACTATGCCTTCGGTAATCATAGCGCCATAGAAGATGGGACGCCCCATCTTTTCATTTGTAAGGCATCTCGCCATAAGCGGGCTTTGAGTGGCGTGGAAGCCGGAAATGGCACCGCAGGCTATGGTGATGAACAGGCATGGGAACAGCGGTTGCCCTTTCAGAAGGCCGCTCGCCTCGCCCATGTTCCCCAGGCCACCCCAAACTTCGGGAATGGCCGGCCATTTAACGAACAGGCACACACACAGAGCGGCTGCCATGAAAAGCAGCGCAAATGCGAAAAGCGGATAAAAACGGCCGATTATCTTGTCTATCGGAAGTAAGGTAGCGATTATGTAATATGCGAATACTATCCCCACCCAAATCATTATCGAGGTGCGGGCGGTGGACGATATCGGCGCCAGATCTCCCAGAATCAGGGCTGGGCTGTAAACGAATACCGTACCCACAAGCATAAGCAGCACCATGCTGAAGACCAGCATCACGACGCTCGTTCCTTTACCAAGATAGCGCTTCACCAGTTCCGGCAATCCCGCGCCGCCGTTCCTCATGCTGAGCATGCCGGTGAAGTAATCGTGCACCGCTCCTGCGAATATGCATCCGAAAACTATCCACAGATAGCTTGCCGGACCGAATTTGGCCCCCATGATGGCTCCGAAGATGGGACCCGTTCCGGCAATGTTCAGGAACTGTATCATGTACACCTTCCAGGCCGGCATCGGGACGTAGTCCACGCCGTCTGCCTTGCTTACAGCCGGAGTCTGGCGTGAGGGATCAGGACAGAATACTCTCTCTACAAAACGGCCATAAAGCAAGTAACCCAGCAACAGGGCCGCTATAGCGATTATGAATGAAAACATTTTCTACTGAAGCGCAATAATCGCCTTGTTCGCTGCGGCTACTCTGGCCACATCCAGTTTATCGATTTCACGGTCATAAGTCATCAGACCGTTGATTTCACTCTCCACATCGGTGGTCTGGGTGTAAACAGCGGCAGCACAGCCTTCGTGGACAAGTTCTTTGAGCAGTTCGGTATACTCCACGTATTTGTCTGTAACTTCTTCGGAAGTGGAGAATTTGACATAACCCCAGTTACGTCCGGTCTCCCATGTGTGTCCTTCGAAGGGCAGGCCTATTCCGCCATACTCACCCAGAACGTTCACCAGCTCGGGATCCCACAAGCGCATCTTAGGCATTGGATAATAGTGGGAATCCAGGATATCTCCGACTTTACCGGAAATCCAGTTTCCGCCAGATGCCATATTAACAAGACGCGAGGGATCCAAATGCTTGGTAAGCTCCACTACTTCGCGGGTATCGAACTGGCCCCATGCCTCGTTGAATGGCACCCACACGACTATGCACGGGAACTTCCGATGACTGCGGATAATCTCGGTCCACTCCTCAATGAAGGCCTTGCGGGCCTCCGGACTGAGCTGGTCGGAGTTGCCGGCGTCGTAAACATCTATTCCCTGGGCCCATTGATCGGGGCTATCGTAGCAGGCGGTACAGGGCATGTCCTGCCAAACCAGAATGCCAAGCCTGTCGCAATGTGCATACCAGCGATCCGGCTCCACCTTGATATGCTTCCGGAGCATATTGAAGCCATATTCTTTCGTTTTTACAAGATCGTATTCCAGAGCCTCATCGGTGGGAGCGGTGTAGAGGCCGTCGGGCCACCAGCCCTGGTCGAGCGGGCCATACTGGAAGAGGATTTCGTCGTTGAGAGCGAGGCGGAGATGCCCTTCGGCATCGGCCTTCTTGGAGATTGTGCGGATGGCCGTGTAGCCCTCCACCTTATCTATCTTCCTACCATCTTTCTGCAATGTGAGGCGCAACCCGTAAAGGTGAGGGTCGTCGGGGGTCCAGAGATGCGGCTGCGCGGGCTTCAGATCGGCGGTTTTACCACATTTGACCATTGCCTCTGCTACGACCTTGCCACCGTCGAGCAATTCGACCCTCACGTCCTTGGCTCCCACGGCATAAGGAGTGATGCTGACCGTCTGCAGATCCGGGCACACGGCATCGTAGTCTTTTATATATCCCTTGCGGGAGACAGCTTCCAGCCAGACAGTCTGCCAGATGCCGGAAACGGCGGTATACCATATTCCGTCAGGGTTGGAAACCTGCTTGCCGCGGGGCTGCAGGCCATTGTCGGTACCATCGAGAACCTTTAGAATCAGAGTCTGACGGCCCTTTTTCAGATATTTGGTTACATCGAATTCAAAGGCAGTATAGCCGCCCCTGTGCTCTCCCAGCTTTTCACCGTTCAGCCATACTTCGCAGGCATAATCCACCGCTCCGAAATGCAGCAGCACGGTTTTACGAAGACGCCACAGCAGCGGCACCCGGAACGTGCGGCGATACCAGAGGGCATCCCAGGGCTTGAGGGATTGGCCTACTCCACTTAAGGAGGATTCCAGCGCGAACGGCACGAGTATCTCACCTGCCGGAACTGGCATTTCCATTACATCGTCCGGGGTTATGGCATAATCCCAGAGACCGTTGAGGTTCTTCCAACTCCTGCGCTGCATCTGAGGGCGGGGGTATTCAGGAAGTGCGTTTTTGGGACCGACTTCGGCTGCCCAGCGGGTACGGATATGCTCCCCTGCAGGCTGCCAAGCGGGAGCGGCTGCAAGTACATTGGCCGCAAAAGCCAGAATGGCAAGAATGAGTAATCGTTTCATAGGCTACGAAGATACAAAAAAAACGTATATTTGTGTTCTGATGAGTCCACAAGAATACCGCAACGAAGCATACCGTATCTACGAAGAAGATATGGAAAAAGCCGTAGAGCTTTTCAAGAAAGCCGCCAGCCTGAAAGACATCCCCGCAGCAGTCGCTCTTGCCGCTTACTATTACGACGAAGAATGCGACGAGAACGTCGCAAAAGATTGGCTGGAAAAGGCTTTCGAATGGTTCGCGGAGGCCGGCAATCCCGAAGAATTCGCGGAGTATGTCGCCTTCGGCCATTACGAATACGGTATGATACTCTACGAATGCGAGCTGAATTACGCCGAGGCTTGGATGAAATTCACTGAGGCCGTGGACGCAGGATATGCCGAGGCCTACGCTTCGATGGGGACTATGCTCTACGAGGGCGACTGGACTCCGGACGGCAACCCCGACGTGAACGGTGCCGTAAAACTCTGGGAAACGGGAATGAATCTCGGCAGCGAGAAATGCGCCGAACTATACGAGGAACACAAGGGCGAGACGGTCAAAGCCCCGAAAACTATCACATTCGAAAACGGAGACGTGTATAAGGGCGACGTGAACGCGGAAGGCCTGCCACACGGAAATGGCCACATGGACTACAAACTAAATGGCTACTGGGGCGAATACGACGGCGCCTGGGTGGACGGCAAGCGCAGCGGCAAAGGCCATTATCACAGTATGAGCAAGGGCGGCCGCCGGTACGTCCACGATTATAAGGGAGAATGGCTCGACGATAAGGAGCACGGACAGGGCACTTCCATGGACAGCAGCGAGAAGGGCCTGCATTGCTCCACCGTCACCGAGACCTACACCGGAGGGTTCAAGGAAGGCAAGCGCCACGGCCACGGAGTTCTGGTGAAAGATCATTTCGACGGCAGTTTCACCGACGGGGAGGACCGTATCGAAGGCGAATGGGAGGACGGGAAACTCATCGGCAATGCGGTCTGGGACTATGCGAACGGAGACCATTTTGAAGGCCCTCTGACCGGACATGGCAAATACACTTATGCGAGCGGTATGTCGTTCGAAGGAGAGTGGGAAAACGGGGTGCTCAATCCCGAATCCATAAAGAGCTCTTCTTCTGGGGGATCACCTCTGCTCGTAGTCACCGAGCATCATTCCGGCTTCGACTACAATCACACCGGCACGTTCCTCTTCCCCGCCACCAAAGGTCTGGTGCGGTACGAAACAGCCGCCGCCATCAGCAGGGATACCGGTTTCGGCACCAAACAGGGGCTTGAAATAACAGAAGTGACGGCCGATAGCGTCAGTTTTGTCGTAGAAAGCCAGTTCATGAAAGACCGCAAAGGAATCACAGACACTCTCCGCAGGGGCGAATCAAGGCTTTATGCCGATTCCCACGAGGCCTGTGCCACCATCTACGACGAAGATTACGACTACACCGTAGAAGATTCCCTGGAAGTAAAGGTTCTGTAACGGTCCATGAAGAGGATTCTGTTCATACTGCTCACTCTCTTCCTCGCATCTGCCTTTGCGGCGGCGCAGGCTCCTTCTCCCAAAGATGAGGGTCTGGTGATGGAAGAGCAGCGCGGAGTATGGCTGGCCACCGTGGTCGGGCTCGACTGGCCTCGCGGCGAACGTTCGCATTTCGTGCAACGTTCAGAACTCATCTCAGATATCAGGGAACTGGCATCCATGGGATGCAACACCCTGTATTTCCAGGTGGTCAGCGAAATGGACGCCATGTATGCCTCCGACATCCTTCCGTGGAGCCGTCAGCTCACGGGAGTGGAGGGCATGTCGCCCTATTTCGACCCGTTGAGCATAGCGGTACGTGTGGCGCACGACAACGGAATGGCAATTCACGCCTGGATCAATCCGCTACGGGTCAGCCTTTCCGACTCCACGGAAAGGGCCCGCACCCAGGTTAAGCATGAGCATCCGGAATGGGTTCACAATTACGGCGGACGCGAATATCTGGATCCCGGCAATCCCGAAGTGGTGCAGTTCCTGTCTGACATCACACGTGAAATCCTCACCCGTTACGATGTGGACGGCATCCATATCGACGATTACTTCTACCCCGACGGCCTTCGGGAAGACAGCCGCGGCTGGAGTGAGCCCGGCGCATGGAACGATTCTACCCTTTTCGCCACCTACGGAAACGGCCTGTCGTTGGAAGAATGGAGGTTCAGCAATATAGACTCTGTTGTCACTACACTTCACCGCACCACCCATGAAGTCCGCCCGCAGGCTCTCTTCGGAGTATCTCCGCAGGGCAGGGTTTCCAACACCTGCAGGCTGTATGCCGATCCGCGAAGATGGGTAGCCCAGGGTTCCGTCGATTATATCCTCCCCCAGCTTTATTGGAGCATAGGGCGAGGCGATTTCGCGGCCTTCCCAAAAGTTCTTAAGGAATGGAAAAGCGTAATGCAGGGGGTTCCGCTCTACATCGGCCTTGCCGCTTACAAGCACGATCCCCTCTTCTGGCAACGCCGGGTAGACTCCGGCTTCCGCCATGTGGAGGAATTCGGCCGCCAGATAGAGATGGTACGGGAGTGTGGATACGCTTCCGGCCATGTCTGGTTCCGCGCCCAGGATCTTCTCGAGCGCGAAGACCTGAAGGAATACATCCTCGATAATATTTACTAGGCGATGCTCAAGGTCGTTTGCGACGATAAGATACCGTTTTTGAAGGGGGTGCTGGAACCTTATGCCAAGGTGGTTTATCTCCCTGGGCAGGAGATTTCGGCGGAGATCGTGAAAGACGCCGACGCCATTGTCACCCGCACCAGGACCATCTGCGACAAGACCCTTCTGGAAGGCTCGAGCGTCAAGATAATCACCACAGCCACAATAGGTTACGATCATATAGACACAGAGTGGTGCGAGTCTCTCGGTATAGTTTGGAAGAACGCCCCGGGCTGCAATTCATCTTCCGTGCAGCAGTACATCGCCTCGGTGCTCTGCGTTCTGGCGGAACGTTTCAATCTCCATTTTAAAGATCTCACCCTCGGTGTGGTCGGAGTTGGGCATGTCGGTTCCAAGGTGGCCGCAACTGCCGAATCCCTTGGCATGAAAGTTCTTCTCTGCGATCCTCCGCGCGCAAGGGAGGAAGGCCAGGAAGGCTTTGTGAATTTGGATGAAATTGTGCGCAGTTCCGACATCATCACTCTCCATGTTCCCCTCTCCCAGGAGGGGCCGGACGCTACATGGCATATGTTCGATTCCGAAAGAATTGCTTCAATGCGCCCGAATCAGATTCTGATCAATTCTTCCCGCGGGCCGGTGGTGGATAATCTCGCCTTGAAAAACGCATTGAAGACCGGTCGCATCAAAGCCGCGGTGCTGGATGTTTGGGAGAATGAGCCCGAAGTCGATTTGGAACTGCTTAATCTGCTAGCCCTCGCAACTCCACATATAGCAGGTTATAGTGCCGACGGGAAGGCAAACGGTACCGCCACCAGCATCCGAGCTCTCGCTGCTTTCTTCGGCCTGCCGCTGAATGAATGGGAGCCTTCTCAGTTGCCCGCTCCACGCCAGATGCCGGAATTCATGGTCGATGCCGCCGGTAAGTCCTTCCAGGAAGTGCTTTGCGAAGCGATACTGCATTCTTACGATATTCGGGAAGACGACGCCGCGCTACGCGACAACCCTGCCCTTTTCGAACGGCAGCGCGGAGACTATCCCGTCCGCCGCGAATTCCAGGCTTTCACTGTAAAACTTCAGGGCGGCACCCCTGAGGAGAGGTCCGCCCTGAATAAACTGGGATTCCTTTCGGAATAAGCCTTAAGCGATGCTCATTACTGCCGTTGCGATGCTGCAGAGCTTGGTGTCGGCGGTATCGGCACGGCTGGCGAGCACGCAGGGAGCGGTGACACCAACAAGGATACCTGCCTGACGAATACCCTCACCGCAGAGCTTGGAATTGGTTTTCCAGAACACATTCGCGCTTTCGATGTTGGGGAAGAGCATGCAGTCTGCATCGCCGGCGACGGGGCTGACGAGCTTCTTGATGGCAACGCTCTCGGGATCGATGGCAACGTCGAGGGCCAGCGGGCCGTCGCCTATGCACTTGCCGATCTGGCCGCGGTCGCACATCTTGGCGAGCATGGCGCCTTCGATGCAGGCGGGCATGGAATCGAGCATCTGCTCGGATGCGGCGATGAAGGCGATCTTCGGTTTCTCGAGACCGAAGGAACGGGCCGTGGAGACGAGATAGCCGGCGATCTTCACCTTCTGGCGGAAGTCCGGAGCCGGAATGACTGCCATGTCGCTGAGGAACATGAGCTTGGGATAGTGCGGGTTCTCGATTACACCCACGTGGCTCAGGACGCCCTTCGGAGGCAGGAGGCCGGTCTCCTTGTTCAGGATGGCGCGGAGGAATTTGTCGGTGCTGCAGAGGCCCTTCATGAGCACATCACCCTCGTGGTCGTGTACCATGCGTACAGCCTCAGCCACAGCCTTGAGTTCCACGGGATTATCCACAATGGTGAACTTCGCCATGTCGATACCCTCTTCCTTGCAGACCTTCTCGATCAGCTTGGCGTCTCCTACGAGCGTGGCCTCCACGAAGCCCATTTTCACAGCCTCGTAAGCTGCTTCAATGGAGTGGGAGTCAACTCCCCATGCTACTATGAGTTTTTTGCAGATACTCTTCTCTTTGAGTTCTGCAAACAGATCGTTGAATGTTGCTATCATAATGTGTTATTCGTAAAGTGCTGAAACTATGTGCATTGTATCGCGGGCTATCATGAGCTCCTCTTCCGTGGGAATAAGGGCAACCTTAACCTTGGACTCTGGGGCCGAGATGATGGCGTTCACGCCGCTGGCCTTGTTGGCTTCGTGGTCGATGACAACTCCCAGATAGCCGAGGTTCTGGCAGACGCGACGACGCAGACGCGGGTTGTGCTCTCCTATACCTGCGGTGAACACTATGAGGTCCACGCCGTCCATGGCAGCCACATACGAGCCGATGAGCTTGACGATATCGTAGGTGAGCTTCTTGAAGACGAGCTTTGCCTTATGGTCGCCGGCTTCCGCGAGTTCGTCGAGTTCGCGGCAGTCGGAAGTCTTTCCGCTGAGGCCGAGGAAACCACTCTTCTTGTTCATGATATCCGTCATCTGGTCGGGCGTAAGCCCTTCTTTCTTCATGATATAAGGGACGATGTTTGCATCGATGCAGCCGCAACGGGTACCCATTATCATGCCTTCGAGCGGGGTGAAGCCCATGGATGTATCCACGCACTTGCCGTTCAGGACCGCACAGACGGACGAGCCGCTGCCTATGTGGCAGGTGATGATCTTGGAATTATTGATATCCAGTCCGGCCAGACGTGCGCCTTCGTGGGAGACGTAATCGTGAGACGTGCCATGGGCACCGTAGCGGCGCACGTGGTACTTGCTGTAGTACTCATACGGGAGAGCATACATGTAGGCGTATTCCGGCATGGTCTGGTGGAAGGCCGTGTCAAATACCACTACCTGGGGAACGTCCGGCAGGACCTTCTGACAGGCACGGATGCCGAGCAGATGGGCGTGGTTGTGGAGAGGTGCGAACTCTGCGCAGATCTCGATCTTGTTCAGCACATCTTCGGTAACCAGGGCACTACCCTCGAAATAGTCGGCACCCTGCACGATGCGATGACCTACCGCCTCGATGTCGTCGAAGCTCTTGAGAACCCCGTGTTCGGGATGGACAAGGTCGTCCAGAATGAGCTTCATTCCCACCGTATGATCCGGAACGGGAGTGTTGATTGTGATTTTTTCGCCACCGGTGGGCTGATAGGTGCTGATACCGTCGGGAAGGCCGATTTTTTCCACAATGCCCTTGGCCAGAATGTCATAGACATCGTCGCCGCTCATATCCATAAGCCTGTACTTAATGGAGGAGGAGCCGCAATTGATTACGAGTATTATCATTTGGTTGGTTTTAATCGTACAAATTTAATCCCTTTTTTCCGATATTAAAATATTTGGACCTACAAAAAAAATATTTTTGGGTTTTATATGCCGTTTTACCCCCTGAAATAGTTTCAGATTCTTTATTATTGGCGGTATGAAGGACGGTTTGGACATAGTGACAGCGTCGCTGCCATTCGTGGGCGGCGCGGCAGCGGCGGC
>JAFPWX010000007.1 GCA_017412645.1 Bacteroidales bacterium | reverse complement strand
CCTTCGTGAAGTTCGATATGGTGCTCACCCTAAACGCCGACGGTATCTATGCCGCCACCGGCGAAAGAGTAAACAATGCCCTTACCACCGACACCATCTATACCATTCATCTTGGAGATTTCGGCTCAAGCGGAAGCCAGGAGACAAACGCTTTCGACGACTACAACACTCTCCGCAGCCACTACTACACCTACAAGATTACCATCAACAACTCCGGTTCAGTATATGCCGAAGTAGAAAACGACAACGAACGTCAGCCTGGTCAGGAAGGCTACCTGCTTCTCACGAACGACGAAATCGTGAACGCCGACGCTCACTATGAGTACCACACCGTTTCGTTCGGATACAGCGAAGACTGGGATCCGAGCATTTTCTCGTGGTATGTAAAGACTCCCTTCGGCCAGGGAGAACCAAGAAAAACTACCGAGATCGTAAACGGCCGCACTTATCCCCTATACTCCGGCGAAGGTCTCGACTACAAGTGGGTTATGTTCGGAGTCAACCAACCTGATTCGCTGAATACGTCGAAATATTCAATGTACAGGCTCAAGTATCCGGGAATCCAAGAATACAAGCCGAACTGGAAACCTTCTTCTGGAGAACCGACTCCTAAACTAATGGATATCAACCAACTCATCGAGTATCTTTTCGACCAGAAAGTGCGCTATGAGGCTAATCCTCCCGAAGACAACGATTTCCTGTCGGACACAATCCGTGTCACCGTTTTTATAGACGAATACTATTACGAGACCAACCCCCTCGACCCGGACGCCGGGGCGGATCCGGATCTATGGCGCCATTTTGTAAATGCCGCGCCGCGTGAAATGCACATCCTCTCTGATGCTCGCAAGAGCCGCGACCGTAAGAGCGATGTAATCGTGAGCAGCCACTCCATCATACAGCAGTCCATACAGACGATATATAACATATATTCACCCAGCTTGAGGAGTTTGTGGGGAACAGAACATAAGGACGAGATAAAGGAAAAAGTGCCGGCTGGATGGACTTACTGGCCGGCAGGGTGTCCTTTAGGTATGAGGAGTGGTAAAGACAATACCGATATCGGGCGTGAAAACGGTCGTCTCAACACTGCTTATATCTGGTACGTTTACAGCAGCCAGGCCGCAAACGGAAGCGACGACAATAACAAGAAGTGGACAGACTATATGGATTTTTCCGTGGACAACGATACCCCGGAACTCAAGACCGGATATCAGGGCATGGCTTTCTCCTGCCTTACCCGCAACCGGGACAACAATGGCAACGGCAAGATCGACCGGGAAGAAGTACGCTGGTACATGGCCTCTACCCGCCAGCTTATAGGAATGTGGGTTGGCAATGAATCCATGTCGCTTAGCGCACGTCTTTACCAACCGGCCGACGGCCAATGGCGTGCGCATGTTGTATCCAGCACGAATCGCCTTGTATGTTGGTCTGAAGAGGGAGCAGGTGCTACAGATATCACTAATGACTGGAAAGGCCACTCCAGTGTTTACGCTACCTGGGACACAGAATTGGAAGCCGCAGCCGGACAGAGTGTACGCTGTCTTAGGAATATAGGCACATACGACGGTCCTTCAGGAGTTACCGATATCAGTTATGCCCCTTATTCCCAGGAGATTGACAAATATTTCACCTTGGAGACCGAAGGCGAAGGAGTAAACCAGACCACCACCTTCTATTTTGACCGTCTGGATACCAAGTCCATCCGTGAATACTCCGAGGGTGAATTGCCCTATCACCCTCAGACCTCTCCTAACAACAGGGTTTATGTTAAGATGAGTGCGCAGCCCCTCTCAATACAGGTAGATGAATTCGGCCCCGTTCTTTCAAAAGATATAAACCCTACCATTTCATCTCTTGGAAAGAATCCATACTGTCCGCCAGGCTGGCGTCTTCCGAATCAGACAGAATATGTTCTCATGTCTCTGTATATGCCTCAGAGCTATTTCAAACAGGACGCCAACGGAGTCACTTACGGTTCAGATGTTTATATGCCGAGTTGTACTTACTACGACCGCGGCATCTATGGCAGCCTGCGTTCTGAAACCGCTCCCTGGAAATCCGAAAGGTTTAAGGTCGGCTGGGCATATAGCACCGGAACAAATAAGACATTCTGCACAGGTGATAATAAAGGCGGCGACCATAATATTACCAGAAGTCGCTGTGTCCGGGATGACAAGATGACAGGTGCCATCAGCGGTGACCTATTACTCAACGATGAATATGTTTACCCACAAGACTGGACAAAAGTTATTTTTAATTTCAGTTCTGTCGCGTCGGCGTTTACCTATGCATCACTAAAGCTTTGTTATAACACGCATAACGGCAATTATCGCGAACTGGATATACCTTTGGATAAAATGCCCACAGGTCTCCAATTCCGTGATACCCTAAAGTTAACCTTACCATCGCTTGCGAATCTCGGCCTTGAAGCCTCCGACTTCCCCGTAGACATGACATTACAGGCACAGGTTAGGAATCTCGCAGGTCAGACCGAGACCAAGAATGTCCCTATTAAAATGGACATGCCTACGGGAGGAAAGGTTTTCATGGAATTCCCGTCAAAGAGCGATCCTGTTAAGGGATTACCCATAAAGGTCAAAATGTCTATCGGCGGGCATTCTGTCAAATTCACCTCAGCAACCCTAAGGTGGAAGGAGAGTGGTGACTCTTGGCATGAGTATCCGATCACTGGCCTAGATACCGATTTTGACCGCAGTTACACTGAAGAGATTTATCTCAAGGATATTATTGGCTCTTCGGCTTTTAATAACCGTAGTTTCATAGACAAACGATATAGCTATGAACTTGTTGTAGAGAGTAGTGACGGTCACACCGAAACCACGCCCATACAATCAATGGAGATATTAAGATTCTACTACGACCCGAATCCAGAACCAGAGGGTGGGTGGACAAATATTACTGACTGCAACGTTACTTGGGTAAATACTGTTACCGATTTAAGTTTTGCTCGAGGTGATTATATCGAAGCTGATATGAATCTCACCAACTGCCGTTATAAGTACCTAGTTGGGGGTGATGGCAAGAAGGATATGGGTCAGGATTGTATAATTGGGTTCAGCACTGACAATTTTAATACGCCAGGCGAAGCGGCTAATAATAAAGCCATTAAGAATTCCTTTATATGGTATTATCCTTCCGTAGAAAACATCGTCAACAGTACTAATCCTCAAGACTGGGGAAAAATCAGATCGCGAGCCCATGCCGGAAGATGGGCTGCTTTGGTGACCAATGAAGGATTATTGACGTCTATGAATATGATCTTGGATAAAGACGGTCTTATTCGTGATAACAATCGTTATACCGGCAACCCTGGAGATTGGACTTCCCGAATCAAACCTGCATTAACTGCCGCATCAACTGTCTACGTTGGCTCTGTCGAAGGCGACCATAAGTCACGTGCAATCTACAACTACGTCCGTGTAATTCGCAACGCAGAAATGTAGTAACAATAAACTTTTGGTAAAAACAAAAATAGCCAGCAGTGATGCTGGCTATTTTTGTGCGGGAGATCAGACTCGAACTGACACGCCTTTTAATCGGCACTAGCTCCTGAAACTAGCGCGTCTACCATTTCGCCACTCCCGCAGCATTGGGTATTCCGTTTCAGGGACTGCAAAGGTAATAAAAAAAAGCGAACTGCAAACTATTTCCGCCTTTTAATTGGAGTCGGAATCAAATCGTATTGAAAGCAGCTCTTCGCCCAGACGGTGAAGCCCCGCCTCGATACGCGCTCTCTGCTTTGCACGCGGTTTGGAAAGACCGGAGGCGTAATGTCCAAGTTGTTTCTGATTGATACCTGTTATCCTTTGCAGACCGGATTTGCTGAGAATCCCCGCATAGTATTCCAGAAATGACAGGACGTCCATTGAGAATACAACTTCGTACTCTCCCTCCAATTCCTTTGGAAGAGAATACTCCGGATGCATCGCACATTCTTCTATTATAATATCAATGGATTCGAGCAAACTCTTCTTAACCTCCTGAAGAGTATCACCTATTCCTATTATGCCGTCTATTTCTTTTAAATAGGCGCCATAATTATGATTGCTTCTTTCGATTATCGCATTAAGTGTTGTCATATAATAACAGTATATTACCAGTCTATTCCCGCCTCTCTTAAGATACTATAATACTCTCGTGGCGGCATTTCCCTACTCATCTTGCCCGCTATCGGAATTGGTCTTCGGGCTCCAATTTTGGCATATATCTTATGATCACCTCTTTCACGAACGAACCGCCAACCGTTCATCTCCAGGAGAAGTATAACTTCCCTTACTTTCTTTCCCATTGCAAATGTAGAAATTTTTCTATTGTTCGCCAAATATTCTCAAAAAATATAGCTGATGCCAAGGATGAGTTCGTTGGGAAGGATGAAGGCGCGGGAGCCGGAATCCAGGCGACGCCCGCAGCGCTGGCAGGCGTAGGTGGTGTAGAGGCTATAACCTGCCCAGAGGCCTAGCCCGAAATCCAGATTGAAGTGAGGGCCGAGCATGGTGGAATAGCCTGCGGAAAAGCTGCCGCCGAAGCGGTCGCCTTCGGAGGTTTCAGGGCTCCTACGGCCGCCTTCGGCAAACTCCTGCCATTGCAGGCCGGCACCCATCCACCAGCCTGAATACATGTGCCATGGCCACCAGCGGGTGCCGGCTGTCACAGTTCTCCGCTTTTGCAGCACCTCCTCGCTCCCTTCCCCGAAGGAGAAGGGATTGTAGCGAGCCTGCGCGTTAATCGTCCAGTGGCGTGAAAATCCGTAAGCGGCGCCTAAGTTAAGGGTTCCCCCTGCGGCATAATCCGCAAGGTTGGTGGAAAGGCTCAGTTCCTGTGCCCCGGCATTCAGACAGATCCCCGCGGCCAGCCCTGCCGCGAGTAGAAAACGTCTTATCATTATTGTTGTCATGGCTATTTATATCTGTTGAAAGCCAGCCTTATCATCGACGCCGCTTCCGGATAAAGGAGCAGTAATTGATTCTGAAGTGAAGCCCTGTCGGTCACTGCCGGAAGCAGGGCCGCGAATATCTTGTAACGGTTGAGCCCGCGGTCGTCCATGTAACGGAACACCTGGGGCTTGAACCACCATTCAGTTCCGGGATAGTAGCTCCACCCCGGGTAACGTTCGTTGAAAACCGACCCTTCCACGAAATACGCCCACATCTCCGCCACCTCACAGTAGCCGTGGCCATCCTCCGTGCCGGCTCCGTATGTGGCGAATCCTGAAGTCACGAAGGAGAACAGGATATATTTCTCGAACTTGCTCCACCAGTCCTTTCCAACCTGCGCATAATGACTGGCATGCGAGAACTCATGGATGGCTGTCGAATAGATGGAAGCGTAATCATTCAGCGACTTAATACCAAGAGTGATATCAGGCATGAAGAAGTTCAGAAGCGGCGAGTACTCCCCAACCAATTCCTTAAAGAGTTCGTCCATTGGCGAGCCCTGCTTGAGCATCACCGCACTGCTGCATTCCAGAAAGTCCATCAGCCAAATCTGCAGCCCTGAGGGAGGAAGGGCTATCTTGCCAGCCTCCGACTTGCAGAGCTCGAACCAGTCCCAGCCCGCGTTGTTCACCACGCAGCGGGCGAAAAGCGAGCGGTCGGACCGGCTGGTCACATGCACGCTGCATCCTTCCGGCCCATGCTTCCCCAGGGTGGAGAACGACGCCGGCACGTAAAGCAGGTTTCGGCCTATGCAGAAACCTTTTTTATTGTTGAAGAACAGACGGTAACGCGGATTAGCGCTGTATGCCTCTTTCATCTGGTAATAACCGTCTGCGTCTGTATATGTCCGGCAGAACTTCACAAATACGTTGCACGACACGGTAACTCCCGCCACCCCTATGGGCGTGCTTGAATAGAGCGGATCGAGTATGGTAATCCTGCCTTTTGGCTTTGCGGTGGTTTTGCTCCCCGCACGAGTCTCAGGATACATGTCCAGATTTCCGGTAAGACGGAAGGACTCCCTTTCCACAGCCTCCCAGTCGATGCCATCGGCTCCACGGGTTGCAAGCGGCTGCTCAGCGATATGGCACTCGTCCAGAAGCTCATACGGAATACCCTCCGGAAAGGCGAAGCCAGGCGGCACCACCGCATACTGCCAGGTAATCTCTCCTTCCGGTATATCGGGATCGTGATACCAGTCGCCTTCCTTTACCACACGGTAGTCCACCGGATGGTCCAGCAGTTCCACTCCGAGCGAATCCAGCACGGCGAAATCGTAGTCTCCCCGCGGCAGGAAACGCACGTATAGATGGGTGGCGTTCACATCCACGCTTCCGGCCCTGGTGGGATAGAGTGAGGAGAGCGCCTTCTTTATATTGCGCACGGAATAGGGATCTTCCAACTGCTCCCCCAAGACTATCATTCCATGCGGGATGGAGCCGGGATCGACGGTCTCCGGGGCATCCGGGCCGTTTTTGCCGCAGCTCTGGAGCAACACCGCAAGCAGCGGCAGCATAAAAGCGAGTCTTTTCATTTTTCGTTCAGTTTTCGTTCGGATGCAAAAGTAGAGGGGGAAAATCCGTGTATCAAGTTTGTAAACGTTTAAAACGCAAAAAACGCCCTCCTGCATATGCGGAGGGCGCGAAAAATTTTTTCTTATAAAGCTGCGTGTGCAGCAGATACTAGAAGAAGTTTATGGTGCTCTGCTCTATTGCGCTCATGAGACTGTTGCCCAGACGGCTAACTCCGTAGCGGAAGAGATCCTTATTCATCCATTCGACTCCGAGTATGCTCTTGCCTATGCAGTAGTAGCAGAGGGCGTCCTTGGAGTTGGAGATACCGCCAGCCGCCTTGAAGCCGACCTTGCGGCCCGTCTTCTCGTAGAAGGCCTTGATGCATTCGCACATGATGTAGGCTGATGTAGGAGTGGCATTAACCTCAACCTTACCAGTACTGGTCTTGATGAAATCTGCCCCGGCCTCCATTGCGAGGAAGGATGCGTCGGCTATCTTCTCGGGGGTCACAAGCAGACCGGTCTCGAGAATGACCTTGAGCACAACCGGACGGCCCTGCTGGGCAGCTGCCTTGTCGATCGCAGCCTTCATGGCCTTGATCTCGTTCGATGCGGTCTCGTAATCTCCTGCAAGGAAAGCATTGAGAGCCAGCACGATATCGATCTCGTCGGCACCAGCCTCGACGGCGAGTTCGCACTCGCGCACTTTCACCTCCAGGAAACTCTGGGCGCTGGGGAAGCAGCTGGCCACGGTGGTCACGTGAAGAGCCGGATCGGGACGGGCGTCGCGCACCACGCCGGCGAAGTTCGGATAAACGCACACCGATGCCGGCAGAGGATAGGAAGGATACTCCTTGCGGAGACGGGTCACCTTGTCCACCAGGGCCCGCACACTTTCGGCAGTGTCCTGGGACCTGAGGGTGGTGAGGTCCATGAAGGAGAAGCAGGTCTTGTAGACCTCGGTGGAAGCGACGCTCTCGGCGCCGGCTACGATGGCTTCGATGCTGGAGGCGATCTTAGCCGCATCCGGGGTGTAATTGTACTTTTCTGAGTAGTTCATCCTTTTATCTGTATTTTGATTCCTTCATCTATAAGCGGCTGCACCAGGGCCTGCATCTCTGCGACCGTAAACTTCCGCAGTCCTTCGGCGGGAGCAGGACGGTCCAAAGTGTAAACCATTACTTCACGCGGACGCAGCCTGCGCACTATATTCATCCACGGTCCCAGCACTTCGGGACTTGAGCTGTCAAATCCCGGAGCGCGAAGGAACATGGTCTGCAGCACGAAATCGTGCCCGAAGAGTTCCATATCCCGAACGATGCTCTCCACGTGATACTCGCCGTGCGGCTGGTTGATGACAGCGGCTAGAGCGTCTGTAGGGGCGTCGAGCTTAAGTATCGCATTGTCTACCAGATGCAAGGCCTCGGCAACCTCCGGCCGACAAATCCTAGTGGCATTGGTAAGCACTGAAACGACCGCTCCCGAGAAATACCGGTTCCGCAGTTCCACGGTGTCGCGCACAATCTGCGAGAACTCCGGATTCAGCGTGGGTTCCCCGTCTCCCGAAAAGGTTATCGAGTCGATGGGAGTACCGTCGGCGGCGCACTGACGCAGTTTTTCTTCAAGCAGCGACCTTACCTGCGCCGCCGAAGGAAGATGCCTGTCGGTCGCACCGTCAGCATTCCAACCGCACTCACAGTAAATGCAGTCGAAATTGCAGAGCTTGCCTTTCGTCGGGAGAAGATTAATCCCTAGCGAGCTCCCGAGCCTCCTTGAATGAATGGGCCCGAATACGGTCTCTTCCCTTAGCATTTAATAAACTGTCTTTTATCGAGATATTGGACTTCGGAGCGACGGGGGCCTCCGCCTTCGGAGCCGGCTTGTGTGCAGCGGCGGCAAGAGTGTCCGCCGAAACGGCGAGGCTATCCATCGCCGCCGCAAGCGAGTCTGCCACCGCAAGCGAATCGAGCGCCAGCGAATCCACCACCAGCGAATCTACCATCAGCGAATCCGGACGCCACAGCAGAGTGTCGTCCTTTTCGAAATCCACCCTTGGAAGCAGATTGTCCCGCAGGTATCGTTCCAGTTCCTCAACCTTCTCGCGACGCTCCTGCTCGTTCTTAAGCGCTTTTATCCGTTTCTCCAGAATTTCCACGCTTTTGTCCAGAAGATGTGAATACCCTTCCGGATTATGCAGGTAATGGTTCACGCTGCGGTCGTAATCCTTGAAAGTGTAACCGTGAGCTTTGAAGATGGGGCCGTAGAAATCTGAGGTGTCGGCCATTCTGCGGCTGGAATAGTTGTCGGATACCCACTGGTCAGCGAGGAACATGTCCACGTATATCTCCGCCAGCTTTCCTGCGGGGATAACGCGTCCACGCCTTCCGCATCCGGGGAGCAGAAGGAGCAGCACCAGCGCTGCCAGAGCGATATGACCGACTTTCAGTTTCACCTGAGTTCAGCTCCGAACTGATTCTTGAACACTTCCAGCAGCCTGCCCACAGTGCGCTCCACCTCTTCGTCGGTGAGAGTGCGGGCGTCGTCGCGGAGCACAAGGCTCATAGCGTACTGTTTCTTGCCCTCGGGCACGCCCTTTCCGCGATATACATCGAAGATACCGACCTGCCTGAGCAGGCCCTTGGCGTTCTTGAACGCGGCTGCGCGCAGATCTGCGTAACGCACGCCCTCGTCCAAAAGGAGTGCCAGGTCGCGGCGCACCTGCGGGAACTGCGGGAGTTCGCGGAACTTCACCTTGTCGCGCTTCACTATCGAGAACAGGGTATTCCAGTCGATTTCAGCTGCTACTACCGGCTGCTTTATGCCGAACTTCTTGGCAAGGGCCGGCTGTACCGTTCCCATCATAGCCAGCTGCTTTCCGCCGTTTCCGGGCAGATACCACACGCTGCCTTCGGAGAAGAGGTCGGCCGGAGCGAGTTCTTCACGCATCTGCCAGAGATCCGCGCCAAAGCGGCGGAGCAGATGCTCGAGGCTGCCTTTGAGCTGGAAGAAATCGCCCTTTCCGAGACCGCCTGTCCAGTTCTTGTCGCCTTCGCCGCTGAGCATCAGGCAGAAGCAGGGATGCTCCTCATATCCTTCCAGGGTTTCGGGTCCCTTCTCGGGAACACGGGCGTACACGCTGCCGTATTCGAAGGTCTTTACCCTGTAGATCTGACGGTTAACGTTGTATGCTACCACTTCTAGGCCTCCAAGGATAAGAGTCTGACGCATCACATTGAGGTCCGAACTGAGCGGGTTCACTATTTTCACGCACTTTTCCGCCGGGTAGGTGGAAAGGCCCTCGTAGTAGGCGCCCTTCGTGAGCGAGTTGTTCATTATCTCCGTGAATCCGCGGGCTGCGAGGAAGTTGGAGATATTGTTCCTGATGGCCTCGGGCTGCGGGGTTGGAGTAGGAGCAACGCTCATCTTCATGTGGTGAGGCAGGGCGATGTTGTCGTAGCCGTAGATACGGAGTATCTCCTCCACCACGTCGGCGGGACGGTAGACGTCAACCATGTAGGACGGGGCCTCCACGGTAGCGCCGCCGGCGTCTTCCTGAATGAAATTATATTGCAGTGCGGTTAGAATCGTGCGGATACGTTCGGCTCCGATCTTCTGGCCGACGAAGGCGTCTACCCAGCCATAATCGAGGCGGATCTGTTTGCGGGCGATCTTTTCGGGGTAGATTTCCTTCACGCCGCCCTCGATGGTACCGCCGGCAACCTGCTGTATGAGCAGGGCGGCATATTTGAGGGCTTCGACGGTGATGCCGGGATCGCAGCCGCGCTCGTAACGGAACGACGCGTCGGTCTGGAGACCCTGGCTGCGGGCGGTGCGACGGATGCTGGCGGGATCGAAATAGGCGCTTTCGATGAAGACGTCTTTAGTTGCTTCGGTTACGCCGCTGTCTTCGCCTCCAAACACGCCGGCGATGCACATCGGGCGGGTAGTGTCGCAGATGACCATATCCTTTGCGGAAAGCTTGCGGTCCACCCCGTCGAGCGTGCGGATAGGCTCACCTTCAGCGGCCCTGCGCACAACCACCTTTCCTCCGCCGATCTTGCCGGCATCGAAGGTATGGAGGGGCTGACCGAGTCCGAAAAGGATGAAGTTGGACACGTCCACGATGTTATTGATGGGATGCTGGCCGATGGCCATCAGCTTCTTCTTGAGCCATTCGGGAGACTCCCCTACCTTGACTCCGCGCACCGTGATGCCGGTGTAGCGGGGAGCGCCAGTGCTGTCTAGTACCTCAACCGGGATACCTGCGCCCGCGCCTTCCTTGAAGGCCGATGTGTCCGGCCGGTGGAGCTTGCAGGGGATGCCGTTCAGTACCAGGTAGGCGTACATGTCGCGGGCGACTCCGAAGTGGGATGCAGCGTCCACACGGTTGGCGGTGATTTCGTATTCGATGACGGCCTGGGTGGGCAGGTTCAGATACTCCTTGGCCGGAGTGCCCACGGGGGCGTCGGCCGGAAGCACCATGATGCCGTCGTGGCTGCTGCCTATGCCGAGCTCGTCTTCCGCGCATATCATGCCGAAGGACTCCACGCCGCGGATCTTGCTCTTCTTGATCTTGAAGTCTCCGGGCAGCACGGCGCCGATGCGGGCGAAGAGCACCTTCTGGCCGGCGGCCACGTTGGGAGCGCCGCACACGACGGTAAGGGGTTCGGGGCCGCCGTCGTTAACCTTCGTGATGTGCAGATGGTCCGAATCGGGATGGGCCTCGCACTGCAGCACTTCCGCCACCACCACGCCGGCAAGGCCGCCGGGAACGGCTTCTGTCTGCTCCAGCGAATCCACCTCGATACCGATGGATGTCATAATATCCGCCACCTGCTGCGGCGCAAGGTCGCACTCCAGATAATCTTTAAGCCAGTCGTACGAAATCTTCATATTCTATTTCTTTAAATCTTCGGGATTGAAAAGGTCCTTCACGAACTCTTCGCGGTTGAAAGGATGCAGATCCGACAGCCCCTCTCCCGTGCCTATGAAGCGCACGGGCACGTGGAACATGTCGGTAAGACCTACCACTACCCCGCCCTTGGCAGTGCCGTCAAGCTTGGTGACTGCCAGCGAGCTGATGGTGGTGGCGCGGGCGAACTCCTTCGCCTGCTGGAAGGCATTCTGGCCGGTGGACGCATCGAGCACCAGCAGCACTTCGTGCGGAGCACCGGGAAGCGCCTTGCCGCAGACGTTGCGTATCTTGGTGAGCTCGTTCATGAGGTCCACGCGGTTGTGCAGAC
The DNA here is from genome assembly GCA_017412645.1 of Bacteroidales bacterium. Taxonomy (GTDB): domain Bacteria; phylum Bacteroidota; class Bacteroidia; order Bacteroidales; family UBA932; genus Cryptobacteroides. The sequence goes on along the minus strand of JAFPWX010000007.1, from coordinate 7,672 downwards.
GGCCGGCTGTGTCGATGAGTACAACGTCGGCTCCGCGGGCAGACGCCGCCTTAACCGTGTCGAACGCCACCGATGCCGGATCGGAACCCGTTGCCTGCTTCACTATATCCACGCCTGCCCGCTCCGCCCAGATGTCCAGCTGGTCCACTGCGGCAGCACGGAAGGTATCGGCAGCTCCAAGGATGACCTTGAGGCCCTGGCCCTTGAAATAGGCCGCCAGCTTGCCTATCGTGGTGGTCTTGCCCACGCCGTTAACGCCCACGACGAGCATTACGAAGGGCTTTTTGGAGAGGTCCAGCGCTTCAGGCGCGCCGGTTTCCAGAAGGGCTGATATCTCGTCGCGAAGGTACCCGGTGAGTTCTTCGAAGGAAACAACCTTGTCGCGCGCCACACGGTCCTCCAGGTTGTCGATTACCTTGAGAGTGGTGTCCACGCCCATGTCGCTTTCGATGAGGGCCTCCTCGATGGCGTCGAGGGTGTCGTCATCCACACGGGAGCGGCCTGTAATGGCGCGGCTGATCTTCTGGAAAAAATTGAATGCCATAACTTTGTAATCTACAAATATACACAAAAAAAAGAGCCGCTCGGCTATGGAACGGCTCTTTTTAAACGTATTGGAGATTATTTCTTCGCGAAATATTCCTTGGTCTTGTCGGCCTCGACAAGGTGCTCGGTGAAAACGTAGGCACCGGTCTTGGGGGACTTTTCCATGCGTATGCACTTGACCATGCTCTTGGCACCGGCCTTGGCTGCGAATGTTGCAACTGCTTTCTTTGCCATGGTTTAATCTCCTATATTACTTGATTTCACGATGAACGGTGACCTTCTTCAGGTAGGGATTGTATTTCTTCCTCTCAAGACGGTCGGGAGTGTTCTTCTTGTTCTTGGTGGTGATGTAGCGGGACATTCCGGGAACGCCGCTTTCCTTCTGCTCGGTGCATTCGAGGATGACCTGCACCCTGTTTCCTTTAGCTTTCTTAGACATAGCTCAGTGATTTTAAACAAGGTTGATTAATCCTGCCTTGCGGGCCTTTGCGAGAGTGGCGTCGAGGCCATTCTTCTCGATTTCCCTGATTCCCTTGCAGGAGACTTTAAGAGTGATGTACCTCTGCTCCTCTTCGCTCCAGAACTTCTTGTTCTTGAGATTGAGGGAGAAGTCGCGCTTGGTGCGCAGCTTGGAATGAGAGACGTTGTTGCCTTTCATCCTCTTCCTTCCGGTGATTTGACAAACCTTTGCCATAATGTTATTTTTTTATTTTACTTGTTTCTAACAAATTTCAGGAACCTTCCCCATCTGATGTTGGTTGGGAACCTTTTTCCTTTCACAGTCGAGAGCCATATTACCGACGGCGATCCAACGATGTGGTCTTCGGGAACGAATCCCCAGTACCTTGAATCGAGGGAGTTGTGCCGGTTGTCTCCCATCATAAAGTAATAGTCCTGTTTGAAGGTGTATGTGCCTTCCTCCAGAGCCTTTGCCGGGTCTCCTCCCTCGTACACGCCTATGATTCTCTCATAGAGAGGCATGTTCTCCGCCGTGAGCTCCACCGTAGCTCCCTTCGCGGGAATCCACAGCGGGCCAAAGGCGTCGCGTGTCCAATGGTAGGCCGCATCGAAGGGGAATATCGTGAGATAGCTGTCGGGATAGTCCGCAGGATATTCGTCGATATTAGCCTCCACGCTCACTACGTTTCCATAGGTGCGGATCTTTTCGAGCATCTTTCCGGTAAGCGGCATGGCCGGATAGCCGGGAAGGTTTGCGTCGAACCAGAGTTCGTCGAGATTCAGGCCGATTTTTGCAAGCACCTTTGAATTGATTCTGCCTCCGGTAGTGACTACCTTGTAGCTGAGCTGCATGCCCGGATAAATCTCCTGCTGCTCGCCGTTCACCCACACGAGGCCTTCACGGACCTCGAGGGTGTCGCCCGGCGTGGCAACGCACCTTTTCACGTAGTGGTCCACCTTGTCCGCAGGACGGACGATGACGGGACCCAAGTTTTCAATGACCTGTTTTTTCCCCATGAGGCGGCAGAGCGTGTAATAGTCTTCTGCCGGGGCTTTACGGAGAACGGTGTCTCCGTGGGGGAAGCCGAACACCACACAGTCGCCTTTGCGAACTTCCCTGAATCCCTTCAAGCGGCGGTAATCCTTCTGAATGAGAGTGCTGTACGACTCTCTGCCGAAAATCACGTTGTGCGTGAACGGAATGGTCAGGGGCGTTTGTGGGACGCGTGGCCCGTATGTCAATTTGCTCACGAAGAGATGGTCGCCCGTATAGAGCGTGCTCTCCATGGAGGATGAAGGAATCTTGAAAGCCTGGAAGAAAAATATGTTGATGAAGGTAACTACGATGACTGCAAAGACCACGGCGTCGAGCCAGTCGTTTGCGGAGTCGTGCTTTTCTCCTTCCTTGTAGCGTTTTTTCCAGAAGTTCCAGTGAACTTTCTTCGTGATGAAGATGTCAAAGATAACCGCCAGTCCGAACAGCCACCAAAAATTTCCCAGCCAGATTACCCACAGGATATAGAGCAAAGCCCAGAAAGTGAACTTTGTCCACCTATTTCCCGTGAATTCCTTCAGGCTCACCTAATGAGACTTTACTTTACAGACTTGACAATGGCTTCAAAAGCCTGAGGATTGTTCATGGCGAGGTCTGCCAGAACCTTGCGGTTGAGGCCGATGTTCTCCTTTGCGAGTTTGCCCATGAACTGGGAGTAGGTGAGGCCGTACTGGCGTGCAGCGGCGTTGATACGCTGGATCCAGAGAGCACGGAATGCGCCTTTCTTGCGACGACGGTCGCGGTACGCATAGGTGAGGCCTTTCTCGTAGGTGTTCTTTGCAACGGTCCAGACGTTCTTCCTGGCACCGAAATTACCGCGGGTTCTGCTGAGAACCTTCTTACGGCGAGCCCTGGAGGCTACTGAATTTACACTTCTTGGCATAATTCCTTGCTTTTAGAGTACTAACAGTTCCTTGACCTGCTTTTCATTGCGCTTGTCAAGAATTGCGAAATGGTCCAGATTGCGTTTCTGCTTTCTGGTCTTCTTGGTGAGGATGTGGCTGTGGTAAGCGTGCTTCCTCTTGATTTTTCCCGATCCGGTAAGCGCGAACCGCTTTTTGGCACCGGAGTTGGTCTTAAGCTTTGCCATTTGTTTTGTTTTTAATTAATAATAAAATGTATCTGGCATCACACCAGTTTACTTCTTCTTAACCGGGGCGATCATGATGTTCATCCTCTTGCCTTCGAGAGTGGGGAGGGTTTCGGCACGACCGAATTCCTCGAGCTCTACCGCAAAGCGGAGCAACTGCTTCTCGCCCTGGTCTTTAAACATTATGCTGCGACCGCGGAAGAAGATGGTGGCCTTCACCTTGGAACCTTCCTGCAGGAACTCGCGCGCATGCTTGAGCTTGAACTGGAAGTCGTGTTCATCGGTGTTGGGGCCGAAACGGATTTCCTTGATGACCACCTTCGTGGAGTTGGCCTTCATTTCCTTGGCCTTCTTCTTCTGCTGATAGATGTACTTCTGGTAGTCCAGAATCTTGCACACCGGAGGGTCTGCCTTTGCGCTTATTTCCACCAGGTCGAGCTCGATCTCGTCGGCGAGCGCCAGTGCCTTGGAAAGCGGATAGATACCCGGCTCAGGGATATTGTCTCCGACGAGACGCACCTGGGCGGCGTGTATCTGGTTGTTTATGGGAAGCTCGTTTTCGTCCTTTTTCTGGGCGAAACGGGGATCTTGTCCCGAGGGCTTCCTGGAGCCCGAAGGCTTCGGTCTGTAAGGTCCTGGCATGCGCTTTACGCTAACTCTTCTGCTATCGCAGTCTTAATGTATTTTACAAATTCTTCTGCGGCCATAGTGCCGACGGTAACGCCATCCCTACGAACAGAGACGGTACCTTCGGAGGCTTCCTTTTCGCCTACAATCGCAAGCAGAGGCACTCTGAGCAGGGATATATCTCTGATTCTCTTGCCTAGAGTCTCGTTGCGGTCGTCTATGGAAGCGCGAATTTCGCAATTTTTCAGCAAATCGCAAACTTTTTTTGCATAATCTGCAAATTTCTCACTGATTGGCAGCACTTTAACCTGATCTGGTGAGAGCCATACCGGAAGATGTCCGGCGCTGTGCTCGAGTAGCACTGCGGTGAAGCGCTCGAGGCTTCCGAAGGGAGCGCGGTGAATCATCACGGGGCGCTTCTTGCTGCCGTCGGCATCGGTATATTCCAGACCGAAGCGCTCGGGGAGGTTGTAGTCTACCTGGATGGTACCCAGCTGCCATTCGCGGCCGAGGGCGTCCTTTACCATGAAGTCCAACTTGGGACCGTAGAAGGCGGCTTCACCATACTCTACCTTGGCGGGAAGTCCCTTTTCGGCGCAGGACTCGATGATAGCCTGCTCAGCCTTCTCCCAGTTCTCTTCGCTTCCGATGTACTTGTCGCGGTTCACCTTGTCGCGCAGGGAGATCTGAGCGGTGAACTTATCGAACTTGAACACCTGGAAAACATACTGGATGAGGTCGATGACCTTCTTGAATTCGTCTTTGAGCTGATCGGGACGCACGTACATATGGGCGTCGTCCTGGGTGAAGGAGCGAACGCGGGTAAGTCCGTGGAGCTCGCCGCTCTGCTCGTAACGGTACACCGTTCCGAATTCGGCCAGACGGATTGGCAGGTCGCGGTAGGAACGGGGTTCCGATGCGTAGATTTCGCAGTGATGCGGGCAGTTCATGGGCTTGAGCATGTACTCTTCGCCCTCCTGCGGTGTCTTGATGGGCTGGAAGGAATCCTTTCCGTACTTTGCCCAGTGACCGGAGGTGATGTAGAGTTGCTTGCTTCCGATGTGCGGAGTGACCACCTGCATGTAGTCCTGCTCATAGAGCTTGGCGCGCAGGAACTGCTCCAGCTGGTAGCGCATCACGGCGCCGCGGGGCAGCCACAGGGGCAGACCCAGACCGACGCGGTTGCTGAATGTGAAGAGCTTCATCTCCTTGCCGAGTTTGCGGTGATCCCGCTTCTTGGCCTCTTCCAGAAGCACCAGGTACTCGTCCAGCATGCTCTTCTTAGGGAAGGTGATACCGTAGATACGGGTGAGCTGCTGACGGTTCTGGTCTCCGCGCCAGTAGGCTCCGGCGATGGCGGTGAGCTTCACTGCCTTGATGACGTCGGTGTTGCGGAGATGCGGGCCACGGCAAAGATCCGTGAATGCTCCGTTTGTATAGTAGGTGATGGTGCCGTCGGCAAGTTCGCTGATAAGCTCGCACTTGTACTGGTCGCCCTTCGCCTTGAAATGTTCCATGGCTTCCGCCTTGGGAACTTCGATTCTCGTGAAATTCTCCTTGCCCCTGGCTAGTTCGAGCATCTTCTGCTCCACCTTGGGAAGGTCTGCGTCTGTGATAGTGCGCCCGCCGAGGTCTACGTCGTAGTAGAAACCGTTTTCAACAGCGGGGCCGATTCCGAACTTAACGCCCGGGTAGAGAGCTTCGAGGGCTTCCGCCATAAGGTGTGAAGAGGAGTGCCAAAATACATGTTTGGCTTCGTCGTCCTCCCACTTGAGAAGCTTAACCTCGGAGTCTTCGTTGATGGGACGGTCAAGGTCCATTACGGTGCCGTTTACGCTTGCGGCAAGCACCTCGGCCGCCAGCCTGGGAGATATACTCTCGGCAATTTCATAGGCAGTTACGCCTTCTACAAAGGGCTTTACGCTGCCGTCGGGAAAAGTGATTTTAATCATAGCCTACAAATATACGAAAGTTTTTCTGTATAATTAAATTTGCTTTTCTCTCGGTTTGCATGTAAATTTGTCTCTGATATGGAAGAGAACAAAGTCAACATTTGGTCAGAGGCAAGCGTGCCAGGGCTCGTTCTGGGCGCGGTTTCCATCGCCTATCTGGTGTTGAATTCACTCATCACCGGACTCGCCGGAACCGGCATGGTCGCATTCCTCATCGGCACCCTCACTTTCGTGGTCTGGGCCGGTAAATTCATCCTCTGCATCTGGCTTTTCGGTTTCTTCCAGAAGAAGTTCGCGAAGGCGCACGGCATCACCGAACGCAAGAAGATTTTCCACTACGGATTAGTCGTGGCAGGCTTTTCGGCGCTGCTCTATTCGGTCTTTTCCCTGGCCTACATGCTCTACATCAATCCGGAAGCGCTCAACGCCTCCTTCGATATGGCCATGCAGCAGTACGCCCCGATGATGGATCCCGCCACCATGGAATCCATGGAAAACCTTCGTTCCGACATGCCGGTAGCCACTTTCATAGTGAACCTCCTTTGGTGTTTCCTCTTCGGAACCATCCTGTCCGCCATTTTCTCGGCCAGAATAGCACCCGAAACCGACAATCCTTTCCAAGACGAGCAATAGTATGGACATTTCCGTCGTAATTCCCCTCTACAACGAGGCAGAATCGCTGCCAGAACTCCATTCCTGGATAGCCAGGGTAATGCAGGAGAACCATTTCAGCTACGAAATCCTCTTGGTCGACGACGGCAGCACCGACTCCTCCTGGGAGGTCATCAAGAGCCTTTCTTCTGCCGATCCAAACGTGCACGGCATCCGTTTCCGCCGCAACTACGGCAAGTCGGCCGCGCTGTTCTGCGGCTTCGGAAAGACCCACGGCGACGTTGTGATTACCATGGATGCCGACCTTCAGGACTCCCCCGACGAGATTCCTGAGCTCGTCCGCATGATACGGGAAGACGGCTACGACCTGGTCTCCGGCTGGAAGCAGCACCGTCAGGACAACCCCCTCACCAAGAATCTTCCATCCAAGCTTTTCAACGCCACCGCCCGCCGCGTCACCGGCATAAAGCTGCACGACATGAACTGCGGTCTCAAGGCGTACCGCAGCGAGGTGGTAAAGAATATAGAGGTATACGGTGAAATGCACCGTTACATCCCGTATCTGGCAAAGAACGCCGGATACACCCACATAGGCGAGCTCAAGGTACATCACCAGAAGCGCAAATTCGGAAAGAGCAAGTTCGGAATGAGCCGTTTCGGCAACGGACTGCTGGATCTCGTGAGCCTCTGGTTCCTGAGCACCTTCGGCAAAAAGCCCATGTATTTCTTCGGCTACAGCGGCCTCGCCATGTTCTTCGTAGGCGCCGTAATCGCCATCTGGATAATCGTGGAAAAACTTGTGCGTCAAGCACATGGCACCGATTTCCGCCCGGTCACAGACCAGCCGCTCTTCTATCTGGCCCTGCTTGCCGTGGTGCTTGGCGTGATCTTCTTCCTTGCCGGCTTCATCGGCGAAATGATTTCCCGCACTTCCCCCGAGCGCAACCGCTACAATATCCGCGAAGAGCTCTAATTCCCTTTGCATACTCCCTCGCGACCTGTCCGGCTGTAGCCCGACAGGTGCCGCACCCTCGGAGTGGAGCGACGGCACGTCAGTGCCGCGGCGGAGGGAGGAGCGGAGCGACAACCGGGAGCCGCCCGGCGAAGCCGGTGCATGCCCCCTGGGGGGCTGTCAGCGAAGCTGACTGGGGGGAAAGATGTGAGTTCTTAAACGAAGGAACCCCGGTCGTCATTTGACGATCGGGGTTCCCGTTTAAGAACGGCGGCTGCCTACTCTTCCACCTGGTATGGCAGTACCATCGGCGTGATTGCGTTTAACTTCTCTGTTCGGAATGGGTAGAGGTGGGTCCACAATGCTATAGCCACCGCAGT
>JAFPWX010000006.1 GCA_017412645.1 Bacteroidales bacterium | reverse complement strand
CCAAAGAAGGACCGTGCCTTTGCTACATCCATCTTCAATGCCGGAGCTTCTGTGGGGGCTTTGTCGGCCCCGCTGATGATACCACCGTTGGCCAAGCACCTCGGCTGGGAGTGGGCATTCATCATTATCGGCGCCCTGGGTTTCATTTGGATGTTTTTCTGGCAGTTCATGTACGACAAGCCGGAGACGTCCAAACACGTGAATGAGACTGAACTAGAATACATACATCAAGATGACGCGGCAGAGTATGGACCTGTAAAAGAAGAAAAGAACATCCCATTTCTCCAGTGCTTCAAGTACAAACAGACCTGGAGCTTCATCACCGGCAAGTTCCTTACGGACGGCGTGTGGTGGTTCTTCCTCTTCTGGGCCCCGGCGTACTTCCATGACCAGTTTAATGCTCCGGCATCGTCTCCGCTGGGTCAGGGACTGATTTTTACCCTGTATGCTATCGTTACAACGGTATCGCTAGTCGGAGGCTATCTGCCTAAGCTCTTTGTAGAGAAGAAGGGCATGAACCCCTACGGCGGACGTATGCTGGCCATGCTCCTTTTTGCCTTCCTTCCGCTGGTTGCTCTGGCAGCCCAGCCCTTGGGTACAAACAGCCCCTGGTGGCCGGCCATCTTCATCGGTCTTGCCGGTGCCGGGCACCAGGCCTGGAGCGCCAACATCTACTCAACCATCGGCGACATGTTCCCATGCAGTGCCGTTGCGTCCATTACTGGTATCGGTACAATGGCTGGCGGTATAGGCTCGATGATTGTCCAGAAAGCGGCCGGCGCCCTGTTTACATGGGCTGACGCTCAGGGCTCTGCATTCGTGTTCCTCGGCTTTGAAGGCAAACCGGCAGGGTATTTCATCCTGTTCTGCTACTGCGGCCTGGCTTACCTACTGGCCTGGGGCATAATGAAATCTCTTGTTCCCAAATATAAACTCATTGAGCTATGAAACGTTTGTTTATTGTTGTTCTTATATCGATTTCCTCCCTCGGCCTACATGCTCAGGATGCTTCCGGTTATGTGTTCACAGAGGCATCTGACCTGACGCTTATCGGCAAAATCATGGATACGCCCAATCCCTATCATAGGGTGGATACGGTAGAATATAAAGGATTTACCTCCCACGAGAACTTTCAGGTAAGATGCTGCGCCGGTATGGCAGTTGCTTTCCGCACGGATTCTCCGTCTATCCGTATCCGTCATATAGGCAACTTCTCACATAGGAGCAGCTCTACCACCGGACATGCAATGCACGGTTATGACCTATATATTAAAAAGAATGGCAAGTGGGTATGGGCTATCAGCCGTGGTGCAAACCTGGATAACCCTGAAAAGGAAATCCGCCTTATCAGTCATACGGGAAACTCAATGAAAGAGTGTCTTCTGTACCTTCCCATTTATAGCGAGCTTTCATCATTGAAGATCGGCATAGAGGAGGGGAGCGTTCTGGAAGCTGTCGATCCTCCTTTCCGTCATAAGGTGGCCATCTATGGTTCCAGTTTTACACAAGGTATTTCAACGTCGCGTGCAGGAATGGCTTATCCAGCCCAGTTCACACGCCACACCGGCATCCAGATGCTTCCTCTAGGCTGCAGTGGAAACTGCAAGATGCAACCATATTTTGCCGATGTCCTTGTAGATGTGGAGGCGGACGCCTATGTCTTTGACACCTTCTCAAATCCAGGCGCGGAAACCATCAAGGAGCGCCTTTTCCCTTTCATCGAGAGGCTCCGGACCGCCCATCCTGGCAAACCGCTTATTTTCCAGCAAACAATCCGGCGGGAGAACCGTAACTTCTGCGACCATCACGAAGCCAATCAATCACAGGTTCAGCACGTGGCCGACTCTTTGATGAGAATTGCCGTCCAGCGCTACAGTGATGTCTATTATATCCAACCGGAATGCGACGATGGCTCTCACGAATGGTCAGTGGATGGAATTCACCCCGGCGACTACGGATATCACATTTGGGCCCGTTCCATTGAAAAACCCATAATTAAAATCCTGCGGAAATACGGTATTAGATAATGGTATTATTGAAGATTCTCCCTGAGGACTATGTCCAAGGGGAGATTTTCTTTAAGCATATCGTCCGACGCACCATACATCAGATAGTGCAGTATTGACTCCACTGCATAAAAGCCCTGGCGCTCCGGATGCTGGTTTATGAGGAAGTCCAAGGTGCCCTCCCTCAAGCAGCGGGCGTTACCGGCAGTTACGTCGAATCCGCCTACCACAATGCCAATAATGCCGCTGGCTGCCAGTGCATCGGAAATCACATAACTGTGTGAAATGACCACGGCGATTCCGGCAACCAGAGGGTTGTTTTTAAGAAAACCGGACACTTCTGCGTTGATTTCCTCCACATTGCTGACGGAGAACTGTGCCTCGTGGATAGTGCGAACTTTTCCTCTTTCGGTAAAGTACTCCTTGAATGCGGACATTCGGCTGGCGGAGTTGTTCGACATTTGCGTTCCGGTTCGTCTAGGCAGTAGAAGTGCAAGTTCCTTCCCTTTGGGCGTAAAGCCATCCATTAGCCTTGCAAGCAGACGCCCGCATGCATGCTGGTCTGCCTTGAAACATGCGACTGGAGAAATTCCTTCCACGCTTCCGTCCACGAATGCATAAGGTATTCCATGTTTGTCAAGCCGTGAACATAGGTCTTGCGTTTCCGGAACGTACAAAGTGGCCATGATAACGGCAGAGCAGGATGCTTCGGCAATGGAATCGAATGCCTCGCGGCAGGAAGCGGAATCGAACTGATCGAAAAAGACATATTTGCTTTCGATATCGAAGTCGTTGTATTCGCTCAATGCTTCGTCGATGCCGGTGCGGATGAGATCCCAGTATTCTCCTTTTTCCGACGACGGAATGGAAATAATGAGTTTGAGGGATTTTTTAGTTTTTCTGAACGCGACGGCAGAAGTGTGGAGATTGTATTTGTAATTCTGGGACGACAAAACTCCGCGCACGGCCTTCATCGCTTCCGGAGAAACTTTTCCGCGATTGTGGAGAACCCTGTCCACGGTTCCTGCAGAGACTCCTGCAAGCTGTGCTATCTGCTTTATTGTCAGTTGCTGTGCCATTACTACCGCAAAAGTAGCCATTATTTTGCATTTAGCGAACTATTATTTACGTTGAATATGCCAATCGTTCCAATCGTTCGCTTCGCCAACGGCGTCCGGGAAAAGACGGTCAAAGCCTCCCGCGGACCGTCATGAGCAGTATATTCAGGAACAATACTCCCTGTGGAACCAGTATGCGAATACCGGGTCGGCAAAATAAACTCCGTCTGCCCTTTTGTCAATAAGCTCTTTTTCCAACAAAACGCTCTCTATCCTGGCAATATTGGATTTGCTTCCAAGGCGAAACTCCTCAAGTGTCTCCGCAGAAGCAAAGCCAGCGTGGACACCCCTGTCTATCGCCTTGAGATAATTCATTTGATATGCCGTCAAATCTGCCAGTTGACGGACGAACAATGCGGATGACTGACGCAGGAGCAATTCATAGCCATTTTCCACGTCCTGCTCTGTCACTTCTCCATCCGCCTCAATCATTACATTCCATGCCAGTTGTTGGACGTAAGAAGAATAGAGTTCAACTTTATCACAGATTACTCCGGCCAGTTCTTTCGAAATGACCATATTACGGGTTCCGAAACGCTGGATTATATAATCTATCCATTCCTGTCTTGGTATAGACTCAAGAAAGAATTGATCCCCAAAATGATAAAAAGGCATATTTTCATCCTGAAACAGTTTTTCCATCATGTGTTTCTTGCTTCCGAATAGGCAGTAAGATACCCGCTTCTGCAATTGCCACGCTCCGCGTGCCTTTTTCTGGAAGGTGACTGAATCCGGAAATTCTCCAATCTGCTGAAATTCATCTATGCAGACAATCACATCGATATTTCGTTTTTGGGCGATCTTTTCAGGAAGATTTAGTATTTCATCAGGGCTTTCAGTCTTTGGCCCTATACCCAGAGTGATGGAAAAATCCTGCGAGGGATCGGGAGAGAGTGAAATTTTTGGTGACAGCCGCGACAGGTAACTTTTTGCCAGGCTCAACGCCTGTTCCGCCTTTGATGCAAGGCCTTTGAAGATTGCCGTGGCAAAACGCTCATAAAACTCGTATTCGTCGCGGCAGTCATAAATATCCATCATCACCACTTTGATGGATGGATCAGCTATCTGTTCAATTGCACGGTACACCAATGACGTTTTGCCCGTTCTCCTTGGAGAAATCAAAATAGTATTGACTCCTGCCTCAAAATTCATTTTGAGACGCTTTGTCTCTATCTTCCTGTCAGTGAAATTATCTCCAAATACAGTTGTTCCGTAAACAAAGGGCTTTTCCATACGCAGTTTATTTTCCGCGAAGATAGTATTTTATTTCGATTCCACAAAATTGTGGACCACAAAATTGTGGACCACAAAATTGTGGACCGAAAATCTTCGGACTGAGGCTATTTCTGTCTTAGGTAAATCTGCACCGGACAGCCGGTAAGGTCGAAGGCCTCGCGCAGCTGGTTTTCCAGGAACCTCTTGTACGGGTCCTTCACGTACTGCGGCAGATTGCAGAAGAATGCGAATGCCGGGAACTTGGTGGGTAGCTGGGTGACGTACTTGATCTTCACGTACTTGCCCTTCCAGGCCGGCGGGGGAGTCTGCTCGATGACCGGCAGCAGCGCTTCGTTGAGGCGGGCAGTGGGGATGCGTCTCGAGAAGTTCTCGCTCACACGGGCCACTGCGTCCAGCACGTCCTGGATGCGCTGCATTTTCACAACTGAAGTGAACACTATAGGCACGTCGTCGAACGGGGCGAGCCTCTCTTTCAATGCCTGGGTATATTCCTTCAGCGTCTTGGAATCCTTAATGAACAGGTCCCACTTGTTCACCACGAGCACCGCGCCCTTGCGGTTGCGCAGAATGAGATTCCAGATGTTCATGTCCTGGGCCTCCATTCCGGTGGTGGCGTCGATCATCATCACGCACACGTCGGCGTGCTCGATGGCGCGGATACTGCGCATCACAGAATAGAACTCAAGGTCTTCGGAGACCTTACCCTTCTTGCGGATGCCTGCGGTATCCACCAGCATGAACTCGTGACCGAACTTGTTATAGTGGGTCTCGATGCTGTCGCGGGTGGTTCCGGCAACCGGGGTGACGATATTGCGCTCCTCGCCCAGCAGTGCGTTGGTAAGGGAGCTCTTGCCCACGTTCGGCTTTCCGACGATGGCGATACGGGGGATGCCGGCGTACGGATCTTCGGAATGGGCTTCGGCAGGCAGGGCCGCCACAACTGCGTCCAGCAGTTCGCCGGTGCCGCTACCGTTGGCGGCCGAGATGGCGTAGAGTTCGCCCAGGCCGAGGCTGTAGAACTGGTAGGCGTCGTACATCTTTTCGCCGGTGTCGACCTTGTTCACGCAAAGAAGAACCGGCTTTTTGCTCCGCCGGAGCACGTCGGCGATGCCGGAATCGTAGTCGGTTATGCCTGCGGCCGCCTCTACCATGAAGATGATAACGTCGGCCTCATCGATGGCGATAGCCACCTGACGGCGTATTGCCGCCTCGAAGACGTCTTCGCTGCCTACCGCGTAGCCGCCGGTGTCGACCACCGAAAACTCGCGGCCGTTCCAGTCGGAGCGTCCGTAATGGCGGTCGCGGGTCACACCAGCGGTGTCGTCCACGATTGCCTGTCTCATTCCTACCAGCCGGTTGAAGAGGGTGGATTTACCCACGTTCGGCCTTCCTACTATCGCTACCAGTGCCATAATTTACTTTTCCAAATTAAAGAGCGAGCAGCCTTTGCAGGCGTCGCTGAATGTTCCGTTGCAGGAGGCGGCTGCCTTCACGCCTTTCCGTCCCTCCGCCTGGAGGCGGGCGTCCTCATGTTTGTAGCAGCTTATTCCCCGCTTTCGAAGCTCTTCGTTGGCGTCTACATCCGTCTTGGGAAAACCTCTGCCCGCCAGGATGCCGACCGACATAGCCAGCACACAGATTCCAACGAGGATGAGGACGGCAAGAAAGAGCTTCATTTACTAGTTGAAGAATTCGTCGCTGATGGGCTCGTACAGGAACACCTTGGCCATCATGCGGGCGAAGAGTTCGGTCATGCTGAGCACGCGTATCTTCGGGTCGTTTTCGAGCTCGGGATGGGCGATGGTGTCGGTTACGTACACCTCGTCGATCTCGCTCTCGTGTATGTTCTGCACGGCCGGGTCGCTGAGCACTGCGTGGGTGCAGCATGCGCGTACGCTGCTGGCTCCCATGCGCTTGAGCTCGTCGGCTGCCTTGCAGAGCGTGCCGGCGGTGTCGATGATGTCGTCCACGATCACTACATCAGCACCTTCAACGTCACCTATTACCTTGATGCTGCCGATCTGGTTCTGACGCGGACGGGTCTTGTGGCAGATGATGATGGGAGGCTCGGTGCCGCCGCGCTTCTTGAGGCGGCTGGCGTAGAAGTTGGCCCTCTTGGAACCGCCTATATCGGGGGAGGCGATTGCGAGGTTCTTGAGCTTCAGGCCCTGAATTACATCGAGGAAGAGGTTGCTTGCCATCAGATGGTCCACCGGTATGTCGAAGAATCCCTGAATCTGGTCGGCGTGGAGGTCGCAGGTCATCACACGCTCGGCTCCGGCCGTGGTGAGAAGGTCGGCCACAAGCTTTGCTCCGATACTGGTGCGCGGCTTGTCCTTGCGGTCCTGACGGGCCCATCCGAAGTAGGGCGTTACCACTATCACTTTGCTGGCCGATGCCCTCTTGGCGGCATCGATGCAAAGCAAGAGTTCCATCAGATTGTCGGCCGGGGCGATGGTGGACTGGATCAGGTACACCGTTGCGCCGCGGACGCTCTCCAGGAAGTAAGGCTGGAACTCGTTGTCCTTGAAGCGGACGATATCGAGTTTGCCGAGGTGAATGTCTTCGTCGGAAAGCTCTTCGATTCCCTTGAGATGTTCGACTACTTTTTCTGCAAACGCCAAGGACGCGCTGCAGCTAAAGACCATCATTCTGTGCTCGTGTTTCATTTTATAGGTTTTTTAGGACGTTGTCGATGTATGCCAGGATGTCTTCCTTTCCCGATGCGGCGGTGGCGGAGCTCACGAATACCGGCGGCAGCTCTTCCCACTGCTCCAGCAGCGCGGCGGCGTTGCGCTCCATCTGCGCCTTGAGCGCTTCGGGCCCCATTTTGTCGCACTTTGTGTAGATGATGGCGAAGGGGATGCCGTCGCGGCCAAGCGTTTCGATGAATTCGAGGTCGTTCCGCTGGATGTCGTGGCGGGAGTCCACCAGCACGAAGAGAAGTGCCAGTTCGCCCGAGTTGTCCAGGTAGTCGTTGATGGTGTCCGAGAGCTGCTTGCGCTCCGCGTTCGGCATCTTGGCGAAGCCGTAGCCGGGGAGGTCTACCAGATACCAGCGGTCGTTTATGAGGAAATGGTTCACCAGCCGGGTTTTACCGGGAGTGGAGGAAGTTTTGGCGAGGGAGCCGTTGCCCGTGAGCATGTTGATGAGCGAGCTTTTGCCCACATTCGAGCGGCCGATGAAGGCGAATTCGGGCAGGCGGGGCTTCGGGCGCTGATCCACCCGGGTGCTGCTTCCTGCGAATGCCGCCTTTTTGATCTTCATGACTTACAAAGTTACAAGCAAACGCAGAGAAAAACAAATTTATTTGTTCAGTTTTTCGTGAGGTATTCCGTCATCCGGATAATGGCCCTCGTGCACACAGGACAGAAGCCTTCGCATTCGTTTGTGCGCATGCGGCAGTTCTCCGCCGGGCGCCATATGCCTTTGGATCGATAGCCGCCGCCCTCGTACAGGCCGGCAACCCCTTCATTCACAAGATCTTCCCATTTGGAGGCGAAGTCGGTGCGGGTGGTGATATTGGGCTCCCAGGGCTCCACGCCGTCGGGATAGTTGTCGGAATAATCGTCGTCGTAGTAGTATTCGTCGCCCAGGCCTGCGAAAGCGTGGCCGAACTCATGCACCGTAACTACGCGGAAAGTGCGGTGCCCGGCGGAAACGAGCGTAACCGAATTGTAGATGCCACCGCCGCCGTATTTGTCGGTGTTGCCGAGGATGATCATGATCTCGAACGGCACTCCGGCCAGAGCGTCGAAAATGGCCCTCTGGTTGGATGTGGTGAGGTAGCGGTCGGTGTAGAAGGTATCGTAGTGGCTGCCGAAGGCGGTGCGTTTCCAGCTGTTCATGTGCGGCACCGACACTCCCGAATCTTCCGAAGGAGCCGCTACTGCCACGAAGTTGAACTTGTCCTTCATGGAGGCGAAGGGCTCGTGCGAGAGCAGGGCCTCGGCCGTCTTGGTGGCGTCATTCCAGAACTTGCGGAGGTCCTTCTCGGCGTAGCCGTCTCCCAAAATCGCCACGTCCACCTTGCCGGCATGGTTGCCGCCGCCGCGTATCTGCCTCCACGGGCAGGAGGTCTTGAGCGGGCGGATGAGTATGTCGGACGGGTCGACGGGGTGGGTGAGCGACGCCTTCACACTGTGGTAATTGTCTGTAAGAGTGACTCTTACGTTAACTTTGCGTTTTGGCCATGGCACCTGGAAACAATTCTCGAAACCCTTGGTCACGTGCGTGGCCTCCTCGGTGCACTGCCACTCCTGGAAGAGGGTGGAAAACGACTGGCAGTAAAGCACTTCGCCGCTTTCCGGATCCAGCACCTCGATGCGGCCGTTTCCCGCGAGAAGCAGGCTGTCCAGATTGCCCCTGCGTCCGGCCCATCCGGAAGTGCGGTAGGCCTGCAGGAAAGATATTGAAGACTCGGTGGCGTTACCGGAAAAGATATAGTCGAGGCGGAGCGTGGCGTCGGTAAAACTATCGCCGAAACCCCGTGCAAACGCTATAGAGCTCACGAGCAGAGCCGCCGCGAGTATGCATATGAATCGTTTCATGGTTTACTGAAGAACGGTTTCGAATTCAGGAGTGTAGACTACGCGGCGAACCGCCTGGTTCACCTGTCCGGCGCGGGGAGCGAGGCCGAAGGAGAAGTCGGTCTGGAGCCCGCGGCCGCTCTCGGCGGGAAGGCGGTGGAACCAGTTGCGTCCGTAGCGCGAGCACATCGTCACGAAATAGGTGAGACAGTCGTAGCCGTGGAAGGCGAACTGATTGGGTTCGGCTCCGTAGAGGGCCCTGTAGGCCATGATGAAGGCCTGCACGGAGGGCGACATGTAGTCGGTTTGGTATGTAGTGGAGACGTGGCTGCAAACGTTGTGCAGGTTCTCCGTCTCGATGGTGGCGTAGCTGCGCAGGCGCGACGGGCCGTAAAGGGCCACAGCCTGCTTCTTGTAGGCCATCAGGTTGATGTTACGCACCGCGTCGTTCACGAACGACTCCTCGTCGGAGGCGATGAGATAGCGGGTTGTCCCGTTCGGGCTGGATTTGTCCACGAACACAGGCTGTATCTGAAGGCCGTCCAGAAGGTCGTAGGAGATGGTAGCGTAGCGCCGTCCCGATTCCTTAAGCGCCTTGATGAGGGCCTGGGCTGTTTCGCCTGGAGTCTTGCCCTTCTCGCGGATGAGTACCAGCGAGTCGCCGGGAGCCATGTCGGAGATGGCCCAGCTGACGGCATCTTCGGCCTGTGCGCGAGCGGGAGTGGGAGCCTGGATCACGCGGAGCGTGTCGGCCATTCCGGCGGTGCGGGGTTCAAGCGGGGAGATGACATAACGCCCCACGTTCGCCATGCGGGCAGCAGCCATCACGTCGGCCTCGGAAACCGGCCCGAGCACCACATCGGCATTGTTCACCATTGAATAAGTGAGCTTTCCTCCGGCTATGTCGTAGGCGTTGATTTCCATCCTGATGCCCTTGTTGCCAAGGTCCCTTGCCGCCAGCAGCGCTCCGCTGTAGAAATCCACGCTCTTGCTGTCGGCCATGCTTCCCGCCCCAAAGGGAAGGAGGATGGAGACGTTTATGACTTCGGGGATGTCGGCAACGAAGGTGCTGTCCTCGCCGGGAGTTGAGGCGAGAGTTTCCAGGAGTTCGCGAAGTTTCGGGAAGAGCGAGCGGCCGTCCTGCTCTTCGGGTGCTGGCTGGTCGGGTAGGGCATCGCCTCCGAGAGGCGTGCCTCCGATGCCCTCCCCGCCAGGTGCGGAATCATTTTCGGCCATCTTTGCCGCCGGAACTGCCGCTACCACCGGAATCAGCAGCACCTGCCCGGCCTTCAGGCCCTTGGACTCGAGGTCGAGGTTGCGGTTGGCGTCGTAGATATCCTGAAGGCTCACTCCGTACACCTTGGCGATGGAGTAGAGCGTCTGCTTGGCCGTGACCACGTGGGCGTAGTACGACTTTCCGTCTACCCGGACCTTGTCCTTGGAGACGGTGATTTCAGGCACCTGATATTGCTGGCCGAATGCGGGAACGGCCATGCAGAGAAGCATTATGACGGCAAAGCGTTTCATATCGTTGCTGTATATTTCAAGAGCCGCGAGCAGAAGTTCTTCCAGCTCAGACGGTCCATTTCCTTTTCAATGTTGGCGCGGCATTCATCGGCCAGGCCGGGGGTGTCGAAGAAGCGGCGCACCGCATCAGCGACTGCCTCCGGAGTGGCTTCAGCTGCAACAAGTCCCGTGCCCGTGCCTTCGATGTCGGCCCGGAGGCTTCCGGTGTCGGTCACCACCATGGGTACGCCGAAATGGTAGCTCACCGCCCTAACGCCGCTCTGGGTGGCGCTGCGGTAGGGGAGTACCGAGAGGTCGGCCGCGGAGAAGTAGTCCTTCACCTCTTCGTCGGCAATGTACTTTGTGAAGCAGTGGATGCGGCTGGCTCCGGGATTTGAGTCAATAAGGGCCTGATACTCCTCGAACCCGCCGTAGGGCTCGCCGGCGATAATCAGATGATAGTCTTCCGGCAGCAGGCCGAACGCCTGGATGAGTATGTCCAGCCCCTTGTAGCGGCGGATGAGCCCGAAGAACAGCAGGTTCTTACCGCCGGCCGGGATGCCCATCCTTTTCTCGGCCTCGGCCCGCGGGAGCTTCTCCCCGAACTGGCTGTATACCGGATGGAACAGCTCCGTGAAGCTAAAACCGCCCAGACTGGCAAGCGATTCGCTGCCCTCGTTTCCAAGGGTCACAAAGCCCGAACATCCGCCGAGGAAATGCTTCACCAGCGGCTTGTCCCAGATGCGGTGTTCATGCGGAAGCACATTGTGCAGAATGCCAATCGCCCGCACTCCGCGGCGCTTCAGGAAATGCGCCACCCGACCCATCGAGGGGCCGAAAAAGGTATTCCACCAGCAGATGTAAACCACGTCGGGTTTCCACTCCAGGATGCGGCGTGCGGTGCGCTTCCAGGTGAAGGGATTCACGCTGTCCAGCACCCGGTCGGATTCCACCTTGGTAGCAAAATCCCCGGGCGTCACATACTGAGTGGTGCCCGGGAATAGTATTGAAGGATATTGTCTGCTGAAATTGAAAGCCTTGACCTCATGCTCTTTCGCCAGTTCCAGCATCATGCAGGCGCTGAACTGGGAGATACCGCCGCGATAGGGGTAGAAGCACGAAAGGAAGGCAATTCTCAAGACAGATTACTTCTTTTCTCCCTTGGTTTTGATATACTCGGCGTTGAGGCCTGCGAGGATATCATCGGTGATGTCGAGGGCGGGATCTGCAACGGTAACGGGAGCCGTGAGGATGTTGCCCTGGGTGGTGAGAATCATGGCGAACTGCTTCTCCTCATTGTACTTTACGAGGAAGGTCTGGATTGCGTCGGCAATCTGGTTCATCATGACCTGCTGCTCCTCAGCGATTTCCTGCTGCTTGGTGGCGGCGTACTGCTGGAAGTCGTTCTGACGCTTCTGGAGGTCGTTGCTCTGAACTTCAGCTACGCTGCGGGTAAGGAGACCCTTGTCGATCTTGTCCTGGAAAGCCTTGATGTCTTTCTCCAGCTTGCTGCCACGGCGGTTCACTTCCTGGTTGATGCTGCCGACCTTGGTTTCCACAACGCTACGGAGGTCGTTGGCCATGTCGTACTCTTCGAGCACGCGGTCCAGGTTGAAGTAAACGATATCGCCCTTGGAGGCGCCGGTTTCGGTGGCTTCACCGTCCTGGGCCTGGGCGGACTTGGGAGTGTTGTTGCAGGAGACTGCGAGGATTCCGGCAATGGCAAGTATGCCGAGGAATAAGGTAGTGCGTTTCATATAATTATTAAACTTTAAATATTCGGATGAAAGTGCAAATATACTCAAAAACTTTTAACCCTTGGTTTCGTGAAGATAGCGCCGTACGGTTTCTTCCAGGCCGAGGTAGAGAGCGTCGCTGATGAGCGCATGGCCGATGGAAACTTCGTCCGTCCAGGGGATGGTGTGCAGATAATAGCGGAGGTTGTCCAGATTGAGGTCGTGCCCGGCGTTCAGGCCGATGCCGGCTTCCTTTACGGCTTTGGCGGTAGCAAGGTAGGGGGCGACAGCCTTCTCCGGATTCTGCGGGAACTGCTCCGCATATGCGGCAGTGTAGAGTTCCACCCTGTCGGCTCCGCACGCGGCAGCGGCGAAGGCCTGGGCCGGATCCGGGTCGATGAAGATGGAAACCCGGATTCCGCGGGAGTGGAAGAGCCGGCACTTTTCGGAGAGGAACTCCTTGTGTTCCAGGCAGTTCCAGCCGGCATTCGAGGTGATTGCATCGTGCGCGTCGGGCACCAGTGTCACCTGCGTTGGAACCACTTCGAGAACCAGGTCGCAGAAACTTTCTATAGGATTGCCTTCGATGTTGAATTCCGTGCGGACAAGGGGTTTGAGGGCACGGACATCGGCATAGCGAATGTGGCGCTCATCGGGCCTCGGATGCACCGTGATGCCCTCCGCTCCGAAGGATTCTATATCCACGGCGGCCTTGAGTACATCGGGCAGATTGCCGCCCCGGGCATTGCGCAGGGTGGCAATCTTGTTGATATTGACGCTTAGTCTGGTCATTTCTTTACAAATGTAGCAAAAACCGTGCGGAAAATCCTAAAATTATTGGTATTTTTGCCTTCTATTATGAAAATAGCATTTCATATAGGAGATCCGTCCATTCCCGGCGACGCCCGCTTCAAGGCTCTGAGCGAAGCGCTGCGTGGCGGGGGAGCGGATTTCTACCCGGCCGTAGCCAGGGAAGACATTCTTCCTGGCACCTCCATGGTGCTCAGTATCGGCGGCGATGGCACCTTCCTCGGCACCACCCGTATGGTCGCCGAGGCCGGCATCCCCATCCTCGGTGTGAACTTCGGCCGTCTGGGTTTCCTTTCAGGGAACAAGCCGGAGCTCGTGGCCGCCCCCATCCTGGAGGGTAGCTACACCATCAAGGAAAGGGCCATGCTACAGGTGTCGTCTCCCTGCCCAGTGCCTGGAGATTTCTGGCCCTACGCGCTCAACGAGGCCGGGGTGTACCGTTCGGGAGCCGATACCATAAGCATACAGGCTACCGTTGGCGGAATGGAGCTCCCCAGCTACTGGGCGGACGGCCTCATGGCAGCCACCAGTTCGGGCTCTACTGCCTACAACCTCAGCGCGGGAGGCCCCATATGCCTGCCGGACGCCGAGGTGCTGCTGCTCACTCCGGTAGCCCCGCACAACCTGGGCCTCCGTCCCCTCGTCGTCCCGGCCGGCAAGGCCATCACCATGAAGGGCAGCTCCCGCAGCGGCAGGCTCTCCCTGAGTCTGGACAACCGTCGCCACGAAATCCCCTCCGACACGGAGATCAGCATACGCACCGCACCCTTCAAACTGCGCCTGGTGGATCTGGGCCAGGAGAATTTCATCGACGCCCTCCGCATCCGGCTGTTCTGGGGGCAGGACGTCCGCAATATGCATATCTAGCCATGAATCTTCCCAAACACGTATCCATCATAATGGACGGCAACGGCCGCTGGGCCAAAGAACGCGGGAAAGAGCGTATCTACGGTCATTTCGAAGGCGTGGAAAGCGTTCGCGCCGTAACGGAAGCATGCGTGGAACTGGGCATTCCGTATCTGTCGCTCTTCGCCTTCTCGGAGGAGAACTGGCAGCGCCCGCAGGAAGAAGTGGAAGCCCTCATGGGCCTCATGCTCAAGAGCATGCACAACGAATATCCCACCTTCCTGAAGAATGGGGTGCGCTTCCGTGTGCTGGGTAATCTGGAAAGGCTCTCCGGAACCCTCCGTGAGGAAATAGCCTATCTGGAAAAGGCCACTGCAGGTGGAGACAAGCTCACCATGATACTCTTCATGAGCTACAGCGGCAAGTGGGACATCCAGCAGGCGGCCTGCAAAATGGCGGCAGCAGGAGAGTCCGACCTGGAACCGTTCCTGGTCACTGCCGGCATCCCGGATCCCGACCTCATAATTCGCACCTCCGGGGAAAAGAGAATAAGCAATTACCTGCTCTGGCAGGCGGCCTACAGCGAATTCGTCTTCACCGACACGCTTTGGCCCGATTTTAGAAAGGAAAGTTTCCGCGCGGCGCTCGAGGAGTATTCCTCCCGCGACCGCCGTTTCGGAAAAGTGAATAAGTGAGAATGAAGAAACTCCTGACGCTTCTTGCAGCAGTTTTGCTCCCGCTGGGTCTTCTGGCCCAGGAAGGGGGAGTGGAGGTAGACTACAACCGTCCTCAGAAATACATCCTTGGCGGAGTTGCCGTGGAAGGCAACCATTATTTCTCCTCCAGTCAGATTATCAGCCTCACCGGCCTGCAGGAGGGAATGGAGGTCACTATTCCCAGCGAAGAAATGTCGGCGATTGTGAAGAGGCTCTCCCTCCAGCGCTTCTTCGACGATGTGTCCCTGGACATCGATCACCTGAGCCCTGCGCGTGACAGCATCTTCCTGAAAGTGCGCATCGCGGAGCGTCCCAGGGTTTCCCGCTGGACCTTCTCCGGCGTGAAGTCCGGCGAAAAGAAAGACCTGCAGGACCGTCTGAACCTGCGCCGCGGCGGTGAATTCTCCGCTTACGTGGAAAAAACAGCATCCGATATCATCAAGCGTTTCTACGCGGAAAAGGGTTTCCTGAACTGCGAGGTCAATGCCGAAGTGCAGGAAGACTCCATTATCCGTAACGCCATACGCGTGAACTTTGCGGTGGACCGTGGCGACAAGGTAAAAGTGCGAGAGATCAACTTCATCGGCAACGAACATGTGAAGGAATACAAGCTCGCCAAGAGCATGAAGAAGACCAAGAGTAACAAATGGTACAATTTCTTCCACAGCAAAAAGTTCGACGCCAAGGAGTACCCCAACGATAAAAAGACCCTTCTGAGTGCCTTCAACGAGGCCGGCTACCGCGACGCCCGCATCGTAAAGGATACAATGTACTACCTCGAGCCCGGCCGCCTGGCCATAGACATTACGGTGGAAGAGGGCGACCAGTACTTCTTCCGCGATATCTCCTGGACGGGCAACTCGGTGTACACCACAGATGCTCTCAACGAAATCCTTGGTGTGAAGAAGGGCGATGTATACGACGTGGTCTCCATGGAAAAGCGCCTCTTCGGCGGTGGCAAGCAGAACGAGTACGACGTGTCCAAGCTCTATCGCGACAACGGCTACCTCTTCTTCCAGGTCACCCCGGTGGAAACCAATATCCAGAACGACTCGGTGGACGTCGAGATGCGCATCTCCGAAGGAAAGCAGGCAACCCTGAACAACATAGTGATCAACGGCAACGACCTCACCAGCGAAAAGATAGTCCGCCGTCAGATCTTCACCCGTCCGGGGTATCTCTTCAGCCAGACCGACTTCGAACGCAGTATACGTGAAATCGCCTCCCTGGGCCAGTTCGACCAGGAAGCCATAGCAGATCCCAACACCGGCTACAGCATCGTCCCCAACCAGATCAACAACACGGTGGACATAATCTACAACGTCACCGAAAAGCCTTCCAGCCAGCTGGAGCTCTCCGGCGGTTGGGGCGGCCATACCTTCGTTGCCACCGCGGGCGTGAGTTTCAACAACTTCAGCACCCACCGCATGTTCGAAAAGGGCGCATGGAGGCCGGTCCCACTGGGTGACGCGCAGAACCTGTCGTTCCATTTCCAGACCAACGGCTCCTACTACACCGCCATCAGCGCCGGTTTCACCGAGCCCTGGCTCACAGGCAAAAAGCCCACCTCGCTGAACCTCTCCGCCTACTATACCCGGCAGACGGCCAGCAACTCCAGCGGCTACTACAACTACTTCTACAATTACACGGTAGACCGCATCCTCGAGATCTACGGCTTCTCCGCCTCCCTGGGAACCAGGCTCAAATGGCCCGACAACTACTTCGTGCTCTACAACGGCCTCAGCTGGCAGACCTATAAGCTCACCAACTGGTATCAGGGTTACTTCTTCTTCCAGGACGGTCTGTCGCACAACTTCAGCTACCAGGTCACTCTGGCGCGTAACTCTACCGACCAGCAGATATATCCCCGTCAGGGTTCCGACTTCTCCACCAACCTGCAGCTCACTCCGCCTTACTCGCTGCTGCGCCGTCACACCTACGACGCCTCTGGGAAAAAGGTGCGCGTGAACAGCTGGAAGGATGTCGACTACGACGCCACCGACGCTTCGGGCAACATGCTCTGGAGTTCAGGGGACCGCTACAAGTGGATTGAGTACTGGAAGCTGAAGATGAATTTCGCCAACTACACCAAGCTGGTGGGCGACCTGGTGCTCATGACCCGCGTGCAGTTCGGCTACCTCGGCTACTACAACCGCAACTGGGGATACTCTCCCTTCGAGGGCTTCCTTGTTGGCGGCGACGGCATGAGCGGCTACAGCACCTACGGCAACGACATCATCCCGCTGCGAGGCTACACCAACTACTCGCTCACCCAGTACACCACTACCAAGTACAACTCGGGCGGAAGCGCGTACGCGGGCAACCTCTACGACAAGTTCACCATCGAACTCCGCTATCCCGTGATCCTCCAGCCGCAGAGCACCATCTTCGCCCTGGCCTTCCTCGAAGGCGGTAACTGCTGGAAGGACATACGCGACTTCAATCCCTTCCAGATCAAGCGTTCAGCGGGTGTGGGCGTGCGTATCTTCCTGCCTATGATAGGCCTTCTGGGTATCGACTGGGGCTACGGCTTCGACAAGGATGCGAGAGGCTCGAAGGGCGGAAGCCAGTTCCACTTCGTGATAGGTCAGCAATTCTAGGAAATACTTGCTAATTGAAACTTTTTGGCGTACATTTGCATCATTATAATAATAACTGAAAACAAACACTTGAAAATATGAAAAAGATCGTTCTCGCAGCTGTGGCAATTCTGGCAGGTTTCGTCCTCCAGGCTCAGCCCAAGTTCGCCCATGTGAACTTCTCCGAACTCGTCCAGCTCATGCCCGAGGCCGACCAGGCCCGTGCCACCATGGCCGCTTCCAGCAAAGAGGCTCAGGAAACCCTCCAGGCCATGCAGGAAGAAATCAACAACAAGTACACCCAGTACGAGCAGAAGGTATCCACCTGGAGCCCCGCCATCCGCGAAAGCAAGGAAAAGGAGCTCACGGACCTGAACCGCCGCGCCCAGGAATTCTACCAGAATATCCAGCAGGAACTCCAGCAGCAGCAGGAGCAGCTCATGGCTCCCATCTACCAGAAGGCACAGGAAGCCGTTAGCAAGCTCGCCAAGGAAGGTGGTTACGTATATGTCTTCGACCGTCAGAGCATCCTCTTCATCGACGACACCCAGAGTACCGACCTCACTCCCATCGCCCGCAAGGACCTTGGCATAGCGGAAGACCGCACCCTCGAAAGCCTCCAGGCTGAACTTCAGGCCCAGGCTCAGGCAACACAACAGTAAAATTCAAAACTAATAACCAGTTACATACCTAAACTATAATGCAACATAAGGTAATCGATGCCAAAGATGTTGTGATAAGGTTTGCAGGAGATTCCGGTGACGGCATGCAGCTCACCGGAACTCTTTTTGCCAATACCTCAGCCCTTCTTGGCAATTCCCTTTCTACTTTCCCGGACTATCCCGCCGAGATACGCGCCCCTCACGGCACTGTATCCGGCGTTTCCGGTTTCCAGGTGCACATAGGCAGTTCCGACGTGAACACTCCCGGAGACTTCTGCGACATGCTTGTCGCCATGAACCCGGCGGCTCTCAAGGCCAACGCCAAGTGGTGCAAGCGCACAGCCAGCATCCTGGTAGACTCCGACTCCTTCACCGAGGCTCTCATGCAGAAGGCCGGTTTCAAAACCGACAACCCCTTCGCGGAACTCGGAGTGGAAGACCGTAATCTCATCGTCGCCCCCATCACCACTCTCACCGAAGAAAGCCTGAAGGAGAGCGGTATGGACAAGAAGGCGGTGGACAAGTGCAAGAACATGTTCACCCTCGGCATGGCCTGCTTCATCTTCGAGCGCCCGCTCGACTACATCCTGGACTATCTGGAAAAGAAGTTCGCGAAGAAGCACCCCGAGGTCATTGCCCCCAACCAGAAGGTTCTGAAAGACGGCTTCAACTACGCCGCGAACCTCCAGATGGTGGCCAATACCTACCATGTGGCGCCGGCAAAGCCGAAGCCCGGCCTCTACCGTAACATCACCGGCAACCAGGCCACGGCATGGGGTCTGCTGGCAGCCAGCGAGAAGAGCGGCCTGCCCCTCTTCTGCGGCTCCTATCCCATCACCCCGGCTACCGCCATCCTGGAAGAGCTGGCAATCCACAAATACCTTGGCGCCAAGACTCTGCAGGCGGAAGACGAAATCGCCGGCATCTGCACGGCAATAGGTGCTGCATACGCCGGCAGCCTGGCCGTTACCACCACTTCCGGCCCCGGCCTCTCGCTCAAGAGCGAAGCCCTCGGCCTTGCAGTGATGACCGAACTGCCACTCGTGATAGTGGATGTGCAGCGTGCGGGCCCGTCTACCGGTATCCCCACCAAGACTGAACAGACCGACCTCGACCAGGCCCTTTACGGCCGCAACGGCGAGTGCCCCATACCCATCGTGGCAGCCCATTCTCCGGGCGACTGCTTCGACGCAGCCTTCAATGCCGCCAAGATCGCAGTTGAGCACATGACTCCCGTCATCCTCCTGAGCGAAGGCTTCCTTGGCAACGGCAGCGAACCCTGGCGCATCCCCTCGATGGCCGATTATCCGGAAATCAAGCCGCCCTTCGCCACCGAACTCGGCGCCGACGGCAAGTTCCATCCCTTCGAGCGTGACCCGGAAACCCTCGTGCGCCGCTGGGCTATCCCCGGCCGCAAGGGCTTCGAACACCGCGTCGGCGGTCTGGAAAAGAATCACGCCGGCGTGCTCTCCTCCGACCCCGCCAACCATCAGCTGATGGTGGATGAAAGGGCCGCGAAGGTGCAGAAGATTGCCGATTTCATCCCTGAACTGGCCGTCGACGGTCCCGCCTCCGGAAAGCTCCTCGTAGTGGGCTGGGGCGGCACCATGGGCCACATTCTCTCCGCAGTGAACGAAGTGCGCGAGGCGGGCAAGACAGTTTCCCGCGCCCACTTCGACTATGTGATGCCTGTTCCCCGCAACACCCAGAAGGTGCTGGAGAGCTTCGACACCGTGCTGGTGTGCGAACTCAACTCCGGCCAGTTCGCCCGATATCTGCGCGGACTCTTCCCGAAGGCCAACATCGTCTCGATGGGCAAGGTGCAGGGACAGCCGTTCCTCGTGAATGAACTTGTAGAAGCAATTAACAGGGAGATTTAGACAATGGCAACACTATCATTCAAGGATTTCAAGTCGGACCAGGAAGTCCGCTGGTGCCCGGGATGCGGCGATCACGCCGTGCTTGCCGCCCTTCAGAGGGCTCTCCCGGTAGCTGCTGAAGCACACGGCTACGGCAAGGAACGTTATGTTGTGGTGAGCGGCATAGGCTGCTCGTCCCGTCTGCCCTATTACATGGAGACCTACGGCTTCCATTCCATCCACGGAAGGGCAACCGCCATCTCCACCGGTATCAAGGTCGCCAACCCCTATCTTCGCGTATGGCAGGCCTGCGGCGATGGTGACGCCCTCGCTATTGGAGGCAACCACTTCATCCACGCGATACGCCGTAACATCGACATAAACATACTCCTCTTCAACAACCAGATCTACGGTCTAACCAAGGGGCAGTATTCTCCCACCTCCAAGTTCGGAGCCATCACCAAGACCAGCCCATACGGCACTGTGGAGCACCCATTCAATCCGGGTAGCCTCGTGCTGGGCGCAAAGGGAACCTTCTTCGCAAGGAGCCTCGACGTGGAGCTGGCCCTGAACCAGGAGATCATGACCGCTGCGGTGGATCACGACGGCACCTCCGTGATGGAGATGCTCACCAACTGCGTGATCTTCAACGACGGCGCCCATCGCGACATCTCCGATCCGGAGTGGCGCGCCGACCGTACCATCGTGCTCCGCCACGGCGAGAAGATGATATTCGGCAAGAACCGCGACAAGGGTCTCGTGCTCGACGGCATGGGCCTCAAGGTCGTAACCATAGGACAGGACGGCTACACCATGGACGACATCCTGGTGCACGACGCCCACTGCCTGAACGCGGGCGTGCAGATGATGCTGGCCGACATGAAGTATCCGGATTTCCCGGTAGCCCTCGGCGTCATCCGCGACGTGCGCGACCTCACCTATGACGACGGCGTTACCGACCAGGTGGCGGAAGTCACCGCGAAGGCCCGTATCCACTCCGTGGACGAACTGCTTCGCAGCGGCAGCACATGGGAAGTTAAATAACCACATAAACCTTTTAATAACACAATGAAAACCAACGAAATCATGGCTATGCTCCAGGCAAAGCATCCTGGAGAAAGCGAGTATCTGCAGGCTGTGCAGGAAGTCCTCGAAAGCATCGAGGAAGTGTACAATCAGCATCCCGAATTCGAGCAGGCTAAGATCGTAGAGCGCATGGTCGAACCCGACCGCATCTACACCTTCCGCGTCACCTGGGTGGACGACAAGGGCCAGGTTCAGACCAACCTCGGCTACCGCGTCCAGTTCAACAGCGCCATCGGTCCCTACAAGGGAGGCCTCCGTTTCCATAAGGCGGTAACCCCGTCCATGCTCAAGTTCCTCGGCTTCGAGCAGACCTTCAAGAATGCCCTCACCACCCTCCCGATGGGCGGCGGCAAGGGCGGCTCCGACTTCGACCCCGTGGGCAAGAGCAACGACGAAATCATGCGCTTCTGCCAGGCCTTCATGCTTGAGCTCTGGCACTGCATCGGTCCCGACGAGGACGTTCCCGCCGGCGACGTGGGCGTTGGTGGCCGCGAAATCGGCTTCCTCGACGGCATGTACCGCAAGCTCGCCCGTCAGTACAACACCGGTGTTCTCACCGGCAAGGGCATGACCTGGGGCGGCAGCATCCTTCGTCCCGAGGCAACCGGCTACGGCGCACTTTACTTCGCCCAGCTCGCACTCGAGAAGATAGGCAAGAGCCTCAAGGGCCAGCGCGTCTCCCTCTCCGGCTTCGGCAACGTGGCATGGGGCGCCGCCAAGAAGGCAAAGCAGCTCGGCGCCAAGGTCGTGGCTATCAGCGGCCCCGACGGCGTCTGCGAGATTCCTGACGGAATCACCGACGAGATGATCGACTACATGCTTGAAATGCGCGCCTCCAACCGTAATAAGGTTGAGGACATGGCAGTCAAGTATCCCGCAGCGACCAAGTTCACCGCTGGCAAGAAGAGCTGGAGCGTTCCCGTGGACATCGCTTTCCCGAGCGCATTCCAGAACGAACTCAGCCTTGCCGACGCCAAGGAACTCAAGGCGAACGGCTGCTGGGCAGTGTTCGAAATCTCCAACATGGGCTGCCAGGCCGACGCCATCCACTGGATGCAGCACGAAGGCGGCATGCTCTTCGCTCCCGGCAAGGCAGTGAACGCAGGCGGTGTGGCGACTTCTGGTCTTGAAATGACCCAGAACGCCGAACACATCAGTTGGACTGCAGCCGAGGTGGACGAAAGGCTTCATCACATCATGTCCGCCATCCATGAGCAGTGCGTCAAGTACGGCACTCAGGCTGACGGTAAGGTTGACTACGTGAAGGGCGCCAACATCGCAGGCTTCATGAAGGTCGCAACCGCCATGATGGAGGAAGGTATTGTCTAAAAGACAATCCGCAGGTCCGAAATTATTGCTACATTTGTAGTCGCTTTCTCCGGAAGGCGACTACTTTTTTGCATATACAAATCCTCAATATGGAAAAGCGTAAACTGAACCTAAAACTCTGTGTTCTTCTGCCAATCGTGCTGATCATCACAGTGTTCCTTCTGGCTGTGCCCACTTCTTTCTTCGGAATAGCTGCGCTCACGGCCACCCAGCAGAGGGTTATCGCGCTCTTTGTCTTCGCGGCCCTCATGTGGATATTCGAGATTATTCCCAACTGGACCACTTCGCTGCTGGTCATCGTAATGGCCCTGCTAATGGTGTCCAACAAGGGATTAGGATTCCTCTGCACCCCCGAGGCAGGCAAGCTGGTGAATTATAAAGACCTCATGGCCTCCTTCGCGGATCCGGTCGTGATGCTTTTCCTGGGCGGCTTCGTGCTCGCCATCGTGGCCGAGAAATACGGCCTCGACGTCACCCTTGCCCGCGTGCTCCTGGCCCCCTTCGGCAAGAAGCCGCGTGCCGTGCTGCTGGGCTTCCTCATCGTCATCAGCATCTTCTCGATGTTCATGAGCAATACCGCCACCGCCGCCATGATGCTGGCCTTCCTTGCACCCGTGCTGTCGGTGCTTCCGAAGGACGACCGCGGCCGCGTCGGCCTGGCTCTCGCCATCCCCATCGCCGCCAACATCGGCGGTATCGGCACTCCCATAGGCACGCCTCCGAACGCCACTGCCGTGAAGTTCCTGGCCGAGGCCGGCGCCGACATCAGCTTCGGCTCATGGATGCTGCACATGGTTCCCTACGTGATCATCATGATAGCGTTCGCATGGGTGCTCCTCCAGATCTTCTTCCCCTTCAAGGCCAAGGAGGTCGTACTGGAAATCCCTGAGAACAAGAAGGCCAAGGACTGGAAGTACTATACCGTGTGGATAGTGTTCCTTGGGACCATCCTCCTGTGGATGACCGAGCAGGTTCACAAGATCAACTCCAACGTGGTAGCTCTCGTGCCTCTGGCAGTTCTCACCATGCTTGGCATCTTCGATAAGGAAGACATCAAGAAGATCAACTGGAGCGTGCTCTGGTTGGTGGCGGGAGGATTTGCCCTCGGCACCGCGCTGCAGGGCACCGGTCTGGCAAAGGTTCTCATCGAGGCCATCCCGTTCGGCAGCATGTCGGTCGTGCTGGTACTCGTGATTGCCGGCCTGGTGTGCTACTTCCTTTCCAACTTCATCAGTAATTCCGCTACCGCAGCCCTGCTCATACCTATCCTCATAGTAGTGGCGGAGGGTATGGCGGATCCGGCTGCCGCCAACAATGCCGCATTCATGGCTCTCGGCGGCACCAAGGCCATGATCACCTTCATCGCAGTGTGCGCCTCCATCGCCATGTGCTTCCCGATCTCCACTCCTCCGAATGCAATCGCATCTTCCACCGGTCTTGTGGATACCAAGGATATGTCCAAGGTGGGCATCATCATCGGTGTGGTAGGATTCATCTTCGGATTCTTCTGGCTCACCAAGATTTTCCCGTTCGTATAATAACCTTGCCCGGCTCCGGTCGGGCTTCACTTTATAATTATGAAAAAGCTATTTGCAGTTCTGGCTCTTTCGATGCTGACTCTTGGCGCTCTTGCGCAGGAAGCAACTCCCTCCGATTACGGTTACAAGCAGACCGGCTTCATGAGCACTCCCAAGTTGGGTGCCTACTTCATCGGTTCCTATAAGTATTCCGATCTCGCAGGCGCCAATGACGGTCCTGGTTTCGGATGCAGGCTCGTCCGTGCATATATGGATGGCACCATCTTCAATGATTTCAAATACCGTGTTCAGATTCAGTTCGCTTCCGGCACTCCGCATGTGAAGGACTACTTCCTCGAGTGGGTCAAGTACAAGGAGTTCTCCGTGAAGATAGGTCAGTTCAAAAGGGCTTTCACCTTCGAGAATCCCATGAATCCCTGGGATTTGGGTGTCGGCGACTTCTCTTTCCTGGTAAAGAAATTCGCAGGAATGGGCGACCGTCTTGGCGAAGCCAACATGGGTGGTCGCGACCAGGGTATCCAGGTGCAGGGCGACCTCATCCCCATGGGTGGTGAAGACGGATACCGCCTGATCCACTACCAGCTGGGTGTCTGGAACGGCCAGGGCATCAACGCCGTAGACGCCAACAAGGAAAAGGACATCATCGGAACCATCCAGGTACAGCCCATCAAGGGACTCTATATAGGTGCTTTCGGATGGAAGGGTAGCTGGGTGAATGCCTCCGGAGATGAATTCGCCCGCAGGCGTATAAGCGCAGGCGCCAAATTCGACCGCGACAACTGGACCGTCCGTGCTGAGTATGCGACAGCTGTTTTCGGCGAAAAGCAGCAGATTCTGGATGCCGGCAGGCCGAATTACGTGGGTTCCGATGCACTTTATGTGACCGTTGGTGTGCCTCTCTACGATTGGCTTAAGGTCTTTGTGAAGTGGGATGAGTTCCGTGAGGGTGCAACCTCTGCCACCAGCCACGACATGTACTCCACCGCTGTGAACTTCCGTCTCCACAAGAACGTGAACTTCCAGCTCGAGTACCGTCGCCACGAGAACCAGCTCCTGCCCAATCCCGGCTATAACGAGATCTGGTTCCAGACCTACGTCCGCTGGTAAGGGCCTGGCTTGGGTTGGGACCCGGCCTGGCTTAGGCTTTGCGCCGCCGCGGTCATAGGTGCGGACGCATTTTCGGCCGATTTCGCTTCCGCCACCTCTGGCCGCTGGCACCTAACCGTCATTTTGAGGCTTTTTTGTCGGTATCCCCCTGATTTTTCGGGGGGATACCTTCATTTTTGGCGGTTTTTGACGGTTGGCCTCTCTGTTTGGCAGTTGCCCTGACGTTTTTGGCGTTTTTCGCAAGACCCCCCTCGATTTTTGGATGGGGGTCTGACGATTTCGGCCATTTTTGCAAGGGCACCACCGAGGGAAGCCAGTAGGAAGGCACCGCAGGAGAGGGCGGCATCGCAGGAGAGGGGGGCACCGCAGGCCGGCAAATACGCCGGCCGGCCTGCTGGCGGTACCCGGCGGCAGCTGCGGGGGGTTGTTGGGGGGACCCTCCTCGCCGCCGCCGACCGCCTGCCCCTAGCCAATAGGCTCGCCTACGTTTTTGGCCATTTTCGTAAGTGACCACCTCTTTTTCATGGGGGTCGCCTACGTTTTCGCCCGTTTTCGTAGGCGAACCGTTGGGCAAGGGCCTCAGTGGGCAAGGGCTTCAATGGGCCCTACGAAAAAAGGAGCTCCGAAGAACTCCTTTTTTGCTGTCGGGATGACTCGACTCGAACGAGCGACCCCTACGTCCCGAACGTAGTGCGCTACCAACTGCGCTACATCCCGAAAAGAAACGCAGGACTACTGCCCCGCGCCCTTAAATTACGACAGCTTGTTGATGTAAAGCTGGATACCGCTCTTGAGGTTGGAGGCCTTGTTCTTGTGGATGACTCCGATCTTTGCGAGCTTGTCGATCATTGCATAGACCTTGGGGGCATCTGCCTCGGCGGCCTTCTTGTCGGTAGTGGTGCGAATTGCCCGGATAGCGTTACGGGTGGTCTTCGCATAGTAGCGGTTGTGCAGGCGGCGCCTCTCATTCTGGCGCACTGCCTTTTCTGCTGATGCTGTGTTTGCCATTATTGTTACTTTTTTATTATTTTTTTCGTAGTGGGTAGGAGAATCGAACTCCTATTGCAGGAATGAAAATCCTGAGTACTGACCGTTATACGAACCCACCTTATCCTAAAAGGGATGCAAAGGTAAAAATAATTTCTGATATCACAACTATTTTTTTGAAGAATCCTCTGCCCAATCCCAGGAATACAGAAGCGATTCAACCTGACGCAGGTACTGGCGCTTGTCGTACTTGGGGGCGTACAGGAAAGCCTCGGCTACGATGATGCGGGATCCGTCGCGGCTGTAGAAACTCTGCGACACGAAAGGACCTGCCATATAGTCGTTTTCAACCTCCCACCAGCCGCGCACCTGGGCGAAGCTGCGTCCGCGGTACTTCAGGTACTCTACATACGGGGCGGGGTAGTCGCCGGTAGTCATCCAGGTGTTCTCGAACATGCCGGGAACATTGGCCTTGAGGGCGGCGTTGCGATGGGTGATGATCTTGTCCAGGGTGAACGGATCGTCACCGGCGGGATAGCTGTAGATCAGGATTCCCTGGTTCGTGTACTGCTTCTCATCGGCAATCCACACGAAATCGGCGGTCTTCTTCTTGAGAGAATAGCCGGTGGGGAAGTGCGGCGAACCGCCGAAGATCTCACGCACCTGGGGGGCCAGGGTGCGGTTCTCGTAATGCAGCGTGTTGGAAATCACGCGGTCGCGCTCGGCCTGCTCGATGTAATCCGCGATGGTATTGCCCTGGACCTTCACCCAGTCCACGGCCTCCTCGGAAGTGTGGGCAGCCACGTACACGAAACACTGGGTAGCGGCCCAGCGGTCCTTCACATACTTCACACCGGTCTCCACTGCCTGCGGGTCGATGTCGAAGTACACGATGTTGCGGTGCACCTTGAAGAGGTTCGAAAGGTCTGCCGGAGCGATGTTCACCAGGGAATAGAGGGGTTCGCGAAGGGGCAGCCAGGGGCAGTCGCAGGCGAGCAGGTCGCGGGTAACGCTGCCGAGAGCACCTTCCCAGTCGGCCTTCTTCATCACCACGATAACTTCGCCGGCCTTGCCGCTCACGTTGGGCAGAAGGGCCTCGCGGCGCCCGCCGCAACTGACGAGCGAAAGAGCCACAAACAGGAATCCGAGTATCTTTTTCATAATGCTAATGGATTAATCGTGATATGTCGTTGCCGAAAGCCAGGACCATGAGAGCGAGCAGCAGGATCATGCCCACCCACTGCGCCGCCATCATGAACTTGTCCGAGGGCTTGCGGCCGGTAATAATCTCAAATATGGTAAAGAGTATGTGCCCGCCGTCCAGTGCCGGGATGGGCAGGAGGTTCATCACGGCGAGCATAATGCTCAGCATACCAAGTATATACATGAAGCGGTACCAGTCCCACACCGCCGGGAAAATCTGCCCTATGGCGATGAAACTGCCCACGCTCTTATACGCTCCGGAGCTGGGGGTGACGAGAAGACGGAGGTCCTGAAGATACCCTCGGAGCATCTCTCCGGTAAGCTTCCATCCGGCCGGGAAGGCCTGCCAGAAGCTGTAGCGGTGCACCACCGGCCGGGGAGTCTGCATGTATACCCCGATCCGGCCGGCACTGTCCACCTGAACGGGCACGGCAAGGGTATCCGCTCCGCGGACGACGGCGGCGTGAACGCTCCGGCCGGCAAGTCCTGCCAGCACGGGCCGGGCATCCTGAAGGAAGTGCACCGGAGTGCCCTCGAAGGCCACCACCCGGTCACCCTTCTGCAGGGCCGTGTTCGCCCCCGCCACGGAATCCACCACGAACGGCACCGCCAGGTCGAACATCATATCGGCGTTCAGCACGTCCTTGGTGTAGTTTTGGTCGATGTAGAGCCGCAGGGTGTCGCCGTCGCGCAGAACCGTAGCTTCGCGCACCTTCCGGCGCACCAGGTCGGCCTGCAGCATACCGAAGTTCTCCGGCTCCCAGCCGTCGAAGGCGAGGATCTCGTCGCCGGGACGGAAGCCCAGATCGACCGCCAGCTCGCTAGGATAAACCTGCGAGCCGCGCACCGGGATGTAGCTGTCGCCCCAGATGCCGGCGATGGCCACGAAGGCCAGCACGGCGAAGATGAAATTGTAGAGCACTCCGCCACCCATCACCAGCAGGCGCTGCCAGGGGCCGTGCGATCGGAACTCCCAGGGCTTGGGCTTCTGGGCGAGCTGCTCGCGGTCCATGCTCTCGTCCACCATGCCGGCGATCTTGCAATAGCCGCCCAGAGGCAGCCAGCCTATTCCGTACTCCGTTTCCCAATCCAGGGCTCTGGGACAGATCTTCGTAAACCACTTCGAGCGTTTGGTGCTGAAAAGGAAAGTCCCGCCGGCGTCGAAGAAAAGGAAGAACTTATCCACCTTTATCCGGAAGATCTTGGCAAAGGTGTAGTGACCCAGTTCATGGAACAGGATGAGTATGGAGAGTGCAAGGATTACTTGCAGCGCTTTGATGAGTGCAACCATTTAGAGCAGTTCGCGGGCCCGGGCGGCAGCTTCGGCGTCGGTGCTGAAGATGTCGTCGAGCGAGGGATCTGCAGCAAAATTCAAGCCAGCGCAAACTTTTTCAAGCAACTGCGGAATTCCGTAGAAAGGAATGCGCCCCTGAAGGAAAGCGGCCACCGCAACTTCGTTGGCTGCGTTGAGCGCACAGGGCATGTTCCCGCCACGCCGGAGAGCCTCATAGGCGAGAGCAAGGCATGGGAAACGGTCGAGATCCGGTTTCTCGAAATGAAGGGCGCCGAGCGCTCCCAGGTCCAGCCTGCGGGCCCCAATGGAAATGCGGGAGGGGAAGGCCAGGGCGAAGGAAATCGGCTCGCGCATGTCGGGATTGCCCAGCTGGGCGATGACGGCGCCGTCCTCGAACTCCACCATCGAATGCACGATGCTCTCGGGGTGCACCAGAACCTCGATGTCGGAGGGCTGCATGTCGAAGAGCCAGCGGGCCTCCATCACCTCGAAACCCTTGTTCATCATGGTGGCCGAGTCGATGGTGACCTTGGCGCCCATGTTCCAGTTGGGGTGCTTGAGCGCCTGGGCGGCCGTAGCCTGGGCGATCTGCTCGCGGCTCCACGTGCGGAACGGGCCTCCGGATGCGGTGAGATGCAGTCGTACGGCCGGATTGTCGGCCGCTGCCATGAGGCACTGGAAGATGGCGGAATGCTCCGAGTCCACCGGCAGTATCACGGCCTTATGGGCGCGCATGGTGTCGGTAACCACCTTTCCGGCGGCCACCAGCGTTTCCTTGTTCGCCAGTGCCACTATCTTCCCGGCTTCGAGGGCTGCCAGAGTGGGACGCAGACCGGCGAATCCGACCATCGCTCCCACGACTATGTCCACATTGTCGCCGGCCACGAGCGAGCAGAGGCTGTCGGTGCCGGTGAAGACTTTTATGCCCTTGGGCTGCAGTTCGGCGGCGAGGGCGGAATACTTTGAGGAATCGCAGATCACCACCGAGTCGGCGTCGAACTGAACGGCCTGCTGAGCAAGCAGTTCCGAGTTGCCCCAGGCGGAAAGCATCACCACCTCGAACATGTCGGGGTGCTGGCCGATGACGTCCAGGGTCTGGGTGCCTATTGAACCGGTGGAACCGAGTATGGCTATGCGACGGCGGCCTTCCATCTAAATCAGAACTTCACGAATTGAACGGGATCCACCGCCTGGCCGTCGTGCCAGATTTCGAAATGCAGATAATCGCCTCCCGAGGCGGCCAGAGGCTTGCCGGCCGCAACCTTGTCGCCCTCCTTCACGAGGAGGTGACGGTTGTTCTTGTAGCAGGTGACGATATTGCCCTGATGCTGAATGATCACCGAATAGCCGGCCTCGTCTGTCCAGCCCGCATTGATCACGGTGCCGTCGAGCACGGCGCACACCACCGAACCGTCGCGGGCGGTGATGTCCACTCCGGGATGCAGTACCGCATCGAATCCGCGGGAAACCGCTCCCTTGACCGGGGTGAAGAAATGCAGGCCCTCGAGGGGCAGCTGACGCTTCACGCCTGCCACGCCGAAACGGTCTTCCGCAGCCACGGTGGAGCGGAGTACTGAGTCGCGGCGGGCCATCTCCTCGCGGGAGACGGTCTCCAGGTAGCGCGACGGGTTGGCGGCGATGATGCTGTCGGCCTCCGAAAGGGCCTCTTCGCCGGACAGGATGCGGGAGAGGTTCTCCGCATAGAGGGTCCAGCGGAACATGGCGTTCTCGAGGGAATCTATCTTAAGGGCATTGGCGATAGCGTCTTTCTTGAAGTGGGCGTCGGGATAGCCGGGGATGGCATTCTTGAGCGGGGTGAGGGCGATGAGAGCGTAGCTCACGCCGAAGCCCACCACCAGCGTGGTAATCACCACGGCGATGCCCCAGACGCGCGAAAAACGCCAAAGGCGTATCTTCTTGTGGGAGGCGTCGTCGCTCAGTGTGAGCCTGTATAGTTTAGCAGTGTTTTTTGCCATTTTTTGCTTAACTTTGCAAGTATGGACAGAACCGTCGGCATAGACTATGGCAGAGCCCGCGTGGGAGTTGCGGTGAGCGACCCTCTGGCGGTGTTTGCCTCTCCTCTTGAGACGGTGCCGAGTGCAAAGATAATAGAATATCTGCAAAATTACGCCTCGCGCGAGCACGTAATTCGCTTCGTGGTGGGATATCCCCTCAATCTGGACGGCCGTCCGGCGGAGGCCCTCTCCGACGTGGAAGGCTTCCTGAAAAAGCTTTCCAAGGCCTTCCCGGGGGTGGAGATAGTGAAGGAAGACGAACGCTTCACCTCAGTGCTGGCCCACAGAGCCATGATCGACGGCGGCATGAAAAAGAGCGAGCGCCGCAAAAAGGAATCGGTCGACCGCATCAGCGCAGCCATCATTTTGCAGAGCTATCTGGACAGAACGAACAAATGATAAAACCCATTTATCTCTACGGATCCGAGGTGCTCCGCCGCAAGGCGGCCCTGGCGGACCTCAATAAGAAAGAAGAAATCACAGGCCTCGTGACCGACCTCTGGGACACCCTGGCGGCCTCGGAAGGCTGCGGCCTGGCGGCTCCCCAGATAGGGGAGAGCGTGCGCGTGGTGGTGGTCGACGGCGACGTGATGGCCGACATCTACCCGTACCTCAAGGGCTTCAAGCGCACCTTCATCAACCCGGTGGTGCTGGAAGCGAGCGACGAGAAAGTCACCTACAACGAAGGCTGCCTCAGCGTGCCCGGCATCTACTGCGACGTGGTGCGCCCAAAGAGCATCAAGGTGGAGTATTACAACGAGAAGTTCGAAAAGCTCACGGAAGACTTCGACAACTTCGCCGCCCGCATGGTGGAGCACGAGTTCAGCCACCTCGAGGGCGAGCTCTTCACCGACCTCGTGGCCCCCATACGCCGCAAGCTGGTGGCGAAAAAACTCACCGGCATCTCCGCCGGAAAGGTGCAGACGCGTTACAAATCCAAACTGGTCAAATAATCCATGAAAAGAGTCCTTCTGCTGATACTGCTTCTGAGTTCCCTGCAGGCGTGGGGAGGGGAGCGCGAGGCTATCTGGCCCAGGAAGAAGATGCCGGATGCCCAGCCGGGGCAGATAGCTGCCATGACCGACGAGTCCAGGGCTCCCGGTTTCAAGCCCGACAAACACCGCTTCCCGTATCTCGAGTGGTTCGAGGCTCCCGCAGCGGAGGTGGACAACGACGTGTGCATGATACTCATCTCCGGAGGCGGCTACAACAGCACCTGCGACGTGGGACTCATCGATCTCTGGCATAAGGAACTCACCGCCATCGGCATTCAGTGCGTGAACTTCGTGTACCGCACGCCGCGCCCGGAAGGCCTGCCCATCTACCAGACGGCCTGGGAAGACGGCCAGAGGGCGGTGCGCATGGTGCGCAGCGAGGCGGCCAAACGCGGCTTCGACCCCGAAAAGATAGGAGTCATCTCCATGTCGGCCGGCTCGCACCTCGCCCTTCTGCTTGCGGCAAACTCGCAGACTCCGGCCTACCAGCCCATAGACAAACTGGACACCGTCCCCTGCCACATCAACTGGGGAATACTCAACGCTCCGGCATACGTAACCACCGACGGCGAGGCCGGCACCAAGGCCACCCGGGAGGGTTACGGGCCCGACGTAGCCCTGAGCAGCGTGTTCAAATTCGACGAAAAGACCTGCCCGCTGAGCCTTCACCACGGCGGCCGCGATCCCTATTCTCCCAACGGCAGTACCCTTATTTACAGGCAGTTGCGCCGTATGGGCATTCCGGCCGAGCTGCACCTTTATCCGAATAAGAAACACGGCGCCTTCGGCCTGGAGCGCGGAATAGAGTTCATGCGCCAGATGGGCTTCCTCGGTGAGCTTGAACCGGAAGTACCCCTGATGGACCGCTACAGCTCCGATGCCGACAGGGCAATCTACTTCAAGGAAGACCTGTGGCCGGAAGGCAAGATGCCCTGTGCGCAGGAGCATCAGTGCACCCCCTATCTGGAGTGGCACATCCCGGCAGAGCTCAAGACCGACGCAATACAGATCATCTATTCCGGCGGCAGCTACGAGGGCAATGATCCCGACGGATTCGAGGTGGCCCCGGCCCGCCGTTATCTGAACGCGAAGGGCATGGCGGTGGTCACCATGAAATACCGTACCCCCCGACCGGAAGGCCTCGCCAAGCACACCACCGCCTGGCAGGACCTGCAGCGCGCCATACGCATCGTCCGCAGTGAAGCGGCGGAGCGCGGCCTCAATCCCGAGCGAATAGGCATCATGGGTTCATCGGCCGGAGGCCATCTCACACTCATGGGAGTTACTTCCTCGCGCCACCGTTCGTATCTGCCGATAGATGATATCGACCGTCTGCCCTGCAACGTGCAGTGGGGAATAGGCATTTATCCGGCCTACGCGCTCACCGACGGGGCAGAGTGGCACAATGCAGGAGGCGGCAACGACGACTCCGCAGTGCTGGTTCCGGAGTTCAGCTTCGATCCCGACACCGCACCCATGCTCTTCATCCATGGCGACTCCGACCCCTGGGCGGCCATGAACTCGGTGAAGACCTGGGAAAAGATGCGCGCCATGGGAATCCAGAGCGAACTTCACACCCTCGCACTCCGTCAGCACTGCTTTCAGTTCCAGGCCTCGCCCGGAACGGGCAGCTACACCTGGCTGGAGCGCATAGGCGATTATCTCAACGAAACAATAGGACTAAAATAATAACACAATGGGAGCATTTCACGCATACGACATCCGCGGAATCTACGGAGTGGATTTCGACAAGACCACAGCCTACAAGGTAGGATACTTCCTGCCGCAACTGCTTAAGGCCGACAAGGTACTGGTGGGCCGCGACTGCCGCCTTTCCGGGCAGGAGATTCACGACGCCCTGCTTCAGGGCATCACCGACGCCGGCGCCGACGTGGACGACATCGGCCTCAGCAGCACCCCGCTGGTGTACTTCGGTACCGCAAACTACGGCTACAAGGCCTCGGTGCAGATAACCGCCAGCCACAACCCCAGGGAATACAACGGCATGAAGGTCTCCCGCGAGAACGCCCTTCCCGTCGGACTCGACACCGGTCTCGGCCAGATTAAGTCCTGGATCGACGAAGGCCGTCCCACCCCGAAGGCGGCAAAGCCCGGAACCGTGCGCGAAATCGACATAAAGCCGGACTACATCGCCTTCCTCCGCAAATACAAGGGCGACTACTCCAACCTCAAGATAGCCTTCGACCTTTCGAACGGCATGAGCTGCCTCTTCGCGAAGGAAATCTACAAGGGCGAGAACGCCGAGTTCCTCTTCGACACCATGGACGGCAGCTTCCCGAACCACGAGCCCAACCCGCTGGTTCCCAAGAACGTGGAGCCGCTGCGCGAACTGGTGGCAAAGAGCAAGGCGGATATAGGAGTTATCTACGACGGCGACGCCGACCGCGTGATGTTCGTGGACGACCGCGCCCGCTTCGTGGCCCCCGATCTGGTAATAGCCATGATGGCGCGTTACTTCTGCGACGAGCGCGGCGAAAAGAAGCCCCGCGTGCTGCAGGAGATCCGCTCCAGCAAAGCAGTGGCCGAGTATCTGGTGGAGAACTACGGTGCCGACGTGCACACCTGGCGCGTGGGTCGCGCATTCGCCGCTCCAAAGCTCCGCGAGATCGACGGTCTCTGGGGAGGTGAGCTCGCAGGCCACTACTACTTCAAAGACTTCTTCTATTCCGATTCCGGCATGCTCGCCAGCATCATCGTGCTGCGCATCGTGAGCGCCCTGAAAAAGCAGGGTATCAAGCTTTCCGAAGAGATAGACCGCCTCACCCGTTACGAGAACTCCGGTGAAATCAACTTCCGCGTGGAAGACAAGGCCGGGGCGATGGAGGCCGTGAAGGCCCATTTCGAAGCGGGGGAGAAACCCGAAAAGGTGATGGACTTCGACGGCTACCGTCTGGAGTTCCCGCAGTGGTGGTTCAATATCCGCCCGTCCAACACCGAGCCCTACCTTCGCTTCATCTGCGAAGCGTCCTCAAAGGAACTGCTTCAGAGCAAGATAGAAGAAGCCGCGAAGGTGATAGTTGAACAGTTCGGCGGAGTTCGCGCGTGACGGCTTTTCTGGCAATAGGCATCTGGCTGTCCCTCGCTGCGGGGGGCGGCCAGACTGTTGTTACGCCGGAACCCATCCCCGCCCCGCGGGCCATTCCCTGCTATTCTCTGGAAGCGCCGGCGAGGATCGTCGAAGGCTGGTGGGACCGCGAACTCGACTCCTACCGCATCCCGCTCGACAGTATCCCTTCCCGC
Organism: Bacteroidales bacterium; assembly: GCA_017412645.1. Taxonomy (GTDB): domain Bacteria; phylum Bacteroidota; class Bacteroidia; order Bacteroidales; family UBA932; genus Cryptobacteroides. The sequence continues at coordinate 15,883 of JAFPWX010000006.1, read as the reverse complement.
ACGCACCTTCGTTTCACGGAAGATGCCAGCGTCCCCTATGGAGCAGAGCTTCGTTCGCGTTTCGGAGGCCGCCGCGGACGAAAGCACAAGGGAGTCGACATCCCCGTGCCCACCGGAACCAAGGTAACCGCGGTCTTCGGCGGAACCGTGCGCCTTTCGGCCTACCACAACGGCTACGGCAACGTGGTGATAATACGGCATCCCAGCGGCATCGAGACCTGCTACGCCCATCTGCACAAGAGGCTCGTGAGCCGGGGCGACGTGGTCGAGGCCGGGCAGGTCATAGCCACCAGCGGCAGCACAGGCCGCAGCACGGGCCCCCATCTTCATCTGGAAACCAACTACTGCGGCCGTCACTTCGATCCGGAGTTCCTCATTGACTTTTCCACAGGCACCCTTCGCGCGCGGGAGTTCATGCTCCGCCGCGAGATGCTCATCAAATAACCCGATATGAAACTGAAAACCATAGCACTGGCGGTGCTGATCGCCGCCGCAGTCCTTCCCGCGCAGGCGCGCAAGGCTAAAAAGTTCACCCACGAGACTGTGGCCATCCCGGCCGTTGAGGCCCGCGTGATTGCGGTCGAGACCGCCGGAACCCAGCTCCTGCTGCAGGTAGACTCCCGCGGCGAGGTGCGCACTGTGCATTACGGCGCCCCGGTGGGCGATCCGGCCCAGTTCACCGACTTTTTTACCGGCTTCAACCACAACTTCGGCGCCCCTAATGCCTATCCCACGGTAGGCGGACGCTTCAACGGCCAGGAGGCCCTGCACGTGGAGTATCCCGACGGCAGCCAGAACACCGAACTCTATCTGACCGGCTCCGAAGTGAGCAGCCGTGAAGGCATCGTCACCACCACCCTTCACATGAAGGACTATGTGACCGCCCTCGAAGTGGACCTGGTATACGACGCCCATCAGGCGGAGGATGTGATAGCCATGCACAGCGTCATCCGCAATCCAGGCAAGAAGCCCGTTCGGCTGCGCAACTTCGCCTCGGCCTCGCTCAACCTTGCGGCCGACAGCTTCGAGCTCACCCATTTCTACGGCGGCTGGGCCACCGAGATGCAGATCGACCGCGAGCTCCTCACCCACGACACCAAGGTGCTGGAGAGCCGACGCGGCACCCAGAACACCCAGGGCAACAACCCCAGCTTCGTACTCTCCCTGGGCCATCCCTTCAGCGAGACCGACGGGGCCACCATCGCGGGGGCCCTGGCGTGGAGCGGCAACTTCCGCATCAGCTTCGAGCTCGACCAGAGCGACCGCTTGAACATAGTTTCGGGCATCAGTCCCTTCGCCTCTCACTATCCGCTCGCTGCGGGCAAGAGCTTCACCACTCCGGAGATGATCTACACCTGGAGTGCCGACGGAGCCGGGGGAGCGTCGCGCAACCTCCACCGCTGGGCCCGCAAATGGGGAGTGTGGAACGGCGGACAGGTGAACCCCACGCTGCTCAACAGCTGGGAGGGAGCCTACTTCAACTTCACCACCGAGACCCTGCTTCGCATGATAGACGATGCTGCGGACATGGGCCTCGAGATGTTCGTTCTGGACGACGGCTGGTTCGGCATGCAGCATCCCCGCAACTCCGACAACGCCGGCCTCGGCGACTGGGAACTCAACACCCGCAAGATCCCGGAAGGCATAGACTACGTGGCCTCGTACGCCCATTCGAAGGGCCTCAAGTTCGGCATCTGGATAGAGCCGGAGATGGTTAACCCCGATTCCAACCTCGCGCAGGCACATCCCGACTGGGTGGTGCAGAGCCCCGGCCGTGAGATCTACCAGAGCCGCAACCAGTGGATCCTGGACCTCAGCAACCCGGCCGTGCAGGACTTCGTGTTCGGAGTGTTCGACCGCACCGTGTCGCTCTCGCCCAATATCGACTATATAAAGTGGGATTGCAACCGCCGCGTGATGTCGTTCGGCAGTCCGTACCTGGGCGCCGAGCAGGACCGCTTCTATGTAGAATACATCCAGGGCCTGTACAGCGTTTGCGAACGCATGCGGGCGAAGTACCCGAAGCTGATTGTGCAGTGCTGTTCCGCCGGCGGCAGCCGCGTGGACTACGGGGCGCTGCGTTACTTCAACGAAGTGTGGCCGAGCGACAATTCCGACGCCATCTCCCGCACCCGCATTCAGTGGGGCACCTCTCTGATCTATCCCGCCTGCGTGATGGCGGCCCACGTTTCGGCCGTGCCCAACCATCAGACCGGAAATGTCACCCCGCTCAAGTTCCGCTTCGACGTGGCCGCATCGGGCCGCCTCGGAATGGAGCTGCAGCCCAAGGCGCTCTCGGCCGAAGAGCGTGCCCTTGCCGACCGCTGCATCAGCTCGTACAAAGGTTACCGCGAACTTGTGTTCGGCGGCGACCTCTACCGCCTGGCATCGCCCTATGACGGTGATTTTTATGCACTTATGTATGTGTCGCCCGATAAGCGCAGGGCCGTGGTGTTCTGCTACTGCCTGCGCTTCCAGAACTGTTCCATCGCAACGCATCCCTTCCTTCTTCAGGGCCTGGATCCGGCGCTCAGTTACAAGGTGACGGAGCAGAATGTGGATTCCTCCTGCTGGTGGGGCGACGGGCGTTCCTTCACCGGAGCGTTCCTTGCCGGCGGCGGATTCAATCCGGCCTTCGAGAAGGCCAATACCAGTGCAGTGTTTGTGTTAGAAGCTCAGTAGTATGAAAAAGTTTTTGTTACTCGCCGTTGCGGCGCTTGCCTTCCTGCCCGCCCGGGCCGGAAAGATCGTTACCGACAGCCTTTACAGCAAGGTTCTCGGAACCCAGATGAAGTATAATGTTTACCTGCCGGATGGCTTCGAAAAAGGTAAGACCCGCTACCCCGTGGTGTACCTGCTTCACGGCCTGAGCGACGACTACACTGCCTGGCAGTACAAGGGGCAGATGCAGGTTGTGACCGATCAGCTTCTCCGTTCGGGCGAAGCTGTGCCCATGGTGATAATAATGCCTGGCGCCGGCTGCTGGGATGTTCACAACACTTTCAACGGCTATTACAATCAGCCGGGCTACAGCTATGAGGACTACTTTTTCAAAGAGTTCCTCCCGTCGGTGGAGAAGAAGTACCGCTGCGGCGGAGCCAAGGGCAAACGGGCGATAATGGGCCTTTCCATGGGCGGAGGCGGCAGCACCGTCTACTGCCAGAGGCATCCCGACATGTTCGTTGCCTGCTACGCGATGAGCCCCTGGCTGGACGAGAAGTCGGCGGAGGTGCAGGGCGACTCCAAGGCGAAGGACTATCTGGATCTTACCTGCCGGTCGGTACGTGAGCATTCCGCCATCGACTTTGTGGCAAACGCGAATGAGGCGACGCGCAAGAAACTCCGCACCGTGGCCTGGTATATCGATTGCGGCGACGACGATTTCCTGCTGCATCAGACCTTCGACTTTTATCGTAACATGAAGGCCGCGCAGATCCCGGCGCAGCTTCTGGTACGCGACGGCGTGCACGATTGGGAGTACTGGCACTATGCGCTGCGCCTGGCTCTGCCGTTCGCCAGTAGAAACTTTGAGATACGCTAGTTATGATATATACTTCCCTTTCCCAGCTTATCGGCAGGACACCCCTTCTTAAGGTAGAAGGCTACGAAGGCCAGAAGGCAACCATTCTTCTGAAGTTGGAATACTTCAATCCCGGCGGTTCAGTCAAGGACCGCATAGCGCTCGCTATGATCGAAGATGCCGAGGCAAAAGGCATACTCAAGCCCGGCGCCACCATCATAGAACCTACCAGCGGCAATACCGGCGTGGGGCTCGCTTGGGTGGGCACCTCCAAGGGCTACAAGGTCATCCTCACCATGCCCGAGACCATGAGCCAGGAGCGTCGCAGCCTGCTCAAGGCCCTGGGTGCGCAATTGGAGCTCACCCCCGGCGCCGAAGGCATGAAGGGCGCGATCGCCCGGGCCGAGCAGCTGAAGGCCTCTACCCCGGGAGCCGTTATCCTGGGCCAGTTTGTGAACCCGGCGAATCCGGCCGTGCACGAGAGGACTACCGGAGAGGAGATATGGGCCGATACCGACGGCCTGGTGGATATCTTCGTGGCCGGCGTAGGCACGGGCGGTACTGTAAGCGGAACCGGAAGATGCCTTAAAAAGCATAAGCCCGAGGTCAGAATCGTGGCGGTGGAGCCGGCAAGTTCCGCCGTGCTATCCACAGGCGTCCCCGGTAAGCATAAGATCCAGGGCATAGGAGCCGGTTTCGTGCCGGACACCTACGATCCCGCCGCAGTCGACGCGGTCCTTCCCGTAAGTGACGAAGACGCCTTCAGCGGAGCCCGTCTGCTCGCGGCGAAAGAGGGCCTGCTGGTTGGCATCTCCTCCGGGGCGGCTTTCTCTGCCGCGCTGCAGCTCAGCCGTCTTCCCGAAAACGAAGGCAAGACCATCGTCGCCCTTCTTCCCGATACCGGCGAGCGTTATCTGTCCACAACCCTTTTTGCCTGAATCCCTTACGCTTATGAGCCTTAGCCTGACCAGAACCATCGACCATCTGAAGAGCCTCATGGCGTTCATGAAGGATGTCGTCTTTCCCATTTACAGTGATGTCCCGGAGGCCGATGCCATGGCCGGCATAAGGAAGAATCTCAGCGGGGTCACCTCTCCTGAGACGGCCGAAGCCTTTATTGGCAGGATTCCGGAAATCAAGCGTCTTCTCTGTGCCGACATAAAGGCTCTGGCGCATAACGACCCCGCCGTGAAGAGCGAAAAGGAGATAGTCTACTGCTACCCGGCGGTAACGGCCATGCTGTACTATCGCACCGCTCACGAACTCCTCCTTCTTGGAGTGCCCATAATACCCAGAATGCTCACCGAGTATGCCCATAATGCCACAGGCATCGACATCCATCCGGGGGCAAGCATAGGGGAGGGCTTCGCGATAGACCACGGCACTGGAGTGGTCATAGGCGAGACTGCCATCATAGGCAAGAACGTGACGCTATATCAGGGTGTAACTCTCGGTGCCAAGAGTTTCCGTTACGGAGAAGACGGCAAGCCGCTCAACCTGCCCCGCCATCCCATACTCGAAGATGAAGTGACGGTGTATTCGAACGCCTCCATTCTGGGGCGCGTGACTATCGGCAAGGGAGCCATTATCGGAGGCAACGTGTGGCTTACCCATTCGGTGCCTCCCGGTGCCCGCGTGCTTCAGGGACGCGTGGAAGAGCAGTTCTCCGACGGAGCCGGAATTTAAACTGATTAAGTGGAAGTATTAGATATTCATACCCGGGAGGAACTGTACCGCTGGTACGAGGAGAATCACGACAAGGTGAGTGACTTCTGGCTGCGGATAAACCGGGCCGCAGCGGACTGCCCCGGGGTGGTGCGATACGTGGATGCGGTTGAGGTGGCCCTCTGCTTCGGCTGGATCGACAGCACCATGAAGCGTATCGACGATGGCAAGCCCCTTCAGCACTTCACCCCTCGGCGCAAGCGTTCCAACTGGTGCGAGCAGAATCTGGTACGATGCCGTCGGCTCGTGGCCCTCGGGGAGATGACTCCGGCCGGGCTCGCGGCCATCCCCGACCTGGACCCGGACCACTTCGTGTACGAACCCTGGGTGACCGACGCCATCCGGGCCGACGCCCAGGCCTGGGCCTTCTACCTCCGCTGCCCGGAGAACTACCGCCGCATCAAGGTCGACCGCATTCAGCACTACCACCGCACCGGTCGCGACGACTACGCCCAGCACACCCTGCAGAAGTTCATCGTCGACTGCCACGCCGGCAAGCTTCAGGGCGGCTGGAACGATTTCGGAAGGTTGGAATAATCAGGCAATCCTATTCTGCTTGCTGTCCGGAGCCTCGAACTTGAAGTCGTGAGTCAGACTCACGAGTTGAACGCAACCGACCCCCTTTGAAAGTCGCAGCGGGTAAGGGGACGGCTGCTGCTGCGACTGTTTTTTCATAAAGAAAAAGCGTATAAAAGCTTTAATAAATTAAGAAATAGAAAAAGATTTTTTTACTCCCCCAAATAAGTTTGGAACAGTCCATTTTATCACTTATCTTCGTGCCGCTTTGCAGCCTTTGAACTGCATGGATTGAAGATATTTGAAATAATAATTTGGAGATTCAAGAATAATCTTTACCTTTGCGAAGTAAAACAATAATCCAGCCGCGAAAGCGGAACGATACTCGACCTCAAAGGCATTTCAGCTCCTAATGAAATGCCTTTTTTTTCATTCTCGAATCACGCTATGGGACCAAGGGAGTACTGCTTGACCTCCCCGAAGAACTGTTACGAGTATTGTTATTATTGTTTTATGCACACGTTCATTCGCATGGGGGTAAGTCTAAACTTAGAGTTCGGAGCTCCCAAACTTATCAAAGTAAAGGCGCATGTGCGCAAGTACAGAGATAAGGTGACGAAGGTCCGTTCGCACTATCGACGCGTTAGGAGACGCGCTTAGTGGCCGACGGTTCTTCTAATTGAGAACTGCTAATTCGACCTGAGGTCCCGGGGGAGGGCGGATGCCCTCCCTTTTTTGTTTTTTCAGTATCTTTGCCCGTGGTTATGAATCGCATGCGCATACTCTTTGTCTGCCACGGAAACATTTGCAGGAGCCCCATGGCCGAGTTCATCCTCAAGGCCCTGGTGCGCACCCGCGGCATGGAAGACCGCTATTACATCGAGTCCGCGGCCGTGTCGGCGGAAGAAATCGGCAATCCCATCTATCCGCCCGCCAGGCGCTGCCTCTCCCAGCACGGCGTCCCGTTCGATGCGGGCAAGCGCGCCCGTCAGATCACAAGGGCCGACTATTCCCGCTTCGACCGCATCGTGTGCATGGATTCCTCCAATCTGCGCCTCATCCGCCGCATCATTCCGGACGATCCCGACGGCAAGATCCATCTTCTGATGGCCTACACCGGCACCGGCCGCGACGTCGCTGACCCCTGGTACACAGGGGATTTTGAAGAAGCCTTCCAGGATATTCTGGAGGGGTGTGAGGGGATGATGAGGGTGGAGTAACGAGAAATAACCATTTTTTCGTAGATAAAATAATATTTGACGCTAATTGTCAAAACATCTACCTATATTTGTAGATTAACCGTTAATACGATTATTCTATGAATGAGAAATTTCTGTATAAGTATCTGGATGTTTCGGGTGCCTCGAGTATGTTGTATTATAAAAACCTCCAGTTTACTAATGCTACGCGCTTAAACGATCCCTTTGATTGCCATCCTGCCCTTTTCGATTATTCTCACGTACCTGAGTCTCCAAACAATTGGCCGCCAAAAGAGTTTATAGTTGAAAAAGAAAAGAATGATGCAGAGAATTTGCGAAATAGCGCATGGATATGCAGTCTTTCAAAAGTGCACGATTCCTTGCTAATGTGGAGCTATTACGGAAACCATCAAGGAGTATGTATTGGCCTGGATAAAGAAAAAGTAAATGGATATCTTTCAAGAATCCTTTGCAAACTCTTTGTAGGCGCAATGGAAATGGAGGTTCAATATCGGGATGTGATAGACAAACCAGATTGTTTTCGTGGTGCTGTGGACTCTTTCCGCTACCAACTATCTACTAAAGCAAAGGCATGGGAACATGAACAGGAAGTGAGACTGTTACTTTTGGATCCCACTCCGACTGGAACATTAGAACACCCTTGCTTTGCACCAATGACTTTGCCGTTCAAGGCAAAGAAAATGAAAGAGTATGACTGGAAAGAAGTTAGAGCCTATCCTTGTTTGGGGGGCGAGTGCTTTGAATCTCTGTATTTAGGGATAAAGATAGATCCCGAAAAGAAAGAGAAACTGATAACGATTGCCAGGCAGTGTAATCCGAGTATTAAAATATACCAAATGACAGTCGATCCGGATGCTTTTAGGCTTAAAGAAGAATTGATTAAACCATAATACTATAAGGCATTTGAATTCAGTATGAAAAATGCTATATTTGCTAGATTAGCAAACACAACCCGTTAATGACAAATATAGTTACGACCAAGTCGATAGACTCCGTGTCGGACCTCTTCAATTTTTTGTTTGAGGCCTGTAATATCCTGCGCGGTCCAATTGGACAAGATAGCTTCAAAGAGTACGTCACGCCAATTCTCTATTTCAAGAGAATATCTGACGTATGGGATGAGGAGACCGAACAGGCACTTGCCGAATCTGGTGGGGATGTGGAATATGCATCACTCCCGGAGCTCCATCGATTTGTTATCCCCGAAGGCTGTCATTGGCAGGATCTTCGCGAGCGCACAGAAAACCTGGGCTCCGCGATTGTCGAGTCTATGCGCATGATAGAACGTGCCAATCCCACGACACTTTATGGCGTGCTCAGTACCTTCTCCAAGGCTCAGTGGACAGACAAGACGGTTCTTACAGACAGTCGCCTGAAAGATCTCATCGAGCACATGTCCAAGGTGAAACTTGGAAACTCCAATTATCCGGCCGACCTTATGGGCGATGCCTATGAGATTCTGCTGAAGAAGTTTGCCGATCTTTCCAAGGCAAAGGCTGGTGAGTTCTATACTCCGCGAGCCATCGTTAAGCTGCTGGTACGGATCCTGGACCCGAAACCTGGTGAGAGTATTTATGATCCCGCATGCGGATCTGGAGGTATGCTCATCGAAGCAGCGCACTATATGCACTACTCGACTCTCTGCTGTGGTCGTTTGTATGGACAGGAAAAGAATGTGACCAATGCAGCCATTGCAAAAATGAACCTGTTCTTGCATGGCGCTGCCGATTTCAACATAATGCAGGGAGACACTTTGCGGGATCCCAAGATTGTCCAGAATGGCAAGCTCGCTCAATTCGACAATGTGCTGGCAAATCCTCCATTCTCCCTGGACAAGTGGGGTGCGGACATGTGGGAGTCCGACAAATTCGGTCGCAATGCATGGGGTACTCCACCTCCATCCAATGGAGATTACGCTTGGGTGCAGCATATGATTGCATCCATGAAACCGGACACCGGGCGCATCGGTGTCGTTCTCCCCCAGGGAGTTTTATTCCGGGGACAGAAAGAATATGAGCTGCGAAAACAACTTGTCAAAACCGATAAGTTGGAGTGCGTCATAACTCTGGTAAACAATCTTTTCTACGGCGCAGGTATTCCGGCATGTCTGATGATATTCCGGGACCGCAAGCCAGCTGAGAAAATTGGCAAGGTGCTCATGATTGACGCCTCCTCCATCTTCACTGCCAAGCGTGCCCAGAATGAACTCTCGCCGGAGAATGTAGACCAGATTTATAAACTCTATGCCGATTATGCCGATGTAGAGGAGACTGCGAAAGTTATCACTCTTCGGGAGATAGAGGAGAAGGATTACATTCTCTCAGTTAACCGTTACATTGAGCGCAAGGCCGCAGAGGTAAAGCCCTATGAGGAAGTAAAAGCCGAATTCAAGCAGGCCTATGAGAACATGGTGGCCGCAGAAGCCAAGTTTAGAGAACTCTTAATAGCAGGAGGAAGCACGATATGATAGTTGCAGGTTATGATAACAAGCCCAAAGAAGTAAAGCCCATTTCTCTCGATGAACTCGAGAAGTATCTATGGGGAGCTGCTGTGTTACTTCGGGGGCAGATAGATGCTACCAGCTATAAAGAGTATATTTTCCCTCTGGTGTTTTTTAAGCGCTTGTGCGATGTTTTTGATGAGGCTTACGCAGACGCGATGGTCTTAAGTGATGGAGATGACGAATATTCAAAGCTGGATGCAGAGCAGCGTGTTGCGACCATTCCTTTTGGCGCACACTGGAATGATGTGCGTGAAGTTACCGAGAATATTGGGCAAGCTCTTGTTACAGCACTAACACGCATCGAGCAGGCAAATCCTCCTATTGAATTATACGGACGCAGAATTGGCGGTCTATCTGGAATTTTTGGCCCTAAACAAATCTGGACAAATAAATCCAACATGCCAGATCGTTTAATTTCAGACCTTCTTGAGCATTTCTCCCAACTCAATCTTTCTTTGGCTGCATGTCCTGCCGATGAGATGGGAACCGGATATGAGTACCTTGTTGGCAAATTTGCCGACGACGCCGGACACACTGCGCAAGAGTTCTATACCAATAGAACCGTGGTCGATTTGATGACCCGGATATTAAAACCACAACCAGGAGAGAGTATATATGATCCAACATGTGGTTCCGGAGGAATGCTTATTAAATGTTTGACTGCAGTCCGGGACCAAGGAAAGGAATGGCGGGGCATGAAGGTTTTCGGTCAAGAGTTGAATGCTTTGACAGCCTCTATTGCCCGAATGAACTTGTTCCTTCATGGTGTCCAAGAGTATTCTATCGTAAATGGAGACACATTGAGTGACCCCGCGTTTATTCAAAATGGTCATTTACAACGCTTTGATATCGTTCTGGCCAATCCTCCATACTCGATTAGTCAATGGAATCGCGCTGCATTTGCATCAGACAAGTATGGACGGAATGATTACGGTGTTCCTCCGCAAGCGAGGGCTGATTATGCTTTTATTCAACATATCATATGCTCACTTGATCCTGCAAAAGGGCGTAGTGCTGTCCTTCTTCCACATGGAGTATTAAACAGAGATGAAGAAGCATCTATACGACAAGCCATTGTCGAAGATGATGTTATTGAAGCTATTATCGGGTTGGGCCGCAATCTGTTCTATAATTCTGGCCTTGAGTCCTGTGTCATTATTTTTAATAAGAACAAACCAATTAATCGCGTTGGTAAGATTCTATTTGTAGAAGCTGAAAAGTGTACTCATAAAATCAAGAGTCAAGCCTACCTTTTCAAAGAGGATATCGATAAAATAATGACGGCATTTGAGACCGAGGACGATATACCTGGTTTCTCAGCAATTGTTGACAATTCGGAGATCCTTTTGAACTATGGTAATCTGAATATTAAGCTATATGTAAAGTCCGAAGATCCCATCGAGGATGATTCAAAGGAAAAAGTAAATTCTGTCCTTGTTGAATTAGAATCCGTGCAGAGTCGCCTCTCCGAATCTGTATCTGGACTACTCAATGTTCAAAATCAACCCAACCCGCCAATGCCATCATTCCCAATTGATTTGCTTAATAAATCTAATTGGATAAAGGTGCGTTTGGGAGATGTCGCGTCTGAGTATTCTGAAAGGATCGACAATCCAAGCGAATCGGAGTATGATGATTTTATCGGTTCCAATTGTATAGACCAATACGATTTTCGGATTGAAAGAACATCTCCAGCTTCTCAAGTAACTTCTGCTCAGAAAAAATTCTGTGTGGGTGACTATCTCCTTGTTCGTAGAAGTCTGTATGGGAGTGATTTCCGGGAAAGGGCTCCTCGTGCACAATTCGATGGTGTCTGCTCTGCAGATATTATAACAATCAGGGAGAATCCCAGACTCATTGCCGATGGTTATCTAATTAATATCCTATACTCAAAGGCTCTGTGGGATTTCATCGTCTCAAAGTCTACCGGAGGTTTAACACGTCGTATTAAGTGGAAACAACTCGCTGGTTTTGAGTTTTTGCTTCCACCTAAAGATGTACAAACAAAGATAAGCCATTTGCTCTGGGCATCATATGACATGAAAATGTCATACAAGGCCATGCTTAGTTCTGTCGATGAATATGTGAAATCGCAATTTATCGAGGACTATTTCAATCGATATGAGCCTACAAACCTTGGCCCATTTATCTCAGTGATTCGAGGTGTGTCGTACAAACCTGCGGACATCAAGGAATCTGCTGAAGATGGCGTGACCATATTGCGCTCAAATAACATCTCCGACGGAGAGATTAATTATGATGATCTTGTATATGTGAGCGACTTATGCGTGTCCCAGAAGCAATATCTACGGTCTGGAGATATCGTAATGTGCGGATCAAATGGAAGCAAGAAATTAGTCGGTAAGGCAGGACTCTTTACAGGCGAGCATGGGAATACCTCTTTTGGTGCTTTCTGCTTAGGGATTAGATGTAATGATAACCTATCTTCAGAGTATTTGAATGCCTATTTCAATTCTGACATGTACAGAAGTATTATCGAAGAATTGGGAAACGGAACAAATATTATAAACATTAGACCAGACCACATTACTTCACTTGCAATTCCGATCCCAAATATAGAGGCGCAGAAGAGGTTTGTATCAATGAGTCGACAGGCCGATAAATCAAAATTTGAACTCAAACAGGCCATCGAGAAGATTGACAATGTGATGCGAGCCCTGATGCAGTAACCGATTGGCTAACTTTGTCGAAAAGATTATTCGATATGGTAGCCAAACTTATAAACCAAGTGCTTGTGGAGATGACGACTTCTCTTTCAAGCAATCAGTTAGAACGGCTGAAATCCGTTCTGCAACAGACCTTTGAAAAGGTCGAGCTCATTGAAAAGACTGAATCCGACACCGAGAATGTAGATTTCTCTATCATCCAGACATTCCTGGCTGCAAAGCGTGTGGAGGGTTGCTCCGAGAAGTCCATGAATTACTACGACAGTACCATTCGGAACGCTCTGAATGCAGTTGGAAAAGGAATCAAGGATATCTCTACTGATGACCTCCGGCATTACCTGGACAATTATCAGCAACGTAGTGGCGCCAGCCGAGTAACAGTTGATAACATCCGCAGGATCCTGTCCAGCTTCTTCGCCTGGCTGGAGGAAGAGTTCTACATTGTAAAAAGCCCGGTGCGTCGGATTCACAAAGTCAAGACCGGAAAGGTCGTGAAGGAAACCTATACGGATGAGGCGCTGGAGATGATGAGGGATTCTTGCGACAATGCACGTGACTTGGCTATGATCGATATCCTTTCCTCAACCGGGATGCGTGTCGGGGAATTGGTGAAGCTGAACCGGGATGACATTGACTTCCAAAACAGGGAGTGCATTGTGACCGGAAAAGGCAACAAGCAGCGGATAGTGTACTTTGATGCACGGACCAAGATCCATCTTCAAAACTATCTGCGGCAAAGAAAAGATGATAACGAGGCTCTGTTTGTGACGTTACTTGCGCCATACAACAGGCTCCAAATAAGCGGAGTTGAAATCCGCCTGAGGAACATAGGTAAAGACTTGAATATGACAAAGGTGCATCCACACAAATTTCGCAGGACATTGGCGACAATGGCCATCGATAAAGGTATGCCCATCGAGCAGGTACAACATCTGCTCGGTCATCAGAGTCTTGACACTACGCTCCAATATGCGATGGTCAATCAGGCCAATGTCAAGATGTCTCACCGCAAATTCATCGGATAGTCCTATGGTAGTACAGTCGCAATTTATCGAGATGTTCGGAGATACTTTCCAGAACGAGCGAGGATGGACATTCAAGAAATTACCTGAAGTCTCGACGATAGTTTTAGGGAGTACTCCTTCTTCTTCAAATGTTGCGTTTTGGGATGGTGATGTAAAATGGATTACTCCCGCCGAACTGTCTGATGACTCTTTCTATTTGTATGATTCCGAAAGGCATATTACTGAAGAGGGAGTTAAGTCGACATCTCTGAAACCGTTCCCCGCTGGAACAGTAATCCTTTCTACAAGGGCTCCAATAGGGAAAACTGCCATAGCAGGATGTGAAATGTACTGCAATCAAGGATTCAAGAACTTCGTTTGCGACAATACTATTAACTCGGTATATCTGTTTTTTACGCTTAGGATTCATAATCCAGAATTGCAAAAGATGGGTACGGGATCTACATTCTTGGAACTCTCAAAGAAGGCAATAGAGCAAATATCGATTTCCGTGCCCCCGAAAGAACTACAGGACGAGTTTGAGCAGTTCTATAAGCAGGCTGATAAATCAAAATTTGATGGTCTCAAATCGCAATTTATCGAGATGTTTTCATGCGCATTACAAAGGAAGTTGTCCGATGTCGCAAATATTACTATGGGAGCATCACCCGATTCAAATTATTATAACACGACTAATTCTGGATTGCCTTTTTATCAAGGAAAGACAGAGTTCGGTGATATGTATATTGGCAAAGCGACTCTCTACTGTAGCGAGCCAATAAGAATCGCCCAGCCCAATGATATCTTAATGTCTGTTCGAGCTCCAGTTGGAACTGTAAATATTACTAAAGAAGAGTGTTGTATCGGAAGAGGTTTAGCCTCAATTCGACCTAATGGTGTAGAACAATTATTCTTGTATTATGCCCTTAAGTTAAAAGAAAAGGATCTTGATGCCCTTGGAACAGGAACAACTTTTAAGGCAATCAACAAAGACATGTTGTATGAGTTCTCTATTGAGGTGGGAACTATAGATAAGCAGAAAGTTTTCGTAGAGATTGCTCAACAGGCCGATAAATCAAAATATTTGAGTTAAAACAAAACACAATATGTTTACTGAAGACAACACAATCGAGCAAATGCTGATTGCAACTGCGCAAGAAATAGGCTGGGAGTATGTCCCAGCTGACAGCATTCCTCGTGACACTCAAGATGTTCTCGTCGGCGGATGGTTAAAGGATGCAATCCTAAGACTAAATCCCGACCTTAAATCAGAAAATGCCGATGATGTTATTTATCATCTACGGAGCGCTATTCAGGCAGTTCAACCCCACGATTTGGTAACTGCTAATGAACGTTTCAAAGATCTTGTATTTGAAAAAAACAGTTACCCCTTCGGAGAGAACGGAGAGAATGTCCCAGTTAAACTCTTTGATTTCAAGAATATCAATAACAACCACTGCGTGATTACACATCAGTGGATGTACCACAAAGCCAGCACGCAAAATGGGAAGCGTCTGGATATCGTCTTTATCATCAACGGTATCCCGTTGGTCATAGGCGAGACAAAAAGCCCTGTACGCAGTAGTATCACATGGGCAGATGGCGCTAACGATATCCTGAGCTACGAGCAGAGTATCCCGCAGATGTTTGTTCCGAACATCTTCAATTTTTCCACTGAAGGTAAAACCTTCCGTTATGGCGGTATCGGATCTCCGCTTACCAAGTGGGGACCCTGGTTTGAAGGGGAGGTGAAAACTGAAGGAACTCTTGAAGATGTTGCACGCTCGTTCTCGCAGATGATGCAGCCTGCAAAGATTCTGGATATCATGCGCTTCTTTACCTTGTATTCAACGGACAAGAAACACCGCAAAATCAAGGTCGTTTGCCGTTATCAGCAATATGAGGGTGCAAATGCTATTGTGGAGCGTGTTAAGACCGGATTCCCGAAGAAGGGACTCATCTGGCATTTCCAGGGATCTGGTAAATCGCTGCTCATGGTCTTTGCCGCACAGAAGCTCCGCATGCAACCGGAATTGAAGTCCCCGACAGTGGTCATTGTAGATGACCGTTTGGACCTTGAGTCCCAGATAACGGCCGACTTTAATAATGTGGATATTCCCAACCTGGCCGGAGCCGATAGCAAAGAGTCTCTTATTGACTTCTTTAAACAAGACCAGAGAAAAATCCTCATTACCACGATCTTTAAATTTGGTGATGTTAGCGAGAAGCTCTCTGATCGCAGCAATATTATTCTCATGTGCGATGAGGCTCATCGTACCCAGGAAGGTGGACTTGGGGAGAAGATGCGCATGGCTCTTCCGAATGCATTCTTCTTTGGTCTCACGGGAACTCCAATCAATAAGTTGGACCACAATACTTTTGCCACATTTGGTGCAGAGTCAGACAAGTCCGGCTATATGAGCCGTTATTCATTCCAGGATTCCATTAAGGACGGAGCAACACTGAAATTGGAATTCGAGCCCGTTCCGGTCGAACTCCATATTGACAGGGCTGCTCTGGATGCAGAGTTTGATGCACTCACCGACCAGATTTCCCAAGAGGATAAAGTTATGCTGGTCAAGAAGACCAACACAGAGGCTCTATTCACTTCGCCAGATCGAATCCGGAAAGTATGCGAACATATTGTGGCGCATTTCCGTGAGAACATTGAACCGACTGGCCTTAAGGCGCAGGTGGTAGTTTACAAT